>JBJTOY010000129.1:0-16914 GCA_046074845.1 Actinomycetes bacterium | reverse complement strand
GAGTTCGATGATGGCCTGCGACCAGGCCGCCGGGTGGTCGGGCGGGACCAGGATGCCGGCGTCGGCGACCACCTCGGGGAGGCTCGTCGCATCCGACGCGACGAGTGGCGTGCCGTGTGCCATCGCCTCGAGCGCCGGGAGTCCGAAGCCCTCCGATCGCGAGGCCACGGTTGCGAGCGTGGCCTCGCGGTACAGGCCCTCGAGCGCGGCGTCCGCCACGTGGCCGAGCGCGATCACACCGGCCTCGCGCAGTCCGGCCACCTGACCCCAACCGACCGGGCCGGCGAGCACGAGCGTGATCCCGGGGATCTCGCGCTGGACCCGGGGGAGGGCGGCGACGAGGTTCTCGATGCCCTTGCGCGGCTCAACCGTCCCGACCTGGAGGATGTACGGCGGTCGGACGCCGAGCGCCTCCACCCGGGCGAGGGCCTCGTCCTCGTCGAGGGTGGGGCTGAGGGTCACCCCGTGCGGCGCGATGTGGATCCGGGACCCGTCGATGCCCCAGCCGACGAGTTGGTGCCGGACGAACTCCGACGCGGTCACGAACGCGTCGGCCTCGCGCTCGGCGATCGTGAGCCCGCGCCGGTGGAAGGACACGCCGCGGCGGGTGAAGCTGTCCGGGTGGTCGACGAAGGCGAGGTCGTGGACCGTGACCACGAGCGCGGCGTCGCCCGGCGGTGGGACCGCGAGCGATGGCGCGTGCACCACGTCGGGGGAGAAGGGCAGGCGCGGGCCGCGCAGGCGGTGCCAGAGTTCGTAGCGCGCGCCGTCGTACGGGTGGCCGAGATCGGTGAGGCCCGGCAACGAGGTGCCGGTGGGCTCGGTCACCGGGCCGGCGGCGAAGGTGAGCAGGTTGATCCCGACCGCCGGCAGGTGGCGGGCCAGGGCGGTCGTGTACCGGCCGATGCCACCCGGCACGGCCTGGCGCAGTTGGCCGACGTGAAGTGCGACCCTCACCGCGCGAGTCCCCGGTACACGGTGGCCAGCGCGTCGGCGGTGGAGGCCCACGAGTAGCGCGCGGCTCGGGCGTGACCCGACTCGATGCGCGCCGCGCGCCCGGCCTCGTCGGTCAGCAGCACCTCCAGCGCGCCGGCCAGCGCGGCGACGTCGTCGTCGGGGACGAGGTGCGCGGCGTCCCCGAGGACCTCGGGCAGCGAGCCGACCGCGGTGGCGACCACCGGCACGCCGACCGCCATCGCCTCAAGCGGCGGGAACCCGAACCCCTCGTAGCGCGACGGGTAGGCGAACACGGTGGCCCCGGCGAGGAGGTCGGCGCGGGTCGCAGGGTCCACGTACCCGAGCCGGCGGATGCGCGCCCGGTGCGAGCTGCGGGTCACCGCGAGGTCGAACGCGCCCTCGTCCCACCCGTCCCCGCCCGCGTGCACGAGGTGGACCTCCGGATGTGCGTCGGCGATGGCGTCGAACGCGGCGACGAGTGCCGGGAGGTTCTTGCGCGGTTCGATGGTCCCGAGCGCGAGAACGTAGCGGTCCGCACCGGCGAGGCGGTGGCCGCGTCGGGGTGCCCCACCGCCGACCTCGGGGAGTCCGAGCGGCACGGTCACGACCCGGTCGGACGGAGCGCCGAGGGCGTCCACGAGTTCCTCGGCGATCGCCGTGCTCGGCGCGTGCAGGGTCGCGCCGCGCGCCAGCGCCCGTCGCAGCAGGGCCGGGTACTCGAGCGTGTCCGGTGCGCAGAGCTCGGGGAAACGCACCACGGTGAGGTCGTAGACCGAGACGAGGACCGGGGCGTCGGCGGGCGGCGCGACGTAGTTCGTGGCGTGCACCACGTCGACCCCGCCCGCCCAGCGTTCGATGCGCGGGCGGTCGGCGCGGTGCCAGCGGCGACGCACCCAGCGCGCCGGCACGGCGCGGGTCGCGGGCTCCACCCCGGGCGGGAGCTCGGCGGCGAGGGCACGCCGACCCCGGAGTGTCAGCGCGTAGGCCCGGATCCGCAGGTCCGGGCGGGCGGCGAGGGGGCTGAGGATCCCGGCCACGACCTCGCCGATCCCGGTCCGGGGTCCGAGCAGGGGGGTCGCGTCGAGCGCGACCGTGAGGGGTGTGACGCCCGAGGCGGGTCCGGCCACGTCAGAGTTCGAGCGGTTCGTGCTCGAACGCCTCGAGCAGCCGATCGGCGCTCAGGCCGCGCGCCATGGCGGAACGCAGCTGGAGGAGCATGAGCGCGCAGGACGCCCCGGCACCCGCGAGGAACCCGAGTTCCACGCGCAGGAACAGGTCGTCGATCCCGGCGCACACGACGAGGAACACGACGACGCCGGCGACCCACGAGAACGCCACCCTCGTGTAGGCGTTCACCGCGATGAGGGCCTGAGCGATCGTGAGGGCGACGATGAACGCACCCGAACCGGCGGCGAGCAGCGCCAGGTTCGACGCCGACATGCTGAAGTCCTTGAACAGGATCCTGCCCGCGAACGGACCGAGCACGAGCGCGCCGATCGTGCCGAGCACCGCGATGCCGACGACGACGACGAGCAGGCGCAGGAGGCCGTCGCGGAAGTCCTTGGCCCGGCCGGCTCCGGCCAGACCCGCCAACTTCGGCAGCAGGGTTCCCTGCACCGCCTGGAACAGGAGCACCGGGATCCGGGCGATGAAGAACGCCGACGCGAATGCGGCGGCCGCCGCCTTGTCGGTGCCGGACTCGAGCAGGTTGACGCCGAGCAGCGGGGTGTATCCGAGCAGCTGCATGAAGACCGAGCCGACGAGCAGCCATGCGAGTGCGGTGGACAGTTCGCTGTACGGGGCGGGCGGTCCGTCGGCGACGAGGGTCCGGGGGCGGGCCATGGCGAGTGCGACGGCGACGGCGATGAACGAGGCGCCGCCGATGCAGGCGCCGTAGAGGCCGGCCATCTCCACCCCGGCGACGGCCAGGCCGATCGCGCCGAGGAGCCGGAACGTGCCCTCGGCGGCCATCATCACGCCGTAGGGGCCGAAGCGTCCGTTCCCGGAGAGCACCCCGCGGGTGAGGTGCATCGTGAAGAACCCGACGAGTCCGAACTCGAGGGCCCAGACCAGCCCCTGCTCGCCGTGGAAGAGGTTGTCGCTGATGACCCCGCCGCCGAGGAGCTCGACCGCGGTGATCGCGACAATGGTGACGGCGAGCAGGCCTCCGGCGAGACGGGCCGCCCGACTCACGAGCGGACCGCCGCCGAGACCCTGGGCCCGGCGAGCCGCGATCGCTCGGCTCACCTCTTGCTCGATCGGCAGGAAGAGGCCCGGGCCGACGACGAAGACGAGGGCCCAGAACGCACTGAACCCGGCCCACTCGCGGGTGCCGAGCTTGTTCTGCACGACGATGACGAACACGTAGGCCGTGATCGCGGCGACGATGAGGCCCCCGCCGAGCGCGAAGGTCCCCTCGGGGAGTGCGGTGCGCAGCGTGCCGACGACCCCGCCGGACCCGTTGGTCACCCCCGCCTCGGCCGGGGTGGCGGGTTCGCTGGACCGGGGTTCGTTCACCGAGCTCGGCTTCCTCGAAGGGGGTGTGCCGCCGGGCGCCCAGCGGCGCCGGCGGGCCCGGCGGAGGGCGCCGGGGGACGGCATGAGCATAGTGGCGCGCCCCCTTCGTCCCGGTGCGTGGCGCGGGTGGGCGCGCGGCGCCGGGCGCGGGGGATGATGGGGCGGTGAAGACCCGCACGCTCCTCATCCTGGCCGTCGTCACCGGCCTCGCCATCCTCGTCGCGGGTGCCGTGCAGATCATGCAGGCGGGCGCGCAGTGACCGGGCGCAGCGACGTCCTCGTGCTCGGGGGAGGTCCCGGCGGGTACGCGGCGGCACTCTACGGTGCGGCGGCCGGTCGGTCGGTGACGCTCGTCGAGGAGGCGCGGGTCGGCGGCACCTGCCTGCACCACGGTTGCATCCCGGCCAAGGAACTGCTGCAGACCGCGGAGGTGCTGCGGGCGGTGCGCGGCGCGAAGGCGTTCGGCATCGGCGTCGACGCGCCGACGATCGACCTCGAGGTGAGCGTCGCCCGCAAGCAGCAGGTCGTCGATCGCCTCACGAGGGGCCTCGAGCAGCTGCTCGGCGGTCGATCGGTCACGGTCGTACCGGGGCGCGGCGAGGTCGTCGACGTCGCAGCCCGACGCGTGCGGGTGGGTGACGACGTGTTCGAGGGCGACGCGCTCATCCTCGCGACCGGATCGGTGCCTCGGGCGCTGGAGGGTCTGCCGTTCGACGGCGTGCGTGTCCTGTCCTCCGACCACGTGCTCGACCGGACCGCGATCCCCGAGTCCGCCGTCATCATCGGTGGCGGCGCCATCGGCTGCGAGTTCGCGTCGTTCCTCGCCGACGTCGGGAGTCGCGTGACGATCCTCGAGGCGATGCCGGGGATCCTCCCCGGGGTGGATCCGGAGGCCGCGGCCATCGTCGGCCGGCTCTTCAAGCGTCGGAAGGTCACGGTGCACACGGGCGTCTCGGTCTCCGGCGGCTCCGTCACCGACACGGGAGTCGTCGTCACCTACGAGAACGACACCGGGCCGGCCACGATCGAGGCGGAGGTCGTGGTGGTCAGCGTCGGCCGGGCCCCGCGCAGCGGTGGCATCGGGCTCGAGGGTTCGGGCATCGCGGTCGACGGCCGCGGGTTCGTGGAGGTCGACGGTCGCATGCGGACCGCCGTGCCCGGCGTCTACGCGATCGGGGACCTCGCGCCGACCCCGGCGCTCGCGCACGTCGCGTTCGCCGAGGCGATCGTTGCGATCAAGGACATCTGCGGTGAGGAGCCGGAGCCGATCGACTACGCGCGGGTGCCCTGGGGTATCTACTGCCACCCGGAGGTCGCGTTCTGCGGGCCGACCGAGGAGGCGGCCCGTGCCGCCGGCCACGACGTCGTGACCAGCGTGCACCGCTTCGCCGGCAACAGTCGGGCCCAGATCATGGGCGAGGCCGACGGCCTCGTGAAGATCGTGGCGAACACCGACGGCGTGATCCTCGGCGTCCACATCGTCGGGCCGTGGGCGACCGAACTCCTCGGGCCCGGGTACCTCGCGGTCAACTGGGAGGCGACCGTGGGCGATCTCGCCCCGCTCATCCAACCGCACCCGACGCTCGGCGAGCTGTTCGGGGAGAGCGTCCTCGCGCTCACCGGACGCACGTTGCACGGGTGACCCCGCACGACGAGGAGGCCGCAGTGGACATCACGATGCCGCAACTCGGCGAGACCGTCACCGCGGCCACCGTGACGCGGTGGCTCAAGGGGGTGGGGGACACGGTCACGGTGGACGAGCCGTTGTTCGAGGTGACCACCGACAAGGTCGACGCCGAGGTGCCCGCGACGGTGGCTGGCCGCATCACCGAGATCCTCGTCCCGGAGGGCGAGACCGTGGCGGTCGGCGTGCGGCTCGCGGTGATCGAGGCGGCGGCCGGCACCGCGGACGAGGAGCCCGCGACGCCGGTGGCCCGACCGGTGACCGTCCCCGAGGAGGTCGTGCGTCCGGGGCTCGTGACCTCGCCGGTGGTCCGGCGCCTCATCGCCGAGCGCGGCGTCGACCCGGCCACGATCGTCGGTACGGGAGAGGGCGGGCGCGTCACGCGCCGCGACGTGCTCGCCGCGACGCCCGGAGTGCCGCGTCCGGCGACCGCCCCCACGCCGCGGGTCGAACGGGGCGACGAGGTCATCCCGATGTCGACCATCCGGCGCCGCACCGCCGAGCACATGGTCCGATCGAAGGCGACGAGTGCCCACGTGTACACGAGCGTGGAGGTCGACTTCGAGCACGTCGAGCGGACCCGTCGGGCCCACGGCGAGGCGTTCCGCGAGCAGGAGGGCTTCGGCCTGACCTACCTGCCCTTCATCGTCCGCGCGGTGGCCGACGCGACCCACGAGTACCCCGGGGTCAACGCCTCGATCGACGGCGACGCCATCACGGTGCACCACGCGCTGCACCTCGGGATCGCGGTCGATCTGGACTTCGCCGGCCTCGTCGCCCCGGTGGTGCGGGACGCCGACGGGAAGCGGCTCCGGCTGCTGGCCCGCGAGATCCGCGATCTCGCCTCCCGGGCCCGGACGAAGCGGATCACCCCGGACGAGCTGGCGGGTGGGACCTTCACGATCACGAACATGGGCCCCTTCGACACCCACATGACCCTGCCGATCATCAACCAGCCGCAGGTCGCGATCCTCGCCACCGACGCGATCCGCAAGCGGCCCGTCGTGGTGCAGGGACCCGACGGCGACGACGCCATCGCGATCCATCCGGTCGGCATCCTCGCGCTCACCTGGGACCACCGGGCCTTCGACGGCGCGTACGCGGCCTCGTTCCTCCACGCGGTGCGTACGAACCTCGAGACCCGGGACTGGGACCCGGAACTCGCATGACCGACCTGCGAGTGCGCTGGTTGGGTCGGGTCGACTACGACGAGGCGGACGCGCTGCAGCGCGCCGTCCACGCGTCGGGCGACGAGGTGCTGCTGCTCCTCGAGCACCCGCACACCTACACGCTCGGCCGGCGGGGTGACGCGGGCAACGTGCTCGTCGACCCGACGGCGGTCGGCGCGGTGCTCCGCCACGCCGACCGCGGTGGCGACGTGACCTACCACGGTCCGGGCCAGCTCGTCGCGTACCCGATCGTCTCCCTGCCAGCCCATCGGGGAGGCCTGCCCGATGCCGTCGCGTACGTGCGTCGTCTCGAGCAGGTGGTGGTGCGAGCGCTCGCCGACCTCGGCGTGACCGCCACCACCGATCCGGAGTACCCGGGGGTCTGGACCGCCTCCGGCAAGGTCGCCCAGGTCGGGGTGCGGGTGGAGGGCGGGCGGACCCGCCACGGCATCGCGATCAACGTCCACACCGATGCCGCGATGTTCGGCCACATCGTGCCCTGCGGGATCGCCGATCGTCCGGTGGCCTCCCTGACCGAGCACCTCGGCCGACCCGTCGAGATGGGGGCGGTCGCCGATGCCTTCGTCGCCGCGTTCGCAGCGGACTTCGGCCACGACACGGTCGAGCGACAGGACGTGGCCTGGCGGGAGGCGCCCGAGGACCTCAGCGCGTTCAGTCGACGGGCGGCCGAGGGCCAGACCGGCGCGGCGGGGACTCCCGTGCGGCTGCTCGGTCGGCTCGAGGCGGCCGGGGTCGAGGCGCCCGCGCCGGACCCGCGGTTCCGGAGGCCCGACTGGATGCGGGTGCGGGCCGACTTCGGTCCCGAGTACCGGGAGCTCAAGCGGCTGGTGCGCGACCTCGACCTCCACACGGTCTGCGAGGAGGCCGGGTGCCCGAACATCTCCGAGTGTTGGTCGGCCGGCACGGCGACCCTCATGCTCCTCGGCGAGCGGTGCACCCGCGCGTGCGGGTTCTGCCTCATCGACACCCGGCGCCCCGAGCCGGCCGACCCCGCGGAGCCCGAACGCGTCGCCGCTGCGGTGGCACGCATGGGGCTCGCCCACGCAGTGCTCACGATGGTGGCCCGTGACGACCTCGCCGACGGCGGCGCGGCCCACGTGGCCGCGACCATCGCAGCGATCCGCGCCGTGAGCCCCGGGACCCGCGTCGAGGTCCTCATCAGCGACCTGCGCGGGGACGCGGACGCTCTCGAGGTCGTGATCGCGGCCCGACCCGACGTGCTGAACCACAACCTCGAGACCGTGGCCCGCCTCCAACGGGCGGTGCGGCCGTCGGCTGGGTACGCGCGCTCCCTCGCACTCCTCGCCCGGTCGGCGGCCTCCGGCCTCGTCACGAAGTCCGGCATCATGGTCGGCCTCGGTGAGACGACCGAGGAGGTGCACGGCGCACTCGCCGACCTGCGCGCGGTCGGCGTCGGCATCGTGACGATCGGGCAGTACCTGCGTCCCTCGTCGGCGCACCTCCCCGTGGTGCGGTGGTGGACCCCGGACGAGTTCGCCGCGCTCGCCGACCACGGCCGGGGTCTCGGGATCGCCCACGTGGAGTCGGGTCCGCTCGTGCGCTCCTCGTACCACGCCCGTGAGGGAGCGTCGGCCGCGCTCGGGGTTGGCACCTGATGCGACTGGACCTCGCCAGCGTCATGCTGCAGTGGGGCGTGGGCATCCTCGCGTTCCTGTGGATCACGACCCGCGGACGGCTCGTCAGCCTCGGCTACGGCTGGTTGCTGCGCGGGGTCGGGGCGCTCATGCTCGCCGGCTCGCTGTGGGCCCTGCTCGCCCGCGACGCCACCAGCACGGCGCGCACGGTCACGGTGGGTGCGACGGCCGTCGCCATCCTCGCCGCGGTCGTCGCGCTCGTCGTCAGCGTGGTGCGGCGCGACGCCGGGGTACGGGCCGCCCGCGAACGGGCCGCAGTCCGGGCCGAGCGGGTGGCGGCGATGGCGGGAGGCGCGGTCGGCGACGCCGTCGCGACCGACGATCCGACCCCGACGGCGACGGGCCCGGAGTTCCCGCCGGCGCTCGACCTCGTCGCGCCGGTGGCCGGTGTGGTGGCGCTCCTCGCGTGCGCGGCGACCCTCGGCGGGCCGTACGCGCTCACGGCCTACCGCCTCGTGGTCGGTGCCGCGTTCCTCGGCGTGCTCACCGACGCGATGCTGCTCGGCCACTGGTACCTCACCCAACCGGGCCTGCCGCGCGAGCCGATCCGCGAGCTCGTGCGCTGGGCCACCCCGGTCTGGGTGCTCGAGGTCATCGGCCTCCTGTGGCCGGTCGGCATGATCTCGGTGCTGAACGGATCGATCAGCGACGGGTACGGCGGCATCCTCGCCTGGATGTGGGCGCTGTCGGCCGCGTCGACCGGGGTCCTCGTCCTCGTCACCTGGCTCGCGCTCAAGGAGCGGTCGTACTCGGCCGTCATGGCCGCCACCGGGTTGCTGTACCTCGCGATCCTCACCGGGTTCGGCACCGACGTGCTGGCCCGGGCCCTGCTCGCACCGTGACGGAAGGCCCCTCCCGGGCCCTCACGGGCGGCGCGCGGTCCGGTCGCTAGCCTGACCCCCCGATGAGCCAGGTCCGCGAGTACGTCGAGAGGCGTGAACTCCTCACCAACCTCGTGCTGCGGGAACTCCGGAGCCGGTACAAGCGGTCGACCCTGGGCTGGACCTGGTCGCTGCTCAACCCGCTGTCGTCCGTCCTCATCTACTGGGCGGTCTTCGGGGTGTTCCTCAAGGTCGACCCGCCGGTGGGCGACCCGAGCGGTCAGCACAACTTCGTCCTGTTCCTCCTGTGCGCCCTCATCCCCTGGAACTTCTTCTCGAACGGCGTGACGCAGTCGATCGAGTCGCTCGTCGTGAACGCGGGCCTGATCCGCAAGGTGTACTTCCCTCGGGAGCTCCTCGTGGCGTCCACCGTGGGCGGCCTGCTCGTGACGTTCCTCATCGAGCTCGGCGTCGTGCTGGTGATCCTGCTCATCGCCGGGAACATGGTCCTGCCGTGGATCCCGGTCGTGCTCGTGCTCGTCGCGCTGCAATCGCTCATGGTGCTCGGCATCGGCCTGCTGCTCAGCGCGGCCAACGTCTACTTCCGAGATGTGCGCCACTTCGTGACGCTCATCATGCCGGTGCTCTTCTACTCGACCCCGGTCGTGTACCCGATCACGACCGTGCCCACGACCTGGGAGGTCGCGGGTCACGCGATCCCGCTGCGTCAGATCTACGGCTACAACCCGCTCGTGCGACTCGTCACGGCGTACCGCGACGCGATGTACTCGCTGCGAATGCCGTCGTGGACGACGCTCGGCTACATCGCGCTCTGGGCGATCGGCCTCGTGCTCGTCGGTCAGTGGGTGTTCAACCGCCTCGACCACCGGCTCGCCGAGGAGGTCTGACGGTGTCGGACGCCGCCATCACGGTCGACCACGTCACGAAGAAGTACCGCCTCTACCACGAGCGCAACCAGTCGCTGAAGGCCGCGGTCATGCGGGGCCGACGGGCCCGCTACGAGGAGTTCCTCGCGCTCGACGACGTCTCCTTCGAGATCCGTGAGGGCATCGCCTACGGGCTCATCGGCGAGAACGGATCGGGGAAGTCGACGATGCTGAAGTGCATCGCGCGGATCCTGCGCACCGACGGCGGTTCGATCACGGCACGGGGCAAGTTGTCGGCGCTGCTCGAACTCGGCGCCGGGTTCCACCCCGAGCTCTCCGGGCGCGAGAACGTCTACCTCAACGGCGCGATCCTCGGACTCTCGCGTCGGGACATCGACCGGCGCTTCGACGCCATCGTCGACTTCTCGGGTATCGAGCAGTTCATCGATGCGCCGGTCAAGAACTACTCCTCGGGCATGTACGTGCGCCTCGGGTTCGCCGTGGCCATCAACGTCGACCCCGAGATCCTGCTCATCGACGAGGTGCTCGCGGTCGGTGACCAGGAGTTCCAGAACAAGTGCACCGACAAGATCGCGGCGATGCGGCGCGAGGGTCGGACGATCGTCGTCGTCTCACACGCGCTGCCCTCGGTGAGTGCCCTGTGCGACGAGGTCGCGCTCCTCGAGCACGGGCACCTCATCCGGACCGGTCCGGCCGAGGACGTCATCGACCACTACCTCACGGAGATCCTCGCGGTGGACCCGGCCGATATCGGGATCCCGCGACGAGCCACGGGTGAGATCCACCTCGATGGGATCGAGATCCTCGGGGCCGACGGGCAGCCCCGGCCCGAGCCGACCATCGGTGACCCGGTGACGATGCGGTTCCACTTCACGGCCCGTGAGCGTGTGGTCGAGCCGGTGTTCGGCATGTCGTTCCGGAGCGGCGACGGCGTGCTCGTGACCGGGTGCAACTCGATGGGGAGCGACCTCCGGCTGACCGTCGAACCGGGCCCCGGACACGTCGACCTCGAGATCCCGCGATTGCTCGTCGCGCCGGGCCGCTACCACATCACGGCGACCATCTACGACCGCGAGCACCGGACGCCGATCCACGAGGTCGGTGATCTCCACGCGTTCCGGGTCGCCGCCGGGTCGCTGCGCACGGCGGGCATCACCTCGCTCGGCGGCGCGTGGCGCGCCGACGCGTGAGCCGAGTCACGATCCTCACCGGCGAGGTCGTCGGACCTCGCCTCGCCGGTCCGGCCATCCGGGCCCTCGCGATGGCCGACATCCTCGCCGAGGACCACGAGGTGACCGTGCTCGCCGCGTCCGTCGACGGTCCGGCCCCCGGTCCCTACGTACTCGACCCGCTCTCGGAGTCGACCTGCGGACGCGCCGCCCGGTCCGACGTGCTCGTGGTCCAGGGCGATCTGCTCGACCGGTACCCGGTGCTCGGCGCGTCGTCGGCCTGTGTGGTCGCCGACCTGTACGACCCCTACCACCTCGAGGCCCTCGAGCAGTCGGCCCACCTCGCACCGGCGCGCCGGCGTGCGACGATCGCCGCGTCGGTCGCTGCGATCGGCACGCTGCTCGCTCGCGGCGACGTGTTCCTGTGCGCCGGCGGGAACCAACGCGACCTCTGGGTCGGCGCACTCGCCGCGGCGGGACGGGTGAACGAGTTCACCTATGCGGCCTCGCCCGACCTGTCGGATCTGGTCCTCGACGTGCCGTTCGGCATCGACGCGCTCGCACCGGTCGAGGGAGGGTCCGCCGTGCTGCGCGGGGTGGAGCCGGGCATCGGCGCCGACGACCTCGTGTTGTGGTGGGGTGGTGGCATCCACCCGTGGTTCGACCCACGGACGGTGATCGATGCGACCGCCGCGCTCGCGACCGAAGGCGCACCGGTCCGCCTCGTGTTCGCGGGGGCCCGTCACCCGAACCCGGACGTCGCCGAGACCCCGGCGGTTCGTGCGGCCCGCGAGCGGGTCCGGGAGGTCGGGGCCGAGCGTGCCGTGCGGTTCCTCGACTGGGTGCCGTTCACGGCACGCGGCGCGTACCTGCTCGAGGCCGACGTCATGGTGAGTGCACACCTCGCCCACGTCGAGACGCGCTACTCGTACCGCACCCGGCTGCTCGACGGCCTCTGGGCCGGTCGTCCGACCGTCGCGACCGGGGGCGACGTGCTCATGGATGCGATCGCCGCGGCCGGGGCCGGGCGCACCGTCGTTCCGGGGGACGCCGAGGCGTTCGCGGCGGCGATCCGGTCGTACCTCGATGCGGGGTCGCGCGCATCTGCCGGGGCCGCGGCCGCGGCGCTCGGTCCGGCCCACCGGTGGGACGTCGTGCTGGCCCCGCTCGTGGCCTACTGCCGCGACCCGCGTCGGGCCCCGGACGCTGCCGTCGATCTCGCCCCGCCCGCGCCGCCCCGCGCGCTCCGGCGAGCGGCGGGGGGCCTCGCCCGTCGGCTCGGGTTGCGCTGACTCAGCCGAAGGGCAGGGTGCGCGCCGCACCGAGGAGCGCCCGGGCGCGGGCCCGAACGTACTCGAGGCGGGGGCGTTCCCCGTGCAACGCCGGGGCGATGGCGTCGCGACGCAGGTAGCCGGCGGTCGCGCCGGTGGAGCGGGCCCAGGCCCGTGCCGCGGCGCCGAGGCCGGCGTGGCGGCGCAGCACGGTGATCCGGTTGCGCTCCTTGCGGCGTTCCTTGTCGGCCCATCCGAGCCCGTCGGAGGCCGCGTGCACGTGGTGGACGATCGACGTGGGCACGTACGCGTAGCGCCACCCCTGGGCGCGGCCGCGCCACGCGAGGTCGAGGTCCTCGTAGTAGAGGAAGAACGACTCGTCGAAGCGGCCGACCTCCTCGAGGTACCGGGCCCGCAGCAGGACCGCACCCCCGCACCACGCGAACACCTCGCCGGGCGCGTCGAAGCGACCGTCGTCCGGTTCGAGCCAGCCCCGATCGACACCGAAGCCGTCCTCGGTGACCTCCACGCCGGTGCTGTGCACGACGCGCAGGTCGGGACCCGCCAACGGGACGCGCAGCCAGGCCGGATCGGGACCGGCGACCACGACCGCCGTCGCGTCACCCGAACGGGCGGTGACGGCGCGGCCGTCCGGTGCGTCGACGAGCAGCTCGACCGTGGTGGCCGCCGGATCCGGGACGGGGACCAGCAGCGTCGCGTCGCCGTCGGTCCACCACGCGCTGCGCCCGCCGGGTCGGGGCTCGGGGCCCCAGGTCCCCCGTGGGGTGCGCAGCGACCGCCAGACGTCGACCTCCCCCACGCGGGCCCCGGCGACCCGGACCCCGACGGGGCGGCGGTCACCCCGGCCCGGCGCGTGCGCCTCGGAGCGCAGGGTGACCTCGCGGAAGGTCGGGGCCAGCAGGATCCGTGGTTGGGCCGCCCCGCAGGAGGGGTCCGCCTCGAGCGCGTGTGCCAGGGGGGCGAGCCAGTGGGGGTCGACGGTGGCGTCGTCGTTGATGAGGGCGACGGCGTCGACGTCCCCGAGGTCGCCCATGCCGAGGTTGCACCCGCCGCCGAACCCGAGGTTGACCGGACTCTCGACGGTGCGAACCCCGGGCATCCCGGCCCGGACCGTTCCGGTCACCGGCCGCGTCGATCCGTTGTCGACGAGGACCAGGTCGAGGTCCGCCGCGGGCCACTCGGTCGCGAGGAGGGCACGGAGGCAGGCGAGGGTGTGCTCGCCGCCGTCGTGGTCGACGACCACGACCCGGACCCGGGCGATGCGATCGCCCGGCATCACCCGGCCTGCAGCCGCTCGACGACGGTGGCGAGCGGGACCCGGAAGTCGGGGAGCAGCTCCACGCCGCTCAACCGCAGTGCCGCGTTGTCGAGCACGGAGTTCGCCGGGCGCGGGGCGGGGCGCGCGGGTTGCAGGTCCTGGGTCGCGATCGGCTCGACCCGGAGCGGGTCCTGCCCGGCGGCGTCGAGCACGGCCCGGGCGAACTCGAACCACGAGACCGCGCCCTGGTTCGTCACGTGGAACAGCCCGGTGCGGTGGTCCTCGACGAGCCGGCGGGTCATGGTCGCCGCGTCGGCCGCGAACGTCGGGTGCCCGATCTGGTCGTCCACGAAGGACAGCGTCGGGTGCTCGGCGGCGAGCCGGAGGATCGTCTTGACCATGTTGGCCCCGTGGAATCCGCACACCCACGAGATGCGCAGGATCGTGGCGTCCTCGTCGCACTCCCGTTCGCCCGCGAGCTTCGACCGGCCGTACACCGACCGCGGTGCCGGGTCGTCCCACTCCACGTAGGGCGAATCCTTCGTGCCGTCGAAGACGTAATCGGTGGAGAAGTACACGACGCGGGTGCGGTGCCGTCGGGCTGCCTCGGTGATGTGGCGCGTGCCCAGCGCGTTGACCGCCCAGGCGCGGTCGGGGTCGGCCTCACACGCGTCGACCGCGGTCCAGGCCGCACCGTGGAGCACGACGTCGGGCCGGAGCGCGTCGAAGCACGCGAGGACCGCGGCGCGGTCGGTGACGTCGAGCTGCGTATGGGTGGTGCCCGTCACCTCGTGGTCGCCGAAGGTCTCGACGAGTTCGTGGCCGAGCATGCCGCCCGCGCCGGTGACGAGGACGCGCATCAGCCCTGCTTCGCCTTGAGGGGCTCCCACCACCAGCGGTTGTCCCGGTACCAGGCGACGGTGGCCTCGAGCGCCTCACGGAACTCGCGCCGGGGCGCCCACCCGAGGGCGCGAGCCTTCGAGCAGTCGATCGAGTAGCGGCGGTCGTGTCCGAGGCGGTCCTCGACGTAGGTGATCATCTCCTCGCCGAACCCGAGGATCTCGAGGATGGAGTCGGTGAGGAACCGGTTCGGCTCCTCGTTGCCCGCCCCGATGTTGTAGATCTCGCCGATCGCACCCTTGCGCAGCACGGTGTCGACGCCGGCGCAGTTGTCCTCGACGAAGCACCAGTCGCGCACGTTGAGACCGTCGCCGTAGAGGGGGACCTTCCGGCCGTCGAGGAGGTTCGTCGTGAACAACGGGATGACCTTCTCGGGGTACTGCCACGGGCCGAAGTTGTTCGAGGAGCGGGTGACGATCACGGGGAGGTCGTAGGTGTCGTGGTACGCGAGCGCGATGAGGTCGGAGCCCGCCTTCGAGGCCGAGTACGGCGAGCGCGGGCCGAGCGGGTCGGTCTCGGAGAACGACCCCTCCTCGATCGAGCCGTAGACCTCGTCGGTCGAGATGTGGAGGAACCGTTCGACGCCGACCCGACGGGCGACGTCGCACATGACGTTCGTGCCGTCGCAGTTCGTCTTGACGAACGCGTCCGGGTCGACGATCGAACGGTCGACGTGGCTCTCGGCCGCGAAGTGCACGACCATGTCGTGCCCGGGCATGGCCGCGCCCACCGCCTCGCGGTCGGTGATGTCACCCTTGACGAAGGTGAACCGCGGGTCGCTCTCGAGGTCCTGGAGCGTCTCGAGGTTCCCCGCGTAGGTGAGGGCGTCGAACACCGTCACCTCGTCATCCGAGGTGGCGAGGACGTGACGGACGTAGTTGGAGCCGATGAACCCGGCTCCACCGGTGACGAACAGGCGCATGGTCTCCCTCGGGTCAGGTGCGCATCGCCCACGCGGGGCGGAGGCGCGGTTCGATCGCGTCGCGACGGGGGTTCTGCTGGTCGCGGTTCGAGAGGATGGGGTCGGTCACGCCCCAGTCGGCGGCGATCGCGGGATCGTCCCACGCCACGCCGCACTCGTCCTGCGGGTTGTAGTACCCGTCCACGAGGTACGTGATGGTCATGTCGGTGAGGGAGGCGAACCCGTGGGCGACGCCCGGCGGGATGAAGATGCCCCCGTGGTCGTGCGTGCCGTCCTCGCGTCGCCCGAGGTCGAGGCACAGGGTCGCGCCGTCGGTGGGCCCGCCGGCGCGCAGGTCGTGGAGCACGACCCGGGCCAGCCCGTAGGGCACGTACCAGTAGTCGGCCTGGTGCAGGTGGTAGTGCAGGCCGACGATGCACCCGGCCTGGCGGTCACCCCGGTTGCCCTGGATCATCTCGCGACCCTCGGGGAACCACTGGCGGCGGTAGGTCTCGACGAAGTACCCGCGGTCGTCGCCGTGCACCACGGGGTCGACGAGGTAGACGCCCCGGATGACGTCGGATTCGGTCACGGTCGCCATGTCAGTCCAGCTCCACCTTCGAGTCGTCGCCGAGCATGAGGCGCAGCGCGCGGGGGCGCTGCTCGGAGCGCACCACCTGCACGTCGCGGCCGATGAGGGAGTCCGTGAGCCGGTGGATGCCGATGATCCGGGCCGCGCCGAGCACCACCGAGTGGTCGAGTTCGGAGTCCACGATCTCGCAGTCGGCGGCCACCGAGGAGAACGGGCCGATGTAGGAGTTCTCCACGAGCGTCCCCGCGCCGATGACGGCCGGGCCGCGGACCCGCGAGTTCACGATGCGGGCACCCGCCTCGATCCGCACCCGACCCTCGATCGTGGACGACGCGTCGACGTCGCCCTCGTTGCCGGGCTCGAGGATCTCGAGGACGAGCCGGTTGCACTCCAGCAACGGGTCCTTCTTGCCGGTATCGATCCACCACCCACGCAGAACCTCGTGACGCACACGGTGCTTGTTGTCGACCAACCATTGAATGGCGTCGGTGATTTCCAATTCGCCGCGCGCCGACGGTTTGATCGACCGGACGGCCGTGTTCACGGTCTTGTCGAAGAGATAGACGCCAACAAGGGCGAGGTTCGACGGAGGATCCTTGGGCTTTTCTACGAGCCGGACGACCTCGCCCTGCGCATCGACTTCGGCCACACCGAACGAGCGCGGATCGTCGACTTCGCACAAGAGGATCTGGGCACTCGGTGCTGCGGGTCCACCGGTGGCGCGGGCCGACTCGAAACGCTTCACAAAATCGGTGAGGCCCTGCTGGAGCATGTTGTCGCCGAGGTACATGACGAAGTCGTCGTCACCGAGGAAGTCCTGGGCGATGAGCACACAATGGGCCAGGCCGAGCGGTGCATCCTGCGGGATGTAGGTCACCTTGACCCCGAAACGAGAGCCATCCCCCACCGCAGCGCGGATCTCGTCGCCGGTGTCGCCGATGATGATGCCGATCTCGCGGATACCTGCCTCGGCCATTGCCTCGATGCCATAGAAAAGGATCGGCTTGTTGGCGATGGGCACCAGCTGCTTGGCGCTGGTGTGGGTGATCGGCCGGAGTCGCGTGCCCGCG
>JBJTOY010000128.1:0-2823 GCA_046074845.1 Actinomycetes bacterium | reverse complement strand
ATGCGCTCGTCCCGGAGGAGGCGCAGGGTCTCGACGGCCGACCAGGGCTCACCGGTGAGCACGAGGGTGGTGGCGTGGGCCAACTCGTCCCAGATCCGGGTCATGTACCCGACGTGGGCGAACGGGAGGGAGACGAGCCGCCGGTCGCCGTCGGCGGTGAGTTCCCCCATGTTGCGCGAGATCGCTGCGAGGCGCGCGTGGTCGTACACGGCTCCCTTCGGTTCGCCCGTCGTCCCGGAGGTCCAGACGATGCAGGCGGCATCGGTGGGGTCGAGGTCCGGTTCGGCCATCGCGGGTGCGGCGTACGCGGCTTCGAACGCGGCGGGCCCGACGACGACGCCGGTCGACGCGCCGACGGGGATCGCGCCGGGGTCGGCCGCCACGGTGACGACGGGGGCCGTCCGCCGCAGGATGCTGGCTCGTTCCGGCTCGCCGAGCCGCTGGTTGATCGCCGAGGTGACCGCGCCGATGCGCAACGCGCCGAGGTACCACGCGGCGAAGTCGATGCCGCTCGGGAGCAGGAGGCCAACCACGTCGCCGCGACCGGCGCCGTGGGCGACGAGCGTCGCGGCGGTGCCGGCGCTCATGCGCTCGAGTTCGGCGTAGGTCACCCGCAGTTCGCCATGGACGTAGGCCTCGGTGCTCGGGTGCTTCGCGGCGGTCGCCGCGAGCACATCGCGGGTCGTCGTCGGGACCATGCGGAGAGGGTAGGCGGCAGTCGGGGAGCGGCCGCAGCGGGCGCTCCCCGACCCTCGCCGCGCGCCTGACGGGTTGTTAGATTCGCCGCTCCGACCGATCCCCGCCCGATCCCCCAGGAGTCCCCATGGCCCGCTTCACCGACCGCACCGCCATCGTCACGGGGGCGGGTTCCGGCCTCGGGCGGGCCACGGCCGAACTGCTCGCCGCCGAGGGCGCCCGGGTCGCCGTCCTCGACATCGTGGAGGAGAACGCGGCGAGCGTCGCGGACGCCATCACCGCCGCCGGCGGGACCGCGGCGGCGTTCCGATCGGACGTCTCGGACCTCGATGACTGCCTCACGACGGTGGACGCGGTGGCCGCGGCACTCGGTCGCCCGCAGGTGCTCATCAACTCGGCCGGCGTCCTCGGGTCGTCCCGTTCCGAGGAGGAGACGGCGCAGCAGTGGCGTCGGATCCTGTCGGTGAACCTCGACGGCACCTTCTTCATGTGCCGCGCGACGTTGCCCCATCTCCTCGACGGCGGGGGCACGATCGTGAACATCGCATCGAACGCAGGGTTCATGGGCCAGCCGTTCAGCGCCGCCTACTGCGCATCGAAGGGTGGTGTCGTCAACCTGACCCGGGCCCTCGCCGTGGAGTACATCGCCCGCGGTGTGCGCGTGAACGCGGTGGCGCCGGGCGGCATGCGCACCCCGCTCACCAAGTCGTTCAACCTGCCCGAGGGTTCCTCCGTCGACGACCTGCGCACGATCATGTCGAAGATCGGCGTGTCGCAGCCCGAGGAGGTCGCGACCTGCGTCGCGTACGTCGCCTCGGACGACGCCCGCTACATGGTCGGCTCGATCGTCAACTTCGACGGCGGGCTGGTCTGCTACGGAGGAGGGTTCCCGCAGTGAACGGTTGGATCACCGACTGGACCTCGCTCTGGGACCTCATCGAGCGGCGCGCCGAAGCCACGCCCGACGCCCGGTTCGCGATCGACGAGCACGAGCGGTCCCTCACCTTCGCCGAGTACCGCGACGCCGCGCGGCGCGCCGCGGCCGGCTTCGCCGCGCTCGGCGTGGGCGAGGGTGACGTCGTCTCGTGGCAGTTGCCGACCTGGCTCGACTCGATGGTGCTCGTCGGGGCGCTGAGCCGTCTCGGCGCGATCCAGAACCCGATCCTGCCGATCTACCGCGACCGGGAGGTCGGCTTCGTGGTGAAGCAGGCGGGTTCGAAGGTGCTCGTCGTGACCGGCGAGTGGCGCGGGTTCGACTACGCCGCGATGGCCGGTGCGATCGCCGCCGACAACCCCGGCCTCGAGGTCGTCGTGGTCGAGCGGGGCACGCTCCCGGCAGGTGACCCGTCGACGCTCGGTCCGGTGCCGGTCGGGGCGGCCGGTCCGTTCACGCCCGGCGTGCGCACCGATGCGCCGCTGCGCTGGCTCTTCTACACGTCGGGCACGACCGCGGACCCGAAGGGGGCCAAGCACACCGACTTCACCGTCGGGCACTCGGGCTACGCGATGGTCGACGCGTTCCAGCTCACCGCCGAGGACCGCAACGCGCTCGTCTTCCCGTTCACCCACATCGGTGGCGCGGGCTGGCTCGTGGCCGGGCTCATCGCAGGGACGCCGCACGTCATCGTCGAGGGCTTCGTCCCGGCCACGACGATCCCGGTGCTCGAGCGCGAGCGGGTGACCGTGGCGGGTGCGGGCACCGTGTTCCACCTCGCCTACCTCGACGCACAGCGCCACGCCGACCACCCGCTCTTCCCGGACGCCCGCCTGTTCGTCGGTGGCGGCGCGGCCAAGCCTCCCGCGCTGCATTACGAGGTGAAGGCCGAGCTCGGTGGCCAGGGCATCCTCTCGGGGTACGGCCTCACGGAGTGTCCGATCCTGTCGATGTCGCGGCTCACCGACACCGACGAGCAGCTCGCCAACACCGAGGGTCCGCTCACGGCGGGCGTCACCGTCAAGGTCGTCACCATCGAGGGCGAGGTGGTCGGCCGGGGTCACGAGGGCGAGATCCGGGTGACCGGTCCGCAGCTCTGCCTCGGGTACACCGACCCCGAGCTCGACGCGCACGGCTTCGACGAGGAGGGGTACTTCCGCACCGGCGACCTCGGCATCGTCGATGCCGACGGC
>JBJTOY010000127.1:0-8372 GCA_046074845.1 Actinomycetes bacterium | reverse complement strand
TGTCCGACCCGTGTGATCGGCTGCGCCCGCCGGTGCACGAGGGCCCGGCGCGACCCGTGGAGGTCCGATGAGCGATCACTGCCCGGTGTGCGGGGAGACGGTCTTCGACGACTGGGACTACTGCCCGGCCTGCGACCATCCCTACGACGATGAGGACGACGACTCCGACGAGGAGGACGCCGAGGACGAGGACCTCGACGACGAGGACGTCTGGTAGTGGCGCCGGGTCCTCAGCTCTCGATGGCGCGCAGTTGCACGACGAACCAGAGCGCCTCGTCGGGCGCGATCGCCGGCGTCGGTGACTGCGGCCCGTACGCGAGGTCCGAGGGGATGCCGAGCAGGCGCGTCCCGCCGACCTGCATGCCGACGAGCCCCTGGGACCAGCCCGGGATCACCTGGTCGAGCCCGAAGGTGACCGGCTCGCCGGACCCGTACGAGGCGTCGAACACCTTGCCGGTCGAGCACGACACGCCGATGTAGTCGACCGTCACCGTCGAACCGGCCGTGGTCGCCGGGCCGGTGCCCGGCACGAGGTCCTTCACCACGAGTTCGGTGGGTGCGGGCCCGACCACGATGGGCACCTCGGGCGCACCCTCGGGGAGCGGGTCGACCCGTGCCACACATGGTTTGCCCTTGGCCGATGCGACGGAGTCGGTGGTCGTCCCGGCGGCGGCCTGCGTCGTGGACGTCGAGGCGGAGTCCGAGGACGAGCCACCCCCGCAGGCGGCGAACCCCACGCCGCCGACCAAGGCGGCGAGGACCCCCGCCACCACGTATCGCTGCCACTGGGTGTTCCTGCGTCGAGCCATGGCGGCACGGTAGCCGCGACCCCGGGTCGGCCCACGTCGCCGGGACCATGTCCGACCCTCCGGCGATGCTGCCATGCGACCGCCCGGACGGCACTCCGAGAGCAGATGCGAGCGGAGCACCGCGCCGGCCGGGCGCCATCAGCAGCGAGTGAGGGAACGGGGCAGGCCGATGTTCTTCGACTGGGTACGGATCATCTTCGTGGCGATCCTCTTCGTGCTCATGGTGATCGTCCTCGGCGTCGCCTTCCTCGTCGTCGTGCCGATCGTCCTCGTGTTCCTGCTCTTCCTCATCTGAACCCACCCTCGGTCCGCCGGACCCGAACCTCGGAGGCATCTCCCGTGACCACGACCATCGACCTCACCACCTCGACCCCGACCGTCATCCGTTCGGCCGACGCGCAGGGCCGCACCCTGCACCTCGTCGACATCGAGAACCTCTCTGGCGGCCCGAAGATGCCGCCCGACCGTCACCTCGTCGCCTGGCGCGCCTACGCCCGGCGCGCGGGCGTCATCGACACCGACCAGGTCGTCGTCGCCGCGTGCGAGCGGGTCATGCGGACCCTCATGTTCGAGCTGCCGACCTGGGTGTCGAAGCATTCCGCGGTCGGCGCCGACGGCGCCGACCGGGTGCTGCTCGGAGTCGGCACCCCCGGCTGGGTCGCGCAACGGTTCGGACGGGTCGTCATCGGCAGCGGGGACCACGCGTTCGCGTCGTTCGGACGCGAGCTGCAGGTCCTCGGCGTGCACGTCGTGGTCGTCTCGGGGGCCGGCCACCGGTCCAGGGACCTCGCCGGTCAGGGTTTCGGCATCCGGTCCATCGACCTGGGTCGACTCCCGGCCCGGGACGACCTCGGCCTCATCGTCTGAGCGGTCGTCTCCCGGACCGGGCTGTGCGCCTCAGGGCGTGGCCGGCGCGGTCGAGTGCATCTCGTCCCCGATGGTTCGGCGCGCCTCGGCGATCGCGAGGTCGACGATCCGCTCGACGTGGGGGATGTCGACGCCGAGCTTCTCGGCGACGTGCGCGGTCCAGATCAGCGAGGTGAGGTTCGACTCGAAGTCGACCTGCGCGCGCAGGTCCGAACGCTTCGCCTGACGGTTCTGGCTCACCATCACGAACGTCGAGAGGAAGATCGCCTCGAGGCTCACGATCGTGGTGAGCAGGCTGAACGGGAACCGATCGAACTCGAGACCGACGCCGAGCAGTCCGACGTTCACGACGATCCACACGCTGAACCAGATCGCGTGGATGTAGACGAACTTCAGCGAACCGGCGAGGCCGGTGACCCGGTCGGCGATGCGGTCCTGCTCGCTGCGCAGCCGGCGGAAGTGGAGCCGTTCGCTCGTGACCTCCCAGTGCGCGAGATCGAAGACCTTCCCGTCGAGCTTGCCGTCGGCGGCATCGACGATCCGGCAGGCCCGGCACTCCAGCAGGTCCTCCGGATCCGAACCGTGGTCGTGGACTTCGGTCATCGGGCCTCCTCGGTGCGCGGTGCTGGCGCGACGCTAAACCGGGGACGCCGGCACGGCGTGCGATGATGCGGGCCTCGGTGCGGTCCCGCGCCGGCGTGGAGGCCTCGAGATGACCGGAGCGGTGCACCCCTGGGATCGGCGGTCCGACGCGCTCGCCACCGTCCCGACCGGGCCCGACGGGCTCCCGGTGACCCTCGCCGATTACCGGACGGTCTTCGAGTCCGTGCTGCCGCCCGCGACACTCGGGTACTACGCCGGTGGAGGCGCCGACGAGGTCACGCTGCGCGAGAACGTCGACGCATGGCAGCGCCTCACCCTGTGGCCGAGGGTGCTGCGCGGGATCGAGACGGTGGACACCTCGTGCGAGTTGCTCGGGCGGCGTCTGCCGCATCCGTTCCTCGTCGCCCCGACCGCGTTCCACGGTCTCGCCGATCCGGAGGGCGAGATCGGCACGGCCCGCGGCGCGGTGATGGCCGATGCGCTGCAGGTGCTCTCGACGCTCGCCCACACCGGCCCGCGCGATCTCGCCGACGCGGTGCCCGACGTGCGGCGGTGGTTCCAGCTCTACGTGCTGCGGGACCGGGGTCTGACCCGATCGATCCTCGAGGAGGCCGTGGCGTGCGGGTACGAGGCGATCGTGATCACGGTGGATCTGCCACCGGCGGGCCGGCGCGAGCGTGAGTTGCGCACGCACTTCACGCTCGGCGGCGACCTCGTGGTCCCCTCGATCGCGGCGGCCGGGTCGACCGAGGCGATGACGATGTTCGACCTGCCGAACGTGTTCGACCCGACGCTCACCTGGTCCGACATCGGTGACGTCGCGTCGTGGTGCGACCTGCCGGTGCTCGTCAAGGGCGTGCTGCACCCCGCGGACGCGCACGAGGCGGTCGAGCAGGGCGTCGCCGGGGTCGTCGTGTCGAACCACGGCGGCCGCCAACTCGACACCGTGCCCTCGGGCGCCGAGGCACTCGGACCGGTGGCTGACGCGATCGCGGGCCGGGTCGACGTGCTCGTGGACGGCGGCATCCGGCGGGGCACCGACGCCATCAAGGCCCGGGCCCTCGGGGCTGACGCCGTGCTCGTGGGCCGGCCGATCCTCTATGGCCTGGCGGCGGCGGGTCCGGCCGGGGTGGCCGGCGTCCTCGGACTGCTGCGGGCCGAACTCGAGAACGGGCTCGCCCTGCTCGGCACGCGTCGGTTCACCGACGTCGACCGGGCCGCCCTCGACCCGAACCGGTAGGGGTCACCGCACCCTGTCCGACCCCGATCGCATACTGGGTGCTCCGATCCTCAGGAGCTCTGCCCCCATGGCGACCCGTCCCCTCAACCACTCCGTCTCGTCCTGTTCCGAGTACGAGCGCTGTCCCCGTCGTTTCGAGTACGGCTACGTGCAGCGTCTGCCTCAAGACCGGCACGTCCCCGCTTCGTGGCGGTACGGCACGGTCGTGCACGCGGCGCTCGAGGCGGCCTACAAGCAGGTCGTGATGGGCAAGCCGCTGGACGCGACCGTGCCGACGGCGCAGGCCGCGCTGGAGCGCGCGTGGGCCAAGGAGGAGATGCCCGACGACCGGGAGTGGATCGAGCGGGCCGAGCAGGTCGTGGCCGACGCCATCGAGCACGACCCGATCGGGGTCCAGGAGATCCTCGGGGTCGAGCAGTTCTTCAAGTCGGGCATGGGCGTCGGCCTGCGGTTCGCGGGGTACGCCGACCTCGTGCTGCGGCGGGACGAGCGCACGGTCGAGATCGTCGACCACAAGGTCACCACCTACGCCCGCACCGCCGAGCAACTGCACGACGACCGTCAGCTCAACCTCTACGGCCACTTCGCGCTCGAGCAGTACCCGTGGGCCGAGCGGGTGGTCGTCACCCACCACTACCCGCCGCTGCGGCGCACCGTGAGCGCCGAACTCTCCCCCGACACGATGCGCGACGTCGTCGCGTCACTCGTGGCCATCGCCCGCACCGCCGAGGCCGACACCGAGTACGGCCCGACGCCGGGGTCCCACTGCGACAACTGCCCCTGGGCCGACCGCTGCGAGGCGGCGCCCGCCAGCGCGAGGAGCTGACATGGTCGTCGGCATCGTCATCGGAGTGCTCATCGGCGCGCTCGCCGTGTTCGCCTGGCACGCGACGAGCGTGTCCTCGATGCGCGCCAAGGTCGAGGCGGCGGAGCGGACCACGCGCACCGAGGCCCAGATCCTCGAGAGCGTGCGGGCCGCACAGGCCGAAGCGCTTCAGGGGAGCAACCAAGTCCTCGTCGCCCTCGCCGAGGAGAAGATGAACACCTCGACCGCCAAGGTCGAAGGGCTCGTGAATCCGGTCGCCGAGCAGCTCAAGGCGCTGCAGGAGCGACTCGGCAAGGTCGAGGAGCAGCGAGTCGCTGATTCGAGCCAGATCAAGGAGATGGTGAAGGGCCTGCACGATGCGACCAACACCCTCCAGCGCGACACTCTTGTGCTGGCGACGGCGATGCGGGACACGCGTGTCCGCGGCGATTGGGGTGAGCAGCAGCTGCTTCGCATCGTCGAGCTCGCCGGGCTGCTCGAGCATTGCGACTACGACGAGCAACGACGTCACAGCGACGACGACGGCGTCACGATCCCCGACTTGATCGTGCGCCTGCCCGAAGGCAAGGCGATTGTCATCGATTCGAAGGTCCCGTTCGATTCCTTCGCGAACGCTGTTGAGGCGGTCGACCCTGCGGAGGAGCAACGACTGCTCGGCGACCATGCCAAGCGGCTCCTTGTCCACGCTCAGACATTGGCGAAGCGCCAGTACTCGACGCGCGTGCCAGGTTCGATCGACTTCGTTGTCATGTTCGTCCCCGGCGAGGCATCGCTCCCTGCTGCGCTCCGCGCACGCCCGCAACTCTTCGAGGAAGCGGCTGAGCTCAACGTGATCCTCACATCGGCGTCGACCCTCCTTGCTCTCCTCCGATCCATCGCCTACGGCTGGCGGCAGGACCAGTTGGCCCAGAACGCGCGCGAGATCGAGGAACTCGGCTCGGAGATGCTGAAGCGGCTGCGGACCTTCACGCAGCACTTCGCCGCCGTCGGCAAGGCGCTCGGATCGAGCGTGTCTGCGTTCAACAGCGCAGTCGGATCGTTGGAGACGAGCGTGGCTCCCCAGGCGCGACGCATGCAGGAGTACGGGGCCGGTCGCCAACACGCCCTGCATGATGCGAAGTTGCTCGAACCGCCTCGCGAGATCGTCAAGCCCGAGCTGCTCGAGCTCGACGACGGCGCTCCGGGCCTGTCCGACGGGGAGTGACGGGCAGCGACCGCTTGCCGCCCGTCGGGGGAACCCGAGTCAGGCGACTGATCGCGCCGGCGCCTTGAACACCTGATCGCGGTGCCATGCGATGTGTTGGTCATCGATGCGAGGCAGGCCTGCGATCGGTTCGGCGACCGGGCGACCATGCAGGTCGTACACGAGGCGATCCGCGGCCTCAGAGCGACCGATGAAGTGGCCTGAAACGCTCACCCGGTTCCGGTCGTCGACGGTGAGCGCCCCGAGGTCGAACAACTTGTGGTGCATCGAACACAGGCACAGGCCATTGGAGACGTGATCGGGTCCGTCGTACGCCCACCACCGCACGTGCGCTGCCTCGAGGCCGAGCGCCGAGTTCTGGAGCAGGCCGTCGAACCCGCAGAAGGCGCAGCATTGCTGGTATGCGAAAACCACCTCGGCGCGGAACCGTGGGTCGCGCCGACGCAACGAAGCGGCGCGAGCACGCGCTGGTTCGACGAGAGCGATGTCAAGGCCGACGTCGGCGAGCAGATCCGCATGCAGGGTGCTCGGAAATTCCCTCTCGAGCACGGTCGTTGCGACCTGGGCCAGCAGTAGGGGCGACGCGAGGAGCGCTGCTTCGAAATCGGGTGTGAACGATCCGGTGGCGCCGGCGCGCAGCGGGCCTTTCGCCGCTCGCGGTGTCGACCCGTCGGCCATCGTGACCGTCCAGAATTCGTCGGACTGCAGGTGGAAGAACGGGTATTCGGGGTTCGCCGGTCGACCGGCCTGCACGAGGAGTCGCGCGAGGAGTGGCTCCACCTCGCTGAACGTCATGGCGGAGGACCCGGTCCGCTGCAGTGCGCCGAGCGCGAGGAGGATCAGCAGCGGCTTGTGGGGGGCCCTTGCACCGTTCATCCGATGTTGGTTGATCGCAGCGACGCGATCGAGCCACTCGTCATTCGTCACGAGTGGGAGCCTAAAGGCGGTGGCCGGGCGCACGCGGCGCCTCCTTGGCCGCTGGCGGACGGCGACTGAGGGACGGCGCGGTGTGTCGGCCGATCAGAGGGTGTCGGCGGAGGCGAGGGTCCGGGTGCGGGTGAGCCCGCCGACGTCGGTGGCACCGAGGACCTCGATGAGGGTCCCGACGACGAGGTGGGCGACCTCGGACACGACCACACCCTCGTCCTCGACGTACCACTCGGTGCTCGCAGTGAGGGTCGGGCCGTGGAACGAACCATCGGGCCACCCGACGTGCGTCAGCACTGCGGCCGCACCCGCGTCGAAGCCACCGGAGTGTGCCGAGTCCTGGGTGAGGATGCAGATCCCGCGGGTGTCGCCCTCGAGCGTGACGAACGAACCGTTCGGGAGTTCCCAGCTGACGAGGGTGTGCTCGTCGTCGGCCTCCTCGAGGAGGAGGCGGCAGCAGACGGCGGCGACCTCGGTGACCAGCTCGGCCCGGGTGGCGGCGAGCGCCGGCCAGGCGTCCTCGCCGAGGCGGATGTCCTCGGTGGCCTCCACGATCGCGAGGCTCGCTGCATGCTCGTGCAGGTGCACCGCATCGGAGGGACCCTGCTGGGACGTCGCCCCGAGCACGCACGAGCCGAGGGCGCGCACGCACCGCTGCGCCGCGTCGGCGGCGCCCGCCGCCTCGTCGACCGCGGTCTCGAGCGCGTCCTCGTCGATCGGGTCGCCGTACGCCGCGGCGCCGGCGAGCGTGCCGGCCCGGTCGGCGGCGGCCAACGCGGCGTGAGCGTTCTGCTCGAGTGCCGAGGCGATCACCTCGATGTCGGGGACGCCGATCACGGGTGCCTCGGGGTCGAGGGGCTCGTCGTACTGACGCAGGATCTTGAGCAGGCCGGCGCCGGTGAGCAGTGCTCGGGCGGCGTCGCATGCGGACGCTCCGGCGGTGGACAGGGCGATGGCGGTCTCGGTCGTGTTGGTGGTGGTGCCTCCTGGTCGTGGGGATCGGATGCGCCCGGGATGAGCGCCCCGGGTCCTCCGGGGAACGAGGTGATGATCGCAGGGGGGTCGGACACGCGGGCGCGTCGAGAGGTCCCGCCGCGATCGCCGTAGGCTCCCGGCCGCACACGGGTGCGCCCTGCGCCCGACCACCCTGGGGGAACCATGCGGCTCCGCATCGTCCGAACGTCGCTCGCAGCACTCCTGTCCGGCCTCCTCGTGGCGGTGAGCGCCCCCGCCGGCGCTGCGCCGGCGCCGAAGGTGAAGGCCCGCCCGTCGGCCGGGTGCTCCGCTGCGCCGATCGATCCGGCCCGCAACGCCGACACCCGGGTCGAGGTCGACGTCCCCGGTCAGACCGGGGAGTACGCGACCCGCTGGTACTTCGAGAACGTCCCGGCCTCGGCCACCGGATCGAAGCCGGTGCCCCTCGTCGTGGACCTCCACGGCTACAGCGAGGGCGCGACCGTCCACCGACTCATGAGCGGCCTGTCGAAGCTCGGCGAGACCGAGGGGTTCATCACCGTGACCCCGCAGGGTCAGGGACCGGTGCCCCGGTGGGACACCGGGCTGGCGACGAGCCCGGACCTCGCGTTCATCGAGGCGATGCTCGACCAGATCGAGGCCGAGCGTTGCATCGACCGCAACCGAGTCTTCGTCACCGGACTGTCGAACGGCGCGTTCATGACGAGCGCGCTCGCGTGCGTGGCCGCCGACCGGTTCGCCGCGGCGGCGCCGGTCGCGGGGATCCAGGCCCCGAAGGGCTGCAAGCCTGCCCGGACGGTGCCGGTGGTCGCGTTCCACGGCACCGACGACGGGTTCGTGTCGTACACCGGCGGTATCGGCGAGGCGGCGCTCAACCTCCCGGTGGCCGACGGGTCGGGCAAGCGGCTCAGCGACTCCGGG
>JBJTOY010000126.1:0-6371 GCA_046074845.1 Actinomycetes bacterium | reverse complement strand
ATCTACGACAACCTCCGGCGCTTCGTGAACTACTCGCTCGCCGGGAACGTCGGCAAGATCATGGTGCTGCTGCTGTGGCCGCTGCTCATGCTGCTCGCCGGCGAGACCAAGGCGTTCGCCGTGGCCCTGCTCCCCCTCCAGTTGCTCTGGCTCAACCTCATGACCGACGGGCTGCTCGGCCTTGCGATGGGCACCGAGCAGGCCGAGCCCGACGTGATGCGCCGCCCTCCGATCGATCCGGCGAGCAGCATCTGGTCGGAGGGTTGGGGTGCCCGCACCGTGTGGGTCGGCGTCGTGATCGGGATCGTCGCCCTCGCGCTCGGCACCGCGTTCCGCCACGTCGGCGACGTCGCGTACTACCAGACCATGATCTTCACGTCGATCGCGTTCATGCAGGTCGCCCAGGCCATCGCGAACCGATCCACGAAGGTCCCACTGCACCGACTCGACTGGCGCGGCAACCCGACCCTGCTCATCATGGCGGTCGGTGTCGTCGCACTCCAGTTGATGGCGATCTACGTGCCGTTCATGCAGCGCATCTTCGACCTCGCGCCCCTCAGCGTCCCCGCCCTCGCCCTCTGCGTCGCCGCGGCGATCCTGCTGCTGCTCGTGATCGAGGTGGTCGAGGCGGCCCAGCGGCGCCGAGCCGGTTCACCAGCGCGAGCGTGACTCCTCGGCGAAGCCCTGGATCCCGTCGAAGGTGACGGTCCGACCCGCATCGTCGGTGAACGACCCGCTCCACGTGCCGAACACCTGGTGGGTCTCGGTCCGCAGCACACCGATGTCGGTGCGTGAGTGCTTGTCGTACCGGGGGGTCAACGTGATGCGGAGCGCGCCGTCGGGATCGTGCACGGTCCATGGCTCCAGCGGCCGATCCCAGTCGTAGGCCCAGACGAGTTCACGCCCCAACTTCGTGAGCCGACCGTCGAGGAGCACCCCGTTCTCGGTCGCTCCCGTGCCCTCGGTCCACTTCCCGCCGATCTGGATGCCCACGACCGTGCCGTCGTCGGCCCGACCGGCCCCGCCGCCCCAGTTCCACACGGTCGAGTAGGGCCAGCGGCCCCGGCCGACGTCGAGGACGCCCCAGGCGTCACCCGACGCACCACCGATCTCCCAGCGACGATCGCCGACGGTGAGTGAGCCGGACGCCGGACGGGCCTGGTGCTTCGAGGTGTACTGGAACCGGCGGTCCGACCACGGGATCACGACGTTCATCGACTCGTGCCCCTCGGCGAGCGCGATCGACACGTCGAGTTCGCCCCGTCGACCATCGCGCTCGCGCCAGGTCGCCTCGATCCGGGTGGTGCCCGCCGCGTCGTCGGTGACCGCGAGGTCGAGGTGGCGGGACCGTGCGGTCAACGGCGCCGTCCCGGGGCGATCTGGGAGCGCGATCCCGCGGGCGAACGGCACGGTGATCCCGCGCCCACCGGTGGTGCCGTCGGTCAGGTCGCACCACCAGACGTCGGCGAGGCCGAGGTAGTCGACATCCGCGTACACGCTCGAGACCACGAGGTCGCCGGCGAGCAGCGCCCAGTAGTCCCAGCGCTTCGTGCGACCCCACACGCCGGCGAGGTTCGCCGTGTGCAGCACCCGGCGCGACCACCCGGCGGCGGCCGGGTTGAGGTGCATCCCGTCGGGCAGGGCGAGATCGACGGGTTCGGTGATCTCGGGTTCGTGGGTGCTCACGCCGGCGCTCCCCGGGATCAGTCGTGGGTCCGGGCAGGACGCACCCGCGAGGCCGGCTGGTAGTTCGGGCCCGCGGTCTCGTCGACCCGGGCGAGCAGCTGAGCGCACGGCGGCTCGAAGTCGATCGGGAACCGGAGCGCCCGCTCCTCGCCGAGGAGTTGCCAGACCGTGGCGGTGAGGCGGTCGGTCTCGTCCTCGAGGTGCTCCCGCAGCCGCAGACCCTCGGCGGTGACGCGCCGGTCGCGGGCGAGCCCCCGGGCCTCGAGCCCCGCCCACCCCGCGTCGATCGCCTCGGGCTTGATCCCCCGCGATGCGGCCAGCCAGTCGCCGTCGTACGCCATGAACGCGTTGTGGAGGATCGAGGCCTGCGGACCGTCGAGTCCGGCGGCGGCCACGAGCGCCCAGTGGGTGTCGCCCCGCCACTCCCGGATGCAGTTCACGGCATGCCAACCCGAGAGCAGCGGGTCCGCCGGTCGCGCCATCGCCAGGTGCGCACCGAAGAAGGTGCGCCCGAGCCGCGGGAGTCGATCGACGACCTCCCAGAGCGGCGGACCGAGCGCGATGAGGGGATCCACGATCGCCGGCGCATACCGGACCAGCCCCTCGAGCACCGCCTCATCACGCGCGTCCCAGCACTCCCGGAAGCTCCGACCGGACCCCGCGGCGAGGTCGAAGGTGAACCGGATGCCGTCCGCGTCGATGGATCCGAACGCTGCGATCACCGCCTCCGGACCGGCGTCCTCGAGCGGTGCGGCGCGCGACGCGATGTATCCGAGGGGACCGGGGAGTCCGAGCGCGGCGTACTGCTCGAGCGCACTCGGATCCCAGAAGATCCACCCGATCGTCGTCTGGACGCATCGGGCGTTGCGGCGGGTCACACCGAACCAGTCGGTCACCGGTGCTACCCGCGCTGCTGGAGATAGGTGATCTCGACACCCGGGAACGCATCGGCCACACCCGGCGCGAGCCCGACGGGCGCACGGTTCACGCCGAGGTCCTTGCGGAGCTCGGCGACCGTGAAGTGCTGCACGACCCGCCACCCCTTCCGGATGCCGAGCGAACCCTCTTCGCATCCGTTCCGACCCAGTTCGAGGAGCCGATCGGGGATCCCGATGCCGAGTCCCTTGGCGATGCCGATCAGGTCGGTGCCGTTCCGGATCGCGAGGCACGCGTCGCTGAACGCGTTGTGGCCCATGGCTCCGATCTCGACGTATCGCTTCGGCGGGTTGAGCGCGGCGTAGGAGGCCTGGGCCGAGGTCGGCGTGATTGCGATGTCGTTGGAGCCGACGATGATCATCGTCGGGGTGGTCGAGGTGACCGGCGTGCGCGGTCCGACGGGAGCCCAGCCGACGATCGACCGGATCCGAGGATCGTCGAGCAGGCCGAACATCGTCCCGCCACCGGCCGAGTGTCCGACCGCGCCGATCCGATCGGCCCGCAACCGGCCCTTGAACCGACTCCGTGACGCCGTGTTCTCGGCCACGACGCGGTCGATCGCGGCCTTGGCCGCCGCGTTCACCTTCGCCGCCCGATCAGCGGTGTTCGTCCCGCCGCCGGCGAACTGCGCGAGGAGCCCGTACTCGGTGAAGTCCACCGAGGCGACGACGAAGCCCCAGGACGCGATCCCCGACAACGGGTAGCCGTAGACGCCACGCCAACCGCCGGCTCCGTGCGAGAACAGCACGATCGGGAACCGGGACGCAGCGACCGGCACGTTGCGGTACGCGGGGATCGTGACGGACAGATCCGTACCCGGCGGCGGCTTCGGGAGGCCTGCGAGCACCTCTGGCGGGATCGGGTCGGTCTGGAGGTAGGTGGCGCGCCGGCGCCCGTCCGTCGAGCCGGGCCGGGCCGGGTAGAAGAGCTCGATCTTCCGATCGCCGTCCGCAATCGTGGTGACGCCGACCTCGTAGGGACCCCGCCCCTCGTAGACGGGCGCCGCGAGCTTCGGTGCCTTTGCGGGTGCCGCACCGATCGGGGCCGCCGAGAGCCCGACGACCGCGATCACCGCCGCGCCGATCCCCACCATCACTCTGCGCATCGCTCGCCCCCCATCGTCGAGTTCCTGGGCGGTGAGGGTAGCCAACCCCGGCCGGGTCCGCCTGCGCTCATCTAGCGTCCGGGGGGTGAACCACTGGCGGCGGATGGGCATCGCGATCACGTTGCTCGTCGGCGTGCTGACCTTCGGAACCCTCGGGTACCTCGTCCTCGGTCTGAGCCTGATCGACGCGCTGTACCAGACGATCACGACGGTGGCCACCGTCGGCTTCCGCGAGGTCGTCCCCTTCGACACGGCCGAGCGGATCTTCACGATGGTGCTCATCGTGATCGGGGTCGGCGCGGTGCTCTACGCCCTCGGTTCACTCATCGAGACCCTCATCGAGGGTCGTCTGCTCGAGACCATCGGGAGGATGCGCATGGAGCGCACCATCGGAACGCTGCACGACCATGTGATCGTCTGCGGCTGGGGCCGCGTCGGCCGAGCGATCGCGGCCGAGGTCGCGGCGGCGGGCACCTCGATCGTCGTCATCGACGAGGACCACGAACGACTCGCCGACTGCCCGCACCCGACGGTCCACGGCGACTGCACCGAGGACGAGACCCTCGAACGGGCTGGGATCGCCCGGGCGGCATCGCTCGTCGCCGCGGTGGACGTCGACGCGGCGAACTCGTTCATCACGCTCTCGGCGCGCGCCATCCGCCCGGACATCTTCATCGTCGCCCGTGCCCGCAGCGTCGACAGCGAGGGCAAGTTGCTGCGCGCCGGGGCGGACCGGGTCGTGAACCCGCAGAACATCGGCGGCGCCCGCATGGCCGCCTTCGTGCTGCGACCCCACGTGGCGGAGTTCCTCGACGTGGTCATGCACGAGCGCAACCTCGAGTTCCGGCTGGAGGAGGTTCCGATCACCGACGGATCACCACTCGCCGGGCGGACCCTGCGCGATGCACACCTCCGCGATCGGACCGGCGCCCTCGTGCTCGCGGTGCGCGACGCCCGCGGCTCGTTCCTCTCCAACCCGGACCCGGACGTCCGCATCGAGCCCGGCCAGATCCTCATCGCGATCGGGACCGAGGACGAACTCCGGGCGCTGGTCCTGGCTGCGCGCTGAACCGTTCAGTTCACCTGGCGTTCGCGCCCGGCCCAGTACGGCTCGCGCAACTTGAACTTCTGCAACTTGCCGGTGGCGGTGCGGGCGAGTTCGGTACGGAACTCGATCCCGGTGGGACACTTGTAGTGCGCGAGGCGTTCGCGGCAGTGCGCGATGAGCGCCTCCTCGCTCGCGCGCTGGCCCTCGGCGAGGACGACGAGCGCGTGCACGGTCTCCCCCCACTTCTCGTGGGGGATGCCGATGACCGCGACCTCGGCCACCGCAGCGTGTGAGAACAGCGCGTCCTCGACCTCGATCGATGACACGTTCTCGCCCCCGGAGATGATGACGTCCTTCTTCCGATCGAGGATCTGCACGTAGCCGTCCTGCCCCATCCGGCCACCATCCCCGGTGTGGAACCAACCGTCCGGGATCGCGTCGGCGGTCGCCTCGGGCTGTTCCCAGTAGCCGTCCATCACCGCGTTGCCGCGGGCGTGGATCTCGCCGTCCGCGCTGACACGGACACTGACGCCGAGCGCCGGCGCGCCCGCCTGTCCGAGGAAGGCCGCGCGTTCGTCAGGGGGGAGTCCGTCGAGCTCGGCCCGGCCGCGGTTCATGGTGAGCACGGGTGAGGTCTCGGTGAGGCCGTAGATCTGGATGAACTCCCACCCGAGTTCGGTCATCGCCCGCTCGATCACGCGGGTGGGCGGCGGCGCGCCGGCGACGACCATGCGGGTGCGGCCGCGGCCCGGGATGTCGCCGTCCCAGGTGGCGGCCGCGTCGAGCACCATCTGCAGGACGGCGGGAGCCCCGCAGAGGAGCGTCACGCCGTGCGCATTGACGCGACGGAGGATCTCGTGGCCGTCGACCTTGCGGAGCACGACGTGGCGCCCGCCCATGCCGGTGACCGCGTAGGGCATGCCCCACCCGTTGACGTGGAACATCGGCAGCGTGTGCAGGATGACGTCGCGGTCGCTCACGCCGGTCTGCCACCCGAAGGTCGACGCGTTGAGCCAGAGGTTCCGGTGGGTGAGCTGGACCCCCTTGGGACGAGCCGTCGTGCCGCTCGTGTAGTTGATGGTCGCGGTCGCCCGTTCGTCGGGGGCCGACCACGGCCGCGGCTCGTTCCCGAAGTCGTAGAGGATCGGATCCGAGACCTCACCGATCGTGTACCGGTGCGGCGCCGTGATCGAACCGAGGTGATCCTCGAGTTCGGGATCGACGAGGAGCACGCTCGCCCCGCAGTGTTCGACGATGTAGTCGATCTCAGCCGCCGCGAGGCGGAAGTTGATCGGCACGAGGATCCGCCCCGAACCGCTCACCCCGAAGAAGGAGGTGAGGAGGCGGGCCGAGTTGTGGGAGACCACCGCAACCCGCTCGCCCTCCCCCACACCGAGCCGGTCGAGGCCGGCGGCCTGCGCCCGGGCCCGGGCTGCGACCTCGCGCCAGGTGAGGGTTCCCCAGGACTCGGCGGGCTGGTCCGGTTCGTCGACGATCGCCACTCGATCGCCGTAGACCAGTTCGGCCCGGTCGAGGAAGTCGTTGACGGTCAGCGGCGTCTCCATGGCCGCCGACCGTAGTGCGTCAGCCGTTCGA
>JBJTOY010000125.1:0-29852 GCA_046074845.1 Actinomycetes bacterium | reverse complement strand
CCGGTGATCTTGAACCGCTTCGCCGCACCGCGGTGCGTCTTCATCTTCGGCATCGCCTCAGGCTCCTGTGCTCTCCGCCTCCGGAGCGGGCTCCGGTGCGGTCTCGACACCCTGGACCGCGTCCGGGGTGGTGTCCTCGTGCTTGGTCTTGGGCTTGCCCGGCTTCTTCGTCGGGTGCAGCACCATGGTCATGTTGCGCCCGTCCTGTCGGGGGGCGGACTCCACGATGGCGAAGTCGGCGACGTCGATGGCGATCTGGTCGAGGATCTTGCGCCCCAGTTCGGGGTGGGCCATCTCGCGACCACGGAACATGATCGTGAGCTTGACCTTGTTGCCCTCGCCCAGGAACCGCTGGACGTGCTTCATCTTGGTCGTGTAGTCGTGGTCGTCGATCTTGGGCCGGAACTTCATCTCCTTGATGACGACGTTCGTGGCCTTCTTGCGCGACTCCTTGCGACGCTGTTCCTGCTCGTAGAGCCAGCGGCCGTAATCCATGATCTTGCACACCGGCGGCGCCGCGTTCGGGGCGACCTCGACGAGGTCGAGCTCGGACTCCCGAGCGATCCTGAGCGCCTCGGGGAGCGGGACGGTGCCCAGCTGCTCCCCGGCACTGCCGATGAGCCGTACCTCGCGGGCACGGATCCGGTCGTTGATCCTGGCTTCGGTCGTTGCGATGAGCATCACCTCGTCGGTTCGTGTCCGGCCCCGGACGCGCCGGCGGCGGACACCTGAGAAGCGTCCGCCGCGCGCACCGTCGGGGACGGCCGTGGAGGTGAACGACCCGGACTCGGTGCCTCGGACCCACCGTCGGTGGGGCCTCGACCCGGCCGGGTGGGGAGTCGATCCGTGGGCCGGCGACTCCGAGGAATCTCCGGCTCCGGGTCGCTCCCGCTTCCCATGTCGGTTGTCGGCCTGAGACACTACACGACATGACGATTTGGACGCCCTCCGGAGAGCACGCCCCCGAGCCCGAGCCGCGACCCGCGGCCGGCTCCCCGACCCCGCCCGGCGCCGACGAGGACTTCGACGGCCCGGCCCCGACCGAGGCCGAGATGGCCGAGATGCGGGAGATGCTCGCCCAGGTCGTGGCCACCCCGGTCGCGGCCTTCGTGGCCCAGCACGCGGCCCAGCTGCACGAGCTCGCCCTCGTGCACCTCTCGACCGCCCAGGAGCGGGGCAAGGACGCCCTCGCCCAGGCCGAGGTCGCGATCGACGCGATGGCGGGCATCGTCGAGGGCACGGGTGACCGGCTCGGCAACGCGGCCCAGCCCCTGCGCGACGCGCTGGCCCAGGCCCGGCTCGCCTTCGTGCAGATCGCGGGCGAACTCGCCGGCGACATCACCGCAGCCGCGAGTGGCGCGGGCGGCGAATCGATCGACGACCCGCGGGCCTGAGCGCGCCTCAGGCGGACGGGGCCGACGCGATCGCGTCGGCCTCCCACCGTCCGGCCGGACCGGCCATCACCGTGAACTCGACGCGCGCCCCCTCGGGGACGACGCGGGAGCCATCCGCGATGCGCGTGCAGTGGAAGGGGTAGCGCTCGCCGTCGTCACCCTCGATGACGCCGAGGCCGCGGTGCTCGTCGAACTCGACGACCGTGCCGAGCACGGGGGTCACTGGACGATCTTGGAGATCGGGAGCTCGATGATGCCGGTGGCCCCGGCGTCCCGCAGGGCCGGGATGAGCGTGTTGATCTCGGTCTTGGCGACCACCGTCTCGACCGCGTAGCCCTCCTCGCCGAACAGCTTCGAGACGGTCGGTGACCGCAGGGCCGGCAGCAGACCGATGACGGTGTCGAGGCTGGCCTCCTCGACGTTCATCTTCACGAGGACCCGCCCGCGCGCCTCGAGTGCACCCGAGAGCAGGGTCTGGAGCTGCTCCATCGCCTTGCGCTTCGCCGGGTCCGCGTGGGCCGCCGGATTGGCGATGAGTTCGGTGTGGGAGACGAGGATCGTGTCGAGGACCCGCAGACCCGCAGCGCGCAGCGCGCGACCCGTCTCGGTGATCTCGACCACGGCGTCCGCGATCTCGGGGATCTTCGCCTCGGTCGCCCCGTAGGACAGCGTGATCTCCGCCTCGATGCCGTGCTGCTCGAAGAAGCGCCGGGTGAGCGAGGGGTACTCGGTCTGGACCCGCACGCCCTTCGGGAGATCGGCCACGTGCTGCACGGGCGAGTCCCCCGCCACGGCCAGCACCATGCGGATCGGGCGCGCCGTGGCCTTCGAGTAGTGGAGGGGCGTGAGCGTCTCCACCGCCGAGTCGGTCTCCTCGATCCAGTCGCGCCCGGTGATGCCGACGTCGAAGAGCCCGTCGGCGACGTAGCGCGGGATCTCCTGGGGACGCAGGATCGTCACATCGATGACCCGCGGGTCATCGATGGAACCCTTGTAGTCGACGTCCGAACCCCGTGAGACCGGGAGGTCGGCGTCGTCGAAGAGCTGGAGGGTGGCCCGTTCGAGGGAACCCTTGGGGAGGACGAGGCGCAGCACGACGGTGATTCTGGCAGGTCAGGACCGGTGGCTCCCACCGGAAAGGCGTCCGACGAGGTTCGCCATCTCGATCGCCGTGATCGCGGCCTCCTCGCCCTTGTGCCCCTCCGAGCCCCCCACCCGTTCGACCGCCTGCTGGTGGGTGTCGACCGTGAGGACCCCGAAGATGATGGGGACACCGGTGTCGAGCGAGGCCTGCATGATGCCGCGGGCCGCCTCCCCCGCCACGTAGTCGAAGTGCGGGGTATCGCCCCGTACGACCGCGCCGAGGCAGATCACCGCGTCCGCTGCGCCGTGGGCCGCCAGCTGCTTCGCGGTGAGCGGCAGCTCGTAGGCCCCCGGGACCGAGACGAGCGTGAGCGCGTCCTCGGCGAGGCCGTGTTCGGCCAGCGCCCGCCGCGCCCCGTCGAGGAGCGCGCCCGTGATGTCCTCGTTGAAGCGGCTCACGACGATCGCGACCCGCAGGCCCGACGCATCGAGGCCCTCGGTCGGGAACGAGTACTCCCCCATCAGTCCTGCCCACCCTTCGGGTTCGCCGGGTCCAGGTCGAGGATGTGGCCCATCTTCTCCGCCTTCGCCCGGAGGTACGCGATGTTCTCGGCGTTCGGCGTCACCTCGAGCGGCACCCGCTCCACGATCTCGAGGCCGAAGCCCTCGAGCCCGCCGTACTTCGACGGGTTGTTCGTCATGAGCCGCATCGTCGTGATGCCGAGGTCGACGAGGATCTGCGAACCGATGCCGTACTCGCGCGAGTCGACCGGGAGCCCGAGTTCGACGTTCGCCTCGACCGTGTCCCGGCCCTGATCCTGCAGCGTGTAGGCCCGCAGCTTGTGGCCGAGGCCGATGCCCCGCCCCTCGTGCCCCCGCAGGTACACGAGCACCCCGGTGCCCTCCGCGGCGATGCGGGCGAGCGCACCGTCGAGTTGCGGCCCGCAGTCACAGCGCATGGATCCGAAGATGTCGCCGGTCAGGCACTCGGAGTGCACGCGCACCAGTACGTCCTGGGCCCCCGAGACGTCACCCATCGTGAACGCAATGTGCTCGGCACCGTCGAGCAGGCTCTCGAACACGTAGGCCGTGAACTCGCCGTGCTGGGTCGGGATGCGCGCCTCGCTCACCCGCTTCACGAGCTTCTCGGCGTGCCGGCGGTAGCGGATGAGATCGGCGATGGTGATGAGGTGGAGGCCGTGCTCCTTCGCGAACACCTCGAGTTGGGGCATCCGGGCCATCGTGCCGTCGTCGTTGACGACCTCGGCGAGCACACCGGCCGGCTCGAGCCCGGCGAGGCGGGCGAGGTCCACGCCGGCCTCGGTGTGCCCGGCCCGCTTGAGCACCCCGCCCTCCCGGTACCGCAGCGGGAAGATGTGACCCGGACGCACGAGGTCGGCCGGCCGGGCGAGCGGGTTGATGAGGGTCCGCACCGTATGGGCGCGGTCGGCCGCCGAGATGCCGGTGGATACCCCCTCGGCCGCGTCCACCGAGACCGTGAACGCGGTGCGCTGGGCCTCGGTGTTGTCCGCCACCATGAGCGGGATGTTGAGCGCGTCGAGGCGTTCCCCCATCATCGGCATGCAGATGACGCCCGAGGTGTGACGGACCATGAAGCCCATCGTCTCGGGCGTGATCCGCTCGGCCGCCATGATGAGGTCACCCTCGTTCTCACGATCCTCGTCGTCGACCACCACGACGATCTCGCCGCGGCGGACCGCGTCGATCGCGGCCTCGATGTGGGAGAACGACATCAGGATGCTCCTTGATCGGTGCCGAGCAGGCGCTCGACGTACTTGGCGAGGACGTCCACCTCGAGGTTGACGGGATCACCCGGCGCCCTCGGACCGAGCGTCGTGACGCTCAGGGTGTGCGGGATGACAGCGATGTCGAACCCGTCGTCGTGGACCGCGGCCACGGTGAGGCTGATCCCGTCCACCGTTATCGATCCCTTCTCGACGATGTAGCGCAGCAGCCCCGCAGGGGCGGCGAAGCGCATCCGGGTCGACCCGTCGCCCAGCGCGTCGCGGGCCACGAGGGTGCCGACGCCGTCGACGTGGCCCTGCACGATGTGGCCGCCGAGCCGGTCCTCGAGGCGCACCGGGCGCTCGAGGTTCACCGGCGAGCCGGCCCGCAGCGCGCCGAGCGCCGTGCGCTCGAGGGTCTCGGTCACCGCGTCGGCCGCCCACCAGGAATCGGTGAACTCGACCACCGTGAGGCAGCAGCCGTTCACCGCGATCGACGCACCCAGCACGACGTCGGCGAGGACGGTGCTCGCGCTGATCTCGATGCGGGCGCCGCCCGCGTTCGGGGTGATGGCCCGGACGGTGCCGAGCTCCTCCACGATGCCGGTGAACATCAGCGGTCCTCCGCAGCGACGGGGTCGAGGGTGATGCGCACGTCCGGACCCAGCGACCGGGTGTCGGTGATCCGCCAGCGCGGCGCATCGGCGAGCGTGGTCGGTCCCGCCAGGTCGAACGCCGGGCGTGCGTCACGCCCGAGCAGCACGGGGGCGAGGTAGGCGACGATCCGGTCCGCGAGCCCGTGGTCGAGGAACGCGCCGTGGAGTGCGGCGCCACCCTCGACCATCGCCTGCACGACACCGTGGTGGTCGGCGAGCGCGACGAGCACCTGCTCGAGGTGCACGCCCCCGTCCTGCGGCTCCACCACCTCGACCTCGGCTCCCGCAGCGCGCCACTCCCCGATCCGATCGGCGGGCGCGGTCGCGGTGGTGAACACGAGGGGGGAACCGAACCTCGGATCGAAGAGCGGGCCACCGGCGGGCACCCGGCCCCGAGCGTCGAGGAGCACACGCAGGGGCTGGCGTTCGGCCGGCGGATCGCAGTCCCGGGCGGTGAGGGTCGGTCGATCGGCGAGCGCGGTCCCCGACCCGACGATCACGGCCTCGGAGTCGGCCCGCAGACCGTGCGCGTCGGCACGCGCCTCGGACCCGGTGATCCACTGGGAGGTCCCGTCGACCGCAGCCGTCCGGCCGTCGAGGCTCGCGGCGGTCTTGAGGAGCGCGAACGCCCGACCGGAGCGGCGTTGGTGGAGGTAGGGCGCCAACAGCACGGTCGTCGCTGCCGCGCGGACGCCGACCTCGACCTCGATGCCGGCGGCGCGCAGGTGCGCGATGCCGCGACCGGCGACCCTCGGATCGGGATCCTCGACCGCCACGACCACGCGGGCGACGCCTGCATCGATGAGGGCTCCGGTGCAGGGCGGGGTGCGGCCGTGGTGGTCACAGGGCTCGAGGGTGACGTACGCGGTGGCGCCGCGCGCGGCGTCCCCGGCCTCGGCGAGTGCGCCCACCTCGGCGTGGGCGCCCCCCGGGGGCTGCGTCGACCCACGGCCCAGGACGGTGCCGTCGTCTCCGACGACCACGCATCCGACCCACGGGTTGGGCGGGGCGATCCGACGGGCGCGCGCGGCGAGATCGAGTGCGGTGTCCATCGCCCGTTCGTCGGTCGCCCGCTCGTCGTTCGTCTCGGCCATCGGTCCTCACTCGCCACGACCCGGGGAGCGTGACGGGGACGCGACGGACGGCCACATGACGGCGAACGCGACCCGCGCGCGAGCGCCGGTCGCCTGCACCTGCGATGTGCTCGCCGCCGCCCTCTCCCATCCGGACTCTGACCGTCGGCCCAGGGTTCTCACCTGGTCGGCCCGACGCTGGCGGCGCCGGGTTCGCGGGCTGCCCGTTCACCCGTGAGGGGTCGGGATCACCGCCGGTCGGGACTCTCACCCATACCCCGAGGGTTCGCTTCGAACTTGTGGGCACGAACGGTACCACCGGTCGGTTCCCGTCCTCCGTTCGACGCAACCGTCGCAACCCGCCCCGAACGGGCACCGACGCCGGGCCGGAGTGCCCTGTCCGACGTGACAGCGGTCACCGCAGGCTGGCGCGACCCGATCCCCCGAGGAGGAGCACCGATGCGAAGGACCACACCGATGCCGGATCACCGGGCGCGTCGCCGGCGCGCCATCGCGGCCTCGGTCCTCGCGTGCGGCGTCACGCTCGCGGCCTGCGGCTCGGGGTCGGCCGAGTCCGGCGGCGGTGCTCGCTCGACCACCACGCGCGCCGCGGAGGACTCCGATGCCATCTGTCGCGCCGCGGTCGCCGCGGCGGCCGCGGCTTCCGACGATCTCAGCGACCTCGCGAACAGCCACATCGATGCGTTCAACACCGCGATCGATGCGGCGGACGCCTGGGACACCGGGGACCAGGCCGCGTTCGCGGCGAAGGCCGCCGAGTTCCGTGCCTTCGCCGCGAACGAGGAGAACCAGGCGTCGCGGATCGAGACCGACAAGCGGACGGTCAGCAGCACCACGCGGGCCTGCCGCGACGCGCTCGGCGGCGACCCGATGAGCCCGTCCTGCGAGGAGGCGATCGCGCTCCTCGCCGACCACCGGACCCACTCCTACGAGGTGATCGCCGCCGGCGACGCCCTCTACGCCGCCGCCGAGCGACTCCTCGCAGGGGCTGAGGCGCAGAACGTCTCGATGGTCGACGCGGCCAGCAGCCAGATCAACGTGGCGATGAGCACGCTCGATGCGGCACTCGCCGACGATGCGGCGAAGTTCGACGCGGCCGACGCCGCGACCACGCGCTGCGAGGAGTCGGGCTCGGGGTCCTCCGAACGCGAGTCGAGCCGATCGTCAGTGGGGGTGCCCACCGACCAGGAGGTCGAGGGCGTGCGGGACGCCCGGTAGACACACCTCGAGCGCCTCGACCGCGCCGCTCGGGGAACCGGGCAGGTTGATGACGAGCACCGCGCCCACGGTGCCGGCCACCGCACGGGAGAGCATGCCGAAGGGGCGTCCCGGTCCGTCCGACGCACGTCGCACCGCCTCGGCGAATCCCGGCGCCTCGCGGTCGATGACGGTCCGCGTGCCCTCGGGGGTGAGGTCCCGGGGCCCGAACCCGGTGCCGCCGGTCGTGACGATGAGGCCGGCGAACGCGCCGGCGAGGTCTCGCAGCGCGGCGGCGACGGACTCGACACCGTCCGCGCAGACCGCCCGACGGTCGACATTGGCGCCTGCGGCCTCGAGTCGGGCGACGAGCGCGGGACCGGACGTGTCCTCGCGGTCGCCCGCGACCACGCCGTCCGAGACCGTGAGCACCCGGGCGACGAAGGTCATGACCTCAGGCGGGCCAGGACGCGGCACGGATGGCGTGGCACGCACCGAGTTGGTCGGGTGCCCGGAAGACCGCGGAACCGGCGACGAGAATGTCGGCGCCGGCGGCCGCGGCGAGCGGACCCGTCTCGACCGTGATCCCACCGTCGATCTCGAGTTCGACCTCCAGCCCGCGCTCGTCAACGAGGGCACGGGCCGCCGCCAACTTGTCGAGCACCTCCGGGAGGAAGGCCTGTCCGCCGAAACCCGGGTTCACGCTCATGAACAGCAGGACGTCGATCTCGGTCAGGTACGGCTCGACCGCCTCGAGCGGGGTCGCCGGGTTGAACACGAGCCCGACCTGGATGCCGTGGGCCCGGATGCGGTCCAGCAGCGGCCGCGGGTCGCCGAGTTCGACGTGCACCGTGAGCCCGTCGGCACCGGCCCGGGCGAACGGGTCGATGAACTCAGCCGGGTTGTCGATCATGAGGTGCACGTCGAGGTGCAGGTCGGTCACCCGCTTCAGGCTCTCCACGACCGCGGGACCGAGCGAGAGGTTCGGTACGAAGTGGCCGTCCATGACATCCACGTGGAGCAGGTCGCAGCCGGGCCGGACGGTCTCGACCTCGGCCCCGAGGCGGGCGAAGTCGGCGGCGAGGATGGAGGGCGCGATCTTCCGGCTCATCGACGGCGAACCTACCCGCGAGCGCCGACCGGCCCGGGGTACCGCGCCTCGCTGCGAGCCCCGGACGCCACCGCCCGATCACGTCACCCCGGTGCGCCCGGAGCACCACCCGACCGCAGGGGAGCACCCGCACCACCGCGGTCGAGCGCAGCGAGACTCGCAGCGAGCGCAGGGCGCCACCGCCCGATCACGTCACCCCGGCGCGCCCGGAGCGAGCAATCGGAGCAGGAACATGCTGTCGGAGCCGACGGCGTCCGGCCGGAGCAGCGCCCCGCGGCCGTGCGGGATCCACGGGACGCCCGGGATCTCCAGCGCGGCCCAGTCCGGGAGCACCGCGGCCACATGGTCGTCCACCCCGAGGGTCTCCGGCGAGGTGAGGGTGCAGACCGAGTAGACGAGCGTGCCACCGGGCCGCACCATCGCGGCGGCCTCGACGACGAGGTCCCGCTGGAGCTCGGCGAGCAGTTCGGGGTCGTCCGGCGACAGCCGCCAGCGGGTCTCAGCACGACGCCGGAGCACACCGAGCCCGGAGCAGGGCGCGTCGAGGAGGACGCGGTCGAAGGAACCGGGAGCGAACGGGAGGGCCCGCCCGTCGGCGACGAAGGTGCGGACGTCGGCGAGGCCGAGTCGGACGGCCGCATCGCGCACGAGACGCGTGCGCCCCGCATACCGGTCGCCGGCGGCGACGAGGCCGTGGCCGCCCATGGCCTCGGCGAGGCCGGTGGTCTTGCCGCCGGGCGCCGCAGCGATGTCGAGCACCCGCTCCCCCGGCCGGGCGTCGACCGCCACCACCACGGCCTGGCTCCCCTCGTCCTGCGGCGTGGCTCGCCCGTCCCGTACCGCCGGCAGCGCACGGGGATCCCCGGTCCCGCGCACCACGAGCGCGTCCGGCGCGAGGTGGCCGACCTCGACGTGGACGCCGGCGACCTCGAGTTCGTCGCGGACCTCGGCGACGGTCGCGCGGTTCCGGTTCACGCGCAGGGTCAGGGCCGGCGTCTCGTCGTCGGCCTCGAGGATGGCCAGCGCCGCGTCGGGTCCGAGGTCCTCGCGGAACCGCCGCACGATCCACTCGGGATGGGAGGTGCGCACGGCGAGCGCCGCGTCGTCGTCGCCGCGCGGCCACGGCCAGTCGGGGCCGAGCCGGGCCACCGATCGCAGGACCCCGTTCGCGAACCCCTTGGCCTTCGGGCGGACCCGCCCGATCGCCTCGACGGTCTCCCCGACCGCGGCGTGGGCCGGAACGCCGGTGATGAGTTGCTGCACCCCGAGGCGCAGACCGGCGCGCACGGGCACCTCGAGCGCGTCGAGCGGCCGGTCGAGCACCTGCTCGAGGAGGTGGTCGCAACGCCCCCGGCCCCGGAGCGTGCCGTAGACGAGCGCGGTCACCTGCCCGCGGTCCGCCGCCGAGAGCGCCGACCGGCGCAGCATGGTGGGCAGCAGCACGTGCGAGAACGCGCCGTCGTCGATCCGCACCATCGCGTCGAGCGCGACGTCACGAGCCGTGGGCGCGGGCGTCACCACGGCGGGGTACCCCGATGACCGGCGAGCCAGGCCTCGTAGGTCATGCGAGCGCGGTTCTCCGGTTGGACCTCGAGCGGCACGTACCGATCGCCCTCGATCCGGCCGCGCCACACCTTGAGTCGGGCACCCTCGTGGACGAGCCATGCTCCCGGCCGGGGGTTGCCGGCCCGCACGAACCGGTCCGTCGTCGCCGCCGGCGCACGCGGGTCGAGTTTGAACTCCGCGACCGTGAGCTTCGGCGCCAGGGTCGGCACCCCGACCTGCGGGTCGGGCTGTCGACCGGGCACCGTCGGGAGGGTGCGCACCAGCAGGTCAGTACCGAGATCCACGAGACGCGCCCGAAGCGCTCCCGCGGTCTCGTGCGGATCGATGGGGGTGCGCTCGATGGCGAACGTGCCGCCTGCGTCGAGTTCGGGCACCACCGCCATGACCGCGACGCCGGTCTCGGGATCGCCGGCGAGGATCGCGCGCTCGACCGGTGCGGCACCCCGCCAGCGCGGCAGCACCGAGAAGTGGAGGTTCACGAACCCGTCCGGCAGGGCCTCGAGCAACGCGGTCGGGAGGATCTGGCCGAACGCCACGACCACGCCGAGGTCCGCACCCGTGGCGGCGACCTGGTCGACGATCTCGCGGGACCGTTCCGGGGTGACCACGGTGAGCCCGAGCGCGTCCGCCGCGGCGCGCACCGGGCTGGCGGTCGTCCCGGTGCCCCGTGCTCGACGACGATCGGGCTGGGTCACCACGAGGGGCACCTCGTGCCCGGCGGCCACCAGGGCCTCGAGCGGCGGCACGGCGTCGGCCGGGGTGCCGAGGTAGACGATGCGCACGCGCGCCTCAGCCGAACGGGTTCGCCGGGGGTCGCTCCACCATCTCGCGGTCGTGCAGGAGCCGCAGGATGCGCTTGCGCTGGGCCTTGTCGACCCGATCGATCGCCAGCACCCCGTCGAGGTGGTCGAGCTCGTGCTGGAACATGCGGCCGATGTAGTCGTCGGCCTCCATGAGGAACTCGTTGCCGTCGAGGTCGAGGGCGCGGAGCGTGACCACCTCGGGACGCACGATCGTGAAGCCGACCTCGGGGATCGACAGGCACCCCTCCGTCCACTCGCACTCCCCCCGCTCCTCGACGATCTCGGGGTTGATCGCGACCCGTGGGCCGTCATCGGTGTCGAAGACGAAGTACCGCTTGGTGATCCCGACCTGTGTGGCTGCGAGTCCACCGCCGGGGGCTGCGTACATCGTCTCGATCATGGTGTGTGCGTCCTGGGCGAGCTTCCCGTCGATGTCGGTGACCTCGTCGGCGCGCTGACGCAGCACCGGGTCGCCGATCTGACGGATGGAGTAGGTCGCCATGCGCCGCAGGGTACCAGCGCCCCCGAGGGCCGCTCAGACGCGCGCCGGATCCACCTCGACCCGCAGACGACCCACGGCACGGGCCGCCGGCAGCGCGGACGCGAGCGCGTCGGCGAGCGTCTCGGGGTTCACCGCTCGCACGAGGACCTCGAACGCATCACCCACTGCGAGCGGCCCGAGCACGGTGACGGCCGGGTCGGACCCCAGCGGGTCGACGAGCGCGTCCACCGCGTCCGACGGGCCGCGCACGCGCGCCAGCGCTCCGAACGGCGGGAACCCGAGCACCCGACGGCGGGCCGCCTCGGACTCCCACGCGACCTGCGGATCGGCGGCCGCGATCGCACGGAGCACGTCGTGCTCCGGCACCCGGGTCTGGACCAGGAGCAGGCGGGCCGGATCGCGCGGGCCCAACCGGCGAGCCGCCCGCGCCAGCAGGGTGGCCGCCTGCTCGGCCGCGCGGTGGCGCGGCGCGAGGAGTTCCTGGTCGGCCTCGAGGAACGCGACGAGGCCGATCGGACGGTCCGTCGGCGCGCGGTGCAGCACCGCCTCGGTCCCGACCAGCACGTCGGCCTCCAACGGGCCCTCGGTCGCGGTGTCGACGTCGAGCACCGAGGCCCGGGGCAGGAGGGCCGCGAGGTCGTCCCGGACGCGGTTGACACCGAGGCGCACACCCTTGAGCTTGGCCGAGTGGCATCGGGCGCACACCCAGGGGCGCTCGGTCGCACACACTGGGCAGCCGAGCGCACGGGCACCGTCCGGACCGGCGATCTCGGCCACTGCGGCACCGCAGGACTCGCACCGGGCGAGATCCCGACAGGACCCGCACGCGATGAGCCGGGCCCGGCCCCGGCGGTTGAGGATGCAGAGCGCGCGGGCACCGCGGTCGAGCGTGCGGTGCAGCGCGCGGGCAAGTCCCTCGCTCAGCAGGATCTGGCCCGGCGGTTCCTCGCGCAGGTCCACGACCTCCAGTTGCGGCCAGCCCGCGAGTTCGACCTCGCGGGGCGGCCGCTCGACCTCGAGCACCGCGCTGGCGGCGATGGCGGTCGGGGTCGCCGCGACCAGCGTGCAGGGCACCGCCGCCCTGCGGGACCGTTCGATGGCGACGTCACGGGCGTGCCAGGTCGGGGCCCGCTCCTCCTGGAGGGCCTCGTCGGCCTCGTCGAGCACGACGATGCCCGCCAGATCCGGCACCGGGGCCCACACCGCGCTGCGACCGCCGACCACCACGCAGCGCCCGTGGCGCGCCGCGGCCCAGGCCCGGGTGCGCTCGGCGTCGGGACGCGAGGAGTGGAGCACGTGCACCCGCCGACCGGACCGTTCGAGGTGCCGCACGAGACTCATCAGGCGCGTCGCGTCGGGGACCACGACGATCGTCGAACCGTCCAGAGCGATCGCGGCGTCGACGAGCTCGCGTCGATCCGTCGCCGGCGGCCACGCCACGACGCGCAGACCGTGGCCCGGGGGCACGGGTGCCGCGACCGCCGGTGTCGGTTCCCGCACCGCGTTCGGTGGCGAGGCCGCGCCGTACAGGGAGACGTCGCTCCCGGCCCAGCGGTGCGCGGTCCACCGGGCGAGGTCCATCACCGCCGCCGACGGTCCTGCGCCGACGACCTTGAGGATCTCGAGCAGCCGCGCCCGGTCGGTCTCCGGTTCCACGTCGACGCCGACGACCCAACCCCGGACCCGGCGGCCGTGCAGGGGGACGCGCACGATGGTGCCGACCTCGACCTGCGGGGCGGCGCCGGGAACGAGGTAGTCGAAGGCGCGATCGACCGCCGTGAGGTCCGGGCGGACCCGGACCACGCAGCGGTCGTCGGCGGTGCTTACGCCAGACCCTCGGCGGCGCTGCGCAGCGCGTCGGCCTGGCTCGTGCTCTCCCACGTGAAGTCGGAGTCCGAGCGCCCGAAGTGCCCGTAGGCCGCGGTCTTGCGGTAGATGGGACGCCGCAGGTCGAGCCGCTCGATGAGGGCGGCCGGCCGGAGGTCGAAGTGTTCCTGCACGAGGGCCGGGAGCTTGGCCGGGTCGATCTCGGAGGTGCCGAAGGTCTCGACCATCACCGAGACCGGGCGGGCCACGCCGATCGCGTACGCGACCTGGACCTCACAGCGCTGGGCGATGCCTGCGGCCACGATGTTCTTCGCCGCATGGCGCACCGCGTAGGCGGCCGAGCGGTCGACCTTCGTCGGGTCCTTGCCCGAGAACGCCCCACCACCGTGGCGGGCCATGCCGCCGTAGGTATCGACGATGATCTTGCGGCCCGTCAGTCCGCAGTCGGCGTGGGGACCGCCGAGTTCGAAGTTGCCCGTCGGGTTGCAGAGCACCTCGAAGTCGTCACCCGCGAACTGCTCGGGGACCAGCGGACGGATGACGTGCTCGATGAGGTCGGGCTTGATCATCGAGTCGATGTCGATGCCCGGAGCGTGCTGCGTGGAGATGAGCACGGTCCGGAGCCGCTTGGGCACGCCGTCCTCGTAGTCGATGGTGACCTGGGTCTTGCCGTCCGGCCGGAGGTACGGGAGCACGCCGGACTTGCGGACCTCGGCCAAGCGGTGGGCGAGACGGTGCGCGAGCCAGATCGGCATCGGCATGAGGTCGTCGGTCTCGGCGCATGCGTAGCCGAACATCATCCCCTGGTCGCCGGCGCCGACCTCGTCGAAGAGGTCGCCGGTTCCCGCGCGCTGCTCGAGCGCCTTGTCGACACCCATGGCGATGTCGGGCGACTGCTCGTCGATGGAGGTGATGACACCGCAGGTGTTGCCGTCGAACCCGTAGGACTCCCGGTCGTACCCGATGCTGCGCACCGTGTCGCGCACCACCCGCGGGATGTCGACGTAGGCCTGGGTGCTGATCTCGCCGGCGACGACCACGAGGCCCGTGGTGCACATGGTCTCGCAGGCGACGCGACTCTGCGGGTCCTGCTCGTAGATCGCGTCGAGGACCGCGTCCGAGATCTGGTCCGACATCTTGTCGGGGTGGCCCTCGGTGACCGACTCGGACGTGAAGGTGAAGGAACTCACTGGCTCTCCCTGGTCGTGTCCCGTCCGAGGCGGACCGCCACGCGGTCCAGGATCACCTCGGCGAGCGACAGTTTGCTCAGGAGCGGGGTCTCGATGACGGACCCCGATCCGTCGATCAGCATGGCACGGTTGGTCTCGACCTCGAACCCCGCGTCCGGGGCGGACACATCGTTGGCGACCATGAGGTCGACCCGCTTCGCCGCCAGCTTCTCGGCTGCGTGCTCCGCGACCCGGGTGGTCTCGGCCGCGAACCCGACGAGGATCTGGTGGGTCTTGCGGGCGCCGAGCCCGGCGAGGATGTCGGGGGTCGGCTCGAGCACGATCTCCGGGGTGCCGCCGCCCTTCTTGATCTTGTCGGCGGCGACGACCTTCGGCCGGAAGTCGGCCACCGCGGCGGCCATCACCACCACGTGGGCATCCTCGAAGCGTGCGAGCACCTCTCGTTCGACGTCGGCGGCCGTGGTGACCGTCACGACGTCGATGCCCGGCGGCACCGGCAGCGAGGAGGTGGTGATGAGCGTCACCGCCGCACCGCGGGTCGCTGCGGCCCGGGCCAGCGCGTGGCCCATCCGGCCCGAGGACCGGTTGCCGATGAAACGCACCGGGTCGATCGCCTCGCGGGTCCCGCCCGCGGTGACCACGACGCGCACGCCGGCGAGGTCGTGGCCACGGGCGCAGATCTCCTCGGCCATGGCGACGATCCGGGCCGGATCCGCGAGGCGCCCCTCCCCGACGTCGCCGCCGGCGAGACGCCCGGACTCCGGATCGCAGACGTGGACGCCACGGCGCCGGAGGGTCTCCAGGTTCTCCCGCACCGAGGGGTGCTCCCACATCTCGGTGTGCATGGCGGGTGCGACGAGGACCGGCGCCCGGGTGGCCAAGAGGGTGTTCGTGAGCAGGTCGTCGGCGATCCCGGCGGCGTAGCGGGCGAGCGTGTTCGCCGTCGCCGGCGCGACCACGACGAGGTCGGCGGTCTGCCCGAGGTGGGTGTGCGGGATCGCATCGTCGGCGCCGTACAGGGCGGTGCGTGCGGGCTCGGAGGCCAGCGCCGTGAAGGTCACCGCCCCGACGAACCGCAGTGCGTCCTCGGTGAGCACCGGCACCACGTGGGCCCCCGCGTCGACCATGCGACGGCAGATCTCGACCGCCTTGTACGCGGCGATGCCGGCGGTGACGCCGAGGACGACCCGGCGTCCGGCGAGCGGCGATGCCGCGGCCGCGTCGAGCACGTGGCTCAGCCGGCGTCCGGCGCGGGGGTCTCCCCCGCCTCCGCGGCCTCCTCGGCCTCGTCGGCGACGACGGGCTCGGGCAGCTCGCAGCTGATGATCTTGCCCTCGCGGATCTCCTCCATCGCGATGGACAGCGGCTTGCGGGACACCGAGGTGACCTGGGGCGGCACGATCTTGCCGAGGCCCTCGCCGAGTTGGCCGTAGTAGTCGTTGATCTCGCGGGCCCGCATGGCGGCGAGGGTGACGAGCTTGAACTTGGAGGACTCCTGGTCGAGGAGGGCCTCGAGGTGCGGCTCCATCAGGGTGTCTCGGCGGTCGGCCATGGCGGGGTCCTCAGGTCGGGATCGGCTCGGGCGCTCAAGGGGCCCGGGGGCGAGGGGTGGGACCGCGGCTGCGGCCCTCATTCGGCCGTCGTGCGGCGGCTAGTCAGGATAGCAGCCACCTCCCCGGCCGCCTCCGCCGAGTCCACGTTCGTGACGACAGCGTCGAACCGGTCGGCGAGGCGCTCCTCGGCCTCCGCCTCGGCCAGACGGGTCGGGATCGCGGCGAGCTGGTTGGGGTCGTCCCCGGCCCGGCCCCGCAGGCGGCGTTCCTGTTCGGCCCGGGTCGGCGGCCGGAGGAACACGAGGAGGGCCTCGGGGAAGGTCTCCTGCACCGCGAGTGCCCCCTGCACGTCGATCTCGAGCAGCACGTCGGTCCCGGCGGCGAGGTGTTCGGCGACCGCGGCCCGTGGCGTGCCCTTGAGATCGCCGTAGACCTCGAACCACTCGAGGAACCCGCCCTCGTCGCGGATCGCCTCGAACTCGGCGCGAGACATGAAGAAGTAGTCGACGCCCTCGACCTCACCGGGCCGCATCGGCCGGGTGGCCGCCGAGACGGAGAGCCAGAGGGTGGGATCGGCCTCGAGCAGGTGACGGACGACGGTGCCCTTCCCGACCCCGGAGGGTCCGGCGAGGACGAGCAGCACGGCCAGGGCGCGGCCCTACTTCTCGGCGAAGGCCTCGAGCAGCGCCGCACGCTGCTTGGCCCCGACCCCGCGGAGGCGACGATTCTCGGCGATCTCGAGCTCCGCCATGGTGCGGCGCGCCCGCACCTTGCCCACCCCGGGCAGCGACTCGAGCACGCTGACGACCTTGAGCTTGGCCACGATGTCATCGGCGTCGGCCCGCTCGAAGAGCTCGGCCAGCGTGATGCGGTTCAGCTTGAGCAGCGCCTTCACCTCGGCCCGGACCCGGCGCGCCTCGGCCGCCTTCTCGAGCGCGGCGGCCCGCTGCTCGGGGGTCAGGCTGGGGGGCTGACTCATCTCGACCTCTCGGAACGGGGCGCCGGGACCCGCGAGCATACCGGCGGGTCCCCCACCGCACGCGGTGGTCTCAGGCGCCGAGCGCGTCCAGGACCTCGGCCGCGATCACCGCCGCAGCGGCCTCGGGATCCTCGGCGGCGGTCACGGCCCGACCGATCACGAGCCAGGTCGCCCCGGCGGCGATCGTCGCCCCCGGCGTCCCGACACGGGCCTGGTCGTGGGTCGCGCCACCGGCGAGTCGGATCCCCGGGACCATCGTGCGCATCCCGCCCTCCGTGGCCCGTCCGGCCTCCTGCGCGCTGCACACGACCCCGTCGAGGCCGGCGGCGCGCGCGTACCCGAGCCGCTCGTCGAAGGCCGAGGCGTTCGGCTCGGAGGTCAGCACGGTCACCCCGAGCGTCACCGGCACGGGTCGACCGATGGCCGCAGCGCCCGCAACGGCGCCGGCGACGAACGCCCGCAGCATGTCGACCCCGCCGCACGCGTGCGCGTTCATGATCTCCACGCCGCGGCGCGCGTGCGCCGCGGCCGCACGCTCCACCGTGTTCGGGATGTCGTGCAACTTGAGGTCGCAGAACACTGCGCACCCGAGGTCGTGCATCGCGTCGAACGCGGCCGGACCCGCCTCGCCGTAGAGCTCGTGGCCCACCTTCATCACCCCGAACCACGGGGCGACCCGGCGGGCCATCGCGAGCGCAGCGTCGAGGTCACCCACGTCGAGCGGGAGCACGAGGCGTTCCCGCACCGACTCGGGTGCGCCCGAGGAGAGGTCGGTCATGGGTGCACCTCCAGTGCGCCGGTGAGGTCGGCCACGCGTTCGACGCCGTGTGCGGCGCACCAGTGGACGAGCTCGTCGAGGATCCGCTTCGGGGCCCGCGGGTCACGGAAGGTCGCGGTACCGACCCCGACCGCGCTCGCGCCGGCGAGGAGCATCTCGACCGCGTCGCGCCCCGAGGCCACCCCGCCGGTCCCGATGACGGGCACGTCCGGGAGCGCACGGGTGACGTCGTAGACGGCTCGGAGGGCCACCGGCTTGATCGCCGCGCCTGACAGGCCACCCCGGCCCGCGCCGAGGACGGGACGGCGGGTCTCCGCGTCGATCGCGAACCCCAGCACGGTGTTGACGAGGGTGAGCGCGTCGGCGCCCGCCCGCACCGCCGCCTCGGCGATCTCGCCCAACTCGTCGGTGTTCGGCGACAACTTGGCGAGGATCGGGAGCCCGAGGTCGGCCGAACGGACCGCACCCACCACCTCGGTCGTCGCCTCGATCGAGTGGGCGAAGATGCGCGACCGGTCCTCGAGGTTCGGGCAGGAGACGTTGACCTCGACGGCGACGAGGTCGCCCACCGCCGGCGCGAGCAGCCGGGCCGCATCGGCGAAGTCGCCGACGTTGCGGCCCCAGACCGAGACGATCACCCGGGCCCCGAGGGCTCGCAGCGCCGGCAGGTCCTCCTCGATCCAGGCGCTCACGCCCGGTCCCTGGAGGCCGACGCTGTTGAGCATCCCGGCGGTCGCGGGGTGCAGGCGCGGTGCCGGGTTGCCGTCCCACGGGTACGCCGCGAGCGACTTCACGGTGACCGCGCCGAGCCCGGCGGGCGGGCACAGCCGGGCGACCTCGGCGCCGTGGCCGAAGGTGCCGGAGGCCGCGACGATCGGGTTCTCCAGCGCGATCGGTCCGATCCGGACCGCGGTGTCGACCGCCGGGCGCCGAGTCATACGCCGAACCGCAGCTGCGCGTCGAGGTGGTACTCCTGCAGCGAGTGCACGGCGGGCTCCCGGCTCGCCATCTCGGCGATACCCGCGGCGGCGGCGAGCGCCGCAGCCACGGTCGTGAGGCAGGGCACCTTGGAGCGGGTCGCCGCCATCCGGATGTGATCGCCGTCGGCCCGGGGGCCGCGACCCCTCGGCGTGTTGACGATGAGGTCGACCTCGCCCGAACGGATGAGGTCGACCGCATCGACCCCGTCACGATCACCGACCTTGCCGATGATCTTGGCCACGGGGATCCCCTCGGCCCCGAGCGCCGCCGCAGTCCCCGAGGTCGCGACGATCGCGAACCCGAGCTCGGTGAAGCGGTGCGCGGCCACGAGGCCCTGCCGCTTGTCACGATCCGCGAGCGACAGGAAGATCGTCCCGGACTCCGGCAGTCGGTTGCCCGCGGCGGCCTGGCTCTTGGCGAACGCCATCCCGAAGGACCGGTCGATGCCCATGACCTCCCCGGTCGAGCGCATCTCCGGTCCGAGCACCGTGTCGACCTGCGGGAACTTGTTGAACGGCAGCACCGCCTCCTTCACGGCGATGTGCCCACCCTCCGCCGGGGATCGCAGGAGGCCCTCGTCGCGCAGCTCGGCGAAGGTGGCCCCGAGCATGACCCGCGCCGCGATCTTGGCCAGCGGGACCCCCGTCGCCTTGCTGACGAACGGCACGGTGCGGCTCGCCCGGGGGTTCGCCTCGATCACGTACACCTCGCCGTCCTTGACCGCGTACTGCACGTTGAGCAGGCCGACGACCTCGAGTTCGGTGGCGAGTCGGCGGGACGCGTCCTCGATCGCCGCGACCACCTCCGGGGCGAGGGTGGGCGGCGGGATCGCACAGGCCGAGTCGCCCGAGTGCACGCCGGCCTCCTCGATGTGCTCCATGACCCCGCCGATGATCACCTCGCCGGTCACGTCGCGCAGCGCGTCGACGTCGACCTCGACGGCCTCCTCGAGGAACCGGTCGATCAGCGCCGGGCGCTCCGCGGACAGTCCGCCCTCCCGCCCGAGCGTCCCGAACGCCGTGAGTTCGGCCATCGCGCCCCGGAGTCCCGCGTCGTCGTAGACGATCTGCATCGCCCGGCCGCCGAGGACGTAGGAGGGGCGGACGAGGACCGGGAAGCCGATCCCGGCGGCGATCGCGCTCGCCGCGTCCGCGGTGGTGGCCGTACCTCCCGGCGGCTGCTGGATGCCGAGGCGCTCGCAGAGATCGTTGAAACGCTCGCGGTCCTCTGCGAGGTCGATGGAGGCCGGACTGGTCCCGAGGATCTCCACGCCGCTCTCGGCGAGGGCGTGTGCGAGCTTGAGCGGCGTCTGCCCGCCGAGGGACACGATCACACCCCGCAGGTTCCCGGCGCGGGCCAACGCGTCGGCGACGTTCTGCACGCCCTCGATGGTGAGCGGCTCGAAGAAGAGGCGATCGCTCGTGTCGTAGTCGGTCGAGACGGTCTCCGGGTTGCAGTTGACCATCACCGTCTCGTACCCGGCCTCGGAGAGCGCGAAGGCCGCGTGCACGCAGCAGTAGTCGAACTCGACCCCCTGGCCGATGCGGTTCGGACCGCTGCCGAGGATCATGACCGCATCGCGCGCGAGCGGGGCGACCTCGTCCTCGTCCTCGTAGGTGCCGTAGTGGTACGGCGTCTCCGCCGCGAACTCGGCCGCGCAGGTGTCGACGGTCTTGTACGTGATGGTCACCCCTGCGGCGAGCCGCGCCGCACGGACGGTGCCGTACGGCTCGCCCCAGAGGTACGCGAGCTGCGCGTCGCCGAAGCCGAGTCGCTTGGCCCGACGCCAGTCGGCCCGACCCATGGCCGATGACGCGCCGATGGACGCGAGGCGCGCCCGCTCGTCGACGATCCGCTGGAACTCGTCGAGGAACCAGGGGTCGATGGCGGTGGCGTCGTGGACGCGCTCGACCGAGGCGCCCCGACGCAGGGCGGCCTCGACGAGGAACACCCGGTCCGGGGTGGCAACGGCCGCGCCCTGGACGAGTTCGTCGAGCGGGAGCCGATCGAGTTCGGCCTCCGCCGGATCGCAGTTCAGACCGCCCCGACCGGTCTCGAGTGAGCGCAGCGCCTTCTGGAACGACTCCGGGAACGTCCGACCGATCGCCATCGCCTCGCCGACGGACTGCATCATCGTGCCGAGGACCGGTTCGGCGCCCGGGAGCTTCTCGAAGGCCCAGCGCGGGATCTTGGTGACGACGTAGTCGATCGTCGGCTCGAACGAGGCCGGGGTGACGCGCGTGATGTCGTTGATGACCTCGTCGAGGCGGTAACCGACCGCGAGCTTCGCGGCGATCTTCGCGATCGGGAACCCGGTCGCCTTCGAGGCGAGTGCGCTGGAGCGCGACACCCGTGGGTTCATCTCGATGATGACGAACTCGCCGTCGGCCGGATTGACCGCGAACTGCACGTTCGACCCACCCGTGTCGACCCCGATGCGGCGGATGCAGGTGAACGAGGCGTCGCGCAGACGCTGGTACTCGACGTCGGTGAGGGTCTGGGCCGGTGCGACCGTGATCGAGTCGCCGGTGTGCACGCCCATCGGGTCGAGGTTCTCGATCGAGCAGATGACCACGACGTTGTCGGCGTGGTCCCGCATGACCTCGAGCTCGTACTCCTTCCAGCCGATGAGGGACTGCTCGAGCAGGATCTCGTTCACCGGGCTCGCCTCGAGACCGACCCGCGCGACCTCCCGCAGCTCGTCCTCGGTGGTCGCGATGCCGGTGCCGGAACCGCCGAGGATGAAGGACGGACGGCAGATCACCGGGAGGCCCACCTCCCGGCCGACGACCATGGCCTCCTCGACCGAGTAGGCCAGGCCGGACTTCGCGCTCGCGATCCCGACCTCGCTCATGGCCTCCTTGAACTTCGAGCGGTCCTCGGCGGTGTGGATCGCCTCAGCGCTCGCGCCGATCATCTCCACCCCGAAGCGCTCGAGCACACCGGTCTCGCTCAGCTCGATGGCGAGGTTGAGCGCAGTCTGGCCGCCGAGCGTCGGCAGCACCGCGTCGGGCCGCTCCTTCTCGATGATGCGGGTGACGCTGTCGACGGTGAGGGGCTCGACGTAGGTCGCGTCCGCGAACTCCGGGTCCGTCATGATCGTCGCCGGGTTCGAGTTCACGAGGATCACCCGATAGCCCTCGGCCCGCAGCACGCGGCAGGCCTGGGTGCCGGAGTAGTCGAACTCGCAGGCCTGCCCGATGATGATCGGACCCGATCCGATGATGAGGATCGACTCGATGTCGGTGCGCTTGGGCATCAGCGGGCCTCGGTCATGAGGGTCGTGAACTCCTCGAACAGGTAGGCGGCGTCGTGCGGGCCCGGTCCGGCCTCCGGGTGGTGCTGGACGGAGAAGACGGGGGCGTCCGGGAGCCGGAGCCCCTCGACGACACCGTCGTTGAGGTTGACGTGGGTGATGTCCACGCTCCGGTCCATCGCCCCCGGATCCACGGCGTAGTTGTGGTTCTGGCTCGTGATCTCGACCCGTCCGGTCGCCTCGTGGCGCACCGGGTGGTTGCCACCGTGGTGGCCGAACGGGAGCTTGTAGGTCCCGGCGCCGAGCGCCAGGCCGAGGATCTGGTGTCCGAGGCAGATGCCGAAGATGGGCAGGCCGGACTCGACGAGCAGGCGTGCGTTCTCCGGCGCACCGGCCACCGCGGACGGGTCGCCGGGTCCGTTCGAGAGGAACACGCCGTCGGGGTTTCGGGCGATGACCTCGGCGGCGGGCGTCGAGGCGGGCACGACCTCGACCCGACAGCCCGCGCCCGCGAGGTGGCGCAGGATCGTCCGCTTGATGCCGAAGTCGTAGGCCACCACCGAGAAGGGCGCGTCGGCATCGCCGACCACGTAGGGCTCGGTCGTCGTCACCGTGGCGACGAGGTCGACCCCGTCGGTGCCGGTCGCACCGGCCGCTGCGGCGCGCACCGCGGCCTCGTCGGTCCCGAACGCACCGGGCACCGCGCCCCGCTCCCGCAGGTGGCGGGTGAGCCGTCGGGTGTCGACCCCGGTGATGCCGGGCACGCCGTGACGATCCAGGAAGGCATCCAGGGACTCGGTGGACCGGTGGTTGCTCGGCCGCACCGCCACGTCGCGGGTGACGATCCCCCGGACGTGCGGATGCGCGCACTCGTCGTCGTCCGGGTTCGTGCCGTAGTTGCCGATGTGCGGGTAGGTGAAGGTCACGACCTGGCCCGCATACGACGGATCGGTGATGATCTCCTGGTACCCGCTGAGCGCGGTGTTGAAGACCAGCTCACCGGTCGCCGCGGCGTCGACGCGGGCGCCGAAGGCCTCGCCCTCGAACACCTCGCCGTCAGTGAGCACCAGCAGTGCCGGTTCGTACGTGCGACTCATCGCGTGGCCCTCCCATCGAGCACGACCCGTTCGCCGCGCAGCACCGTGTGGCGGATCCGCCCCCGCAGGGTCCGCCCGGCGTAGGGCGTGTTGCGGGCCCGACTGGCGAGCGCACCCGGATCGACGGTCCAGGTCGCGGACGGATCGAGGATGCAGAGGTTGGCGGGCGCTCCGGGCGCCACGACCCGACCGTGACGGTCGTCGACACCCGCGATGCGGGCTGGGTTCCAGGACAGTGCGGCGAGCGCCTGCTCGAGGGTGATGATCCCCGGCTCGACGAGCTCGGTGAGCGTGAGGGCCGCCGAGGTCTCGAGGCCCAGCATCCCCGGCGGGGCCTCCTCGAACGGGCGCTCCTTGGTCTCGGGGGTGTGCGGCGCATGGTCGGTGGCGATGGCATCGATCGTGCCGTCGGCCAGCCCGGCGCGCACCGCCTCGACGTCGGCGGCCGAGCGCAGCGGAGGGTGCACCTTGAACGCGGGATCGAAGCTCGCACAGGCCTCGTCGGTGAGCGTGAAGTGGTGCGGTGCGACCTCACAGGTCACGCGGACGCCGTCTCGCTTCGCCGCGCGCACCAGGTCGACCGAGGCCGCGGTCGAGAGGTGGAGGAAGTGCACGTGCGCTCCGGTGAGGGCCGCGAGACGGATGTCGCGGGCGACGATGATCGCCTCGGCCTCCCCCGGTCGCCCCGGGATGCCGAGGCGGCTCGAGACCGCACCCTCGTGCATCGAGCCACCGGCGCACATCGAGTCGTCCTCGGCGTGCTGGGCCACCACCGATCCCGGGAGGCCCAGCGAGTACTCCAGCGCCCGGCGCATGAGGCCGGCCGACATCACGCAGGAACCGTCGTCGGTGAACACCCGCACGCCGAGGCGGTGGAGTTCGCCCATGGGGGCGAGGGCCTCGCCGGCCCGGCCCACGGTGATGCACCCCGAGGAGACGACCTCGCAGAGCGCCTCGGCGCCGATGGCGAGCACGGCGCGCACGACCGTCGGGTCATCGAGCGGCGGCCGGGTGTTCGGCATGGCGACCACCGCGGTGTACCCGCCGAGGGCGGCGGCACGGCTGCCGGTCTCGATGGTCTCGGCGTCCTCGTCGCCCGGCTCGCGCAGGTGCGTGTGGAGATCGACGAATCCGGGGGTGACGATCGCGCCCGCCGCGTCGAGGACCTCCGGGGCGTCGAGGGCGGTCCCGACCTCGACGACCGACCCGTCGCGCACGAGGACGTCGGCGTTTCGCCGGCCGCTCGCATCGATGACCTCGCCACCGCGGATCACGTACTCAGACAACGTCGCCTCCTGCGCCGAGCAGCTTCCAGAGCACCGCCATGCGCGCGGCCACACCGTTCGTGACCTGCTCGCCGATGACCGACTGCGGACCGTCGGCGACGGCCGCCGCGATCTCGACCCCACGGTTCATCGGACCGGGGTGCATGATGAGGGCATCGGGCCGCAGCCGCCGGGCCCGGTCCTCGGTGAGCCCGTAGCGGGCGGTGTACTCGCGCAGCGACGGGAACCGCGTGCTCGCGTCGCGCTCGTGCTGGATCCGCAGCAGCATCACCGCGTCGAGATCCGGGAGCAGCGGATCGAGGTCCACCGCGCTCGTGCACGGCCACCCCTCGAGGGTCTCCGGCAGCAGGGTCGGTGGGGCGACGAGCGTGACCTCGGCGCCGAGCATGCTCAGCGCCTGGACGTCCGAACGAGCGACCCGGGAGTTCCGGACGTCGCCGACGATGGCCACCCGCATGCCGGAGAGGTCCCGGCCCCGGTGCTGGGTGATCGTGAAGGTGTCGAGCAGGGCCTGGGTCGGGTGCTGGTGTCGCCCGTCCCCGGCGTTCACGATGCTCGCGTCGATCCACTCGGCGATGCGGTGCGGCGCACCGGCCGCGGCGTGGCGGACCACCACCGCGTCGATGCCCATCGCTGCGATCGTGGCCACCGTGTCCCGCAGCCCCTCGCCCTTCTTGACCGAGGAGGTCGCGACGCTGAAGACCATCACGTCGGCCGAGAGCCGTTTGGCCGCGGTCTCGAACGAGAGCCGCGTCCGGGTCGAGTCCTCGAAGAAGAGTGACACCACCGTACGGCCGCGCAGGGCCGGCACCTTCGGCGTCTCGCGCTGGGTCACCGATAGGAACGAGGCGGCGAGGTCGAGCAGCTCATCGAGCTCGGCGCGGCTCAGGTCGGCGATCGAGAGGAGGTGCTTCACGCGTCCGCTTCCTCCCCCGAACCCTCGGGGCCCCAGAGCTCGATGGTGTCCTCGGGCACGTCGTCGGTCTCGACCAACCGCACCCGCACGTCCTCGGCGAGTCGGGTCGGCAGGTTCCGGCCCACGAAATCGGCCCGGATCGGCAGCTCCCGGCCACCGCGGTCGACCAACACCGCGAGTTGGATCGAGCGGGGTCGACCGAGTTCGGTGATCGCGTCCATGGCGGCCCGGATCGTCCGGCCGGTGAAGAGGACGTCGTCGACGAGCACCACGACCCGTCCGGTCACATCGACCGGCACCGCGGTCGGCCCGGCCGGGTGGAGCGGACGCAGCCCGACGTCGTCGCGGTGGAAGGTGACGTCGAGGGTGCCCACGGGCACCTGCGCACCCTCGAAGCCCGAGATCGCTGCGGCGAGCCGGGCCGCGATCACCGGGCCGCGCGAGTGGAGCCCCACGAGCACGACCTCCGCCGCGCCCCGGTTCCGCTCGACGATCTCGTGCGCGATGCGGGTGTGGGCCCGACGCAGGTCGTCGGCCGAGAACACCGTGGTGCGCAGGACCATACCGTCACCGGACCCGGACACGGAACGACCCCCGGAGGCGGGGGTCGCGGGCTCGTGCTCGGATGTGGCGCGACCTGCGTCGCGGCGGCTCTCGGCCATGGTGATCCTCGGAGGTGCGGGTCCGTAGGGATCTCACAGGATCCCGGTGACGGTGACCCGCACGATAGCGCGACCCACCCGCCGGTGCGCGCCCTCGGATCCCGGGACCCTGCGGGTCGGCACGGGCCGGCACGGACCGGACCCGCACCCGCGCCGGGCCCTCAGACCAGCAGGTACGAGATCAGCCCGTCCTGGAGTCCGGTGAGCCAGTGGTAGAGGCCGGTGTCCCCGGCCTCGGCGGCCACCGGTCCCGAGTACTCGGGATCGTCGTCGGCGACCCCGATGCGGGTGCCGAGGGTGAGGCGCAGGTCGTTGATCGCCCCGACCCAGGCCCCGACCCGATCGGCGTCGAGCACGACCCGCACCCCGCCGCGGACCGCCTCGGCCCCCTCGAGGTCGTGGATGAGACCGTCGATCGCCGCAATGCGGCCGGCGGCCAGATCGGCATGGACCGCGGCCTGGAACGCGAGCTCGGCCGCGTCCTCGGTCGGGTCGAGGTAGGCGCGGGGGAAGAGCCGGTCCCGGGCCGCCTCGTCCCCGGCCGGGGGCAACGGGGCGTCGAGCACGATCCGGACCGAGCGCGCGAGGTCCAGCACGGCGGCGACCTCCACCTCACGCAGACCCAGGGCGAGCTCGGAGTCCGGGTCCTCGAACCGGTACCCGCTCACGAGTCGCGCTGGGTCGTCGCCCAGAGACCGTGGGCGTGGAGGCGGGCCACGTGGTGCTCGGCCTGCTCGCGGGTGCCGGAGGCCACGACGGACCGTCCCTCGTGGTGGACCTCGAGCATGAGACGGGTCGCGTGCTCCTCGGAGTACCCGAACAGTTTCCGGAACACGAGGACCACGTAGGACATGAGGTTGACCGGGTCGTTCCAGACCACGACGTTCCAGGGGCGGTCGGTGTCGACCGACCCGTCCGTGCTCGGCTCCGCCGTCTCGACCGGGAGGGCCGCGGCGGCGCGCTCCGCGTCGAGGAGTGCCGCCGTGGTCACGACACCCGCACCTCGGCGGCGACGCGCGAGAGCAGACCGTTCACGAAGCGACCGGAGTCCTTGGTCGAGTACTGCTTGGCGAGTTCCACCGCCTCGGTGATCGCGACGGCCGTCGGCACCTCGGGCTCGTAGGCGAGTTCGTAGGCGGCGATCCGCAGGATGCACCGATCCACCACCGGCATACGGTCGAGGGTCCAGTGCTCGGAGTACTCCGTGAGGTGCGCGTCGATCTCGGCCCGGTGCGCGTCGACCCCCTCGAGGAGGCGCACCGCGTAGGCGTCGGGTGCACTCGGCAGGTTCGCGAGCACTCCGGCCGGGTCGAGATCGCGGACCTCGCCCTCGTAGCAGAGGCCGAGCGCACGTTCGCGGGACTCGCGACGCGGCGCCACGGCGCGATCAGGCGCGGGTGAGGTACTCGCCGGAGCGGGTGTCGACCTTGATGGTCTCCCCCACCTCGACGAAGAGCGGCACCTGCACGACGAGTCCGGTCTCGAGCGTGGCCGGCTTCCGGGCACCCGACACGCGGTCGCCCTGCACCCCGGGCTCGGTCTCGGTGATCGTGAGTTCGACCGCAGCGGGCAGGTCCACGCCGAGGATCTCGTCGTTGTAGGTGGGGAGCACCGCGGAGTCGCCCTCCTTGAGGTACTTCACCGCGTCGCCGAGCGCGCTCGGACTCACGTGCACCTGGTCGTACGAGGAGGTGTCCATGAAGACGTAGTCGGCACCCTCCCGGTACAGGTACTGCATCTCCCGCTTGTCGATGATCGCGAGCGGCACCTTCTCGTCGGCCCGGAACGTCTTGTCCACCACCGCGCCGGTCCGGTAGTTCTTGAGCTTGGTGCGCACGAACGCACCGCCCTTGCCCGGCTTGACGTGCTGGAACTCGACGACGGTGACGAGTCCCTCGGGGAGGTTGAGGGCCATGCCGTTCTTGAGGTCGTTGGTGGAGATGCTCACGGGGCCCTTCTCGGGTCAGACGACGAGGTGCTTGGGGAAGGCGGTCAGCGGGTCGCAGCCGCCCTCGGTGACGGCGACGGTGTCCTCGAGTCGTACGCCGCCGATCCCGGGGAGGTAGACGCCCGGTTCGACGGTGACGATGTGACCGGGGAGCAAGGTAGCACTCGAGGCCTGCGACACCCTCGGGTCCTCGTGGATCTCGATGCCGACGCCGTGGCCCGTGCCGTGGGCGAAGGCCTCGGCCCAGCCCGCCGCGTCGATGATGTCGCGGCACACGCGGTCGACCGCCGCCGCTTCGACCCCGGCAGCGACCGCGTCGCGCCCGGCGGCCTGGGCCGCGTGGACGACCTCCCACATGTGGCGCGCCTCGGCGGAGGGTTCGCCCACGCTGACCGTGCGCGTCATGTCGGAGCAGTACCCGTCGACGATGCACCCGAAGTCGATCACGACGAGCTCGCCGCGCTCGACGATGCGGTCGCTCGGTCGGGCGTGCGGCTTGGCCCCGTTCGGACCGGACGCCACGATGGGGTCGAAGGAGTTGCCGTCCGCGCCGCGCTCGCGCATCGCGACCTCGAGCGCGAGTGCGAACCCGCGTTCGCTGATCCCGGACCCGAGGCGGGGCAGCAGTGATGCGAGCGCGTCGTCGGCGATGTGGCACGCGGCGCGGATGCGCTCGATCTCGGCAGGCTCCTTGACCATCCGCAACCCCTCGACGATCGGATCGCCGGCGAGGACCTCCTGCTCCGGGAACCATCGATCGGCCAGGTCGCGCGCCTGGGCCCAGGTCACCCCGTTCGCCTCGAGGAGGAGGCGCCGGACGCCCGACCGGGCCACGCCGCGCCGGAGGTGGTCCCGTTGATCGTCCGCGCCCAGCCCGATGGCGACCTCGAGTGCGCAGCCGGCGGCGCCGAGTTGCTCGGCCGACTGCTCGCGGTAGCGGCCGTCGGTCACGAACACGCCGTCGTCCGCGGTGACGAGCACCATGGCCGCCGAGCCCGTGAAGCCCGTCAGGTACCGGATGTTCGGGAGCCGGGTGACCAGTATCGCGTCGGCCCCCGCCTCGCCGAGCGCGGCTCGGAGTCGCGCGATGCGGCCCGTGACGTCGACCGCGGGGAGGGTCGTGCTCACGATCGCTCCAGCGCGCCGAGCGCGGCTGCGACCGCGAGCGCGTACCCGGCCCGCCCGAAACCGGCGATCGTGCCGGTGACGTACGGCGCGACCACGGAGGTGCGGCGCCACTCCTCCCGTGCGTTCGGATTGGAGATGTGGAGTTCGACCTTGATGCCGTCGTAGGCCGCCAGCGCGTCGGCGATCGCGTACGACGAGTGGGTGAAGGCGCCCGGGTTGATGATGATCGCGTCGCACCGGCCTCGTGCACCCTGGATCGCGTCGATGAGGTCGCCCTCGCGGTTCGACTGCAGGTGTTCGAGCGAGTGCCCCGCGCCCTCGGCCGCAGCGCGGGCGTCGGCCACGAGGTCGTCGAGGGTGTCGGCGCCGTAGATGTCGGGCTGGCGCGTGCCCAGCAGGTTGAGGTTCGGGCCGGAGAGGAGCAGCAGCGTGGCCATCGGGGGTCAGCCTTCCACGCCGACAGCCGCGAAGGCGTGAGCCAGCGCCGCGGCGGGCGGGTCGTCGACGAGGGCGACACCGTCGGGTCCCGGCAGTACGAAGGTCAGACCCCCCGCGGCCTTCTTGTCCCGCCGCATCACGGCGAGCAGGTCCTCGGCCCGCATGGCCTCACCGCCCGGCACCGTGGTCGGCAGACCCAACGATGCGGGTAGGGCCTGGTACCGGTCGACCGTGTCGAGGCCGACCCGCTCCCACGCACCGGCGAGCTCGCCCGCGAACACGAGGCCGATCGCGACCGCCTCACCGTGGGTGAGGCCGTAGCCCCCGGCGGTCTCGAGTGCGTGGGCGAGCGTGTGGCCGAGGTTCAGCGTGGCGCGGATGCCGGTGCGCTCGTGCGGGTCGGCCACGACGACCGCCGCCTTCATCCCGGCGCAGTGGGCGACGAGGTCGCCGAGGATCGCGGGGTCACGGGCCAGCACCGCACCGGTGTGCTCGCGCAGCAGCGCGTTGATCCCACCGATCTCGGTGGCCGGATCGGCGAGGAGCGCGTACTTCGCCACCTCGCCGAGGCCACCCCGGTACTCGCGGTCGGGCAGGCTCCCGAGCGTGTCGGTGTCGGCGAGCACGGCGATCGGCTGGTGGAACGCGCCGACGAGGTTCTT
>JBJTOY010000124.1:0-27639 GCA_046074845.1 Actinomycetes bacterium | reverse complement strand
CGTGGCGGCCGCGATCCCCCGGGTCGTCGACGCGGTGCCCGAGCTCGCGCGGATCGCGGACGGTGTCGATCGGACGGCCGTCGAACTCGCGGCGCTCGTCGACGTGACGGCGGCGGCGATCCTCCTCGACGATCCGGCGGTGATCCGGGAGCAGCGGGAGTGGGCGATCCACCTGTTCGCGGGACATGACCTCCCGGTCGGCACGATCACCCGGGCGATGCACGCCCTCGCGGACGCGGCCGACGGTCGGGGGTTCCCGATCGCCGGCGGTCTGCTGCGCGCCGCGGCCTGAGGCCGTCGATCAGCGCGGGAACACGAGCAGCCCGGCGAGATCCAGCCGCAGCCGCACCGTCGAACCGGCGGGAGACCCCGCCTCGGCGACCGCCAGGAACCGTCCCGCCGCCGTCTCGACCGCGACGAGGTGGTGCGCCCGCCGGAACGAGGTGTCGACGACCCGGCCCTCGATCGGGCCGTCGGGATCGACCCGCATCGCCTCGGGCCGCCACAGGACCCGGACCGGTCCCGCGGCGGCGTCGGGGACCGCGAGGCGACCGAGCGCGGTGGCGACGGCGCCGTTCGGACCCGCCTCGCCCTCGAGTTCGTCCGTCGCCCCGAGGAAGCGGGCCACCCGCGCCGTGGCCGGTCGGTGCCACACCTCCTCGGACGACCCGACCTGCTCGAGGCGACCGTCGTGGAGGACGGCGACCCGATCGCCGAGTGCGAAGGCCTCGTCGTGATCGTGGGTCACGTGCACGACGGTCACGCCGGATTCCCGCAGGATCGATCGGACCTCGAGCATGAGCTGATCGCGCCGTTCCCGGTCGAGCGCGCCGTAGGGCTCATCGAGCAGCAGGACCCGCGGGTCCGGTGCGAGCGCACGGGCGAGCGCGACCCGTTGGGCCTCGCCCCCGGACAGGCTGGTCACCGTGCGGTGCTCGTAGCCGGCGAGGCCGACGCGTGCGAGCAGCGCGCGCGCCCGGGCACCGGCGGCATCGCGATCCGTCCCGCGCCCCTCGAGGCCGAAGCGCACGTTGCCCAGCACATCCCGGTGGGGCAGCAGCGCGTGGTCCTGGAACACCATGCCGATGCCGCGACGGTGGGTGGGGACGTCGTTGAGGTCCCGGTCGTCCCAGCGCACGCGCCCGGTCGACGGTTCGAGGCCGGCGATCGCGCGCAGCAGGGTGGACTTCCCGCTGCCCGACGCGCCGAGCACGGCCAGCGTCGAGCCAGTGGGTACGGTGAGATCGACCGCCGCGAGGGCGGTGCGCGTCCCGTAGGTGACGCCGAGGTCCTCGAGGTGGAGGGTCACCGGGTCCTCCGCACGCGGGTCGTGGCACGGTCGATGCCGAGCACCGCGATGGTCGTCACGACCATGAGCACCACCGCGGCCGCCCACGCGGTGCCGCGGTTGGCGGCACCGGGCCGACCGAGCATCCGGTAGATCGCGACGGGCAGCGTCGTGGTCTCCGGTCGCACGATGAACACGGTGGCCCCGAACTCCCCGAGCGAGACCGCGAACGCGAACGCGGCCGCGGTGGCGAGCGCCGAGCGCAGCACCGGGAGATCGACGGCCCGCCACACCCGGGCCGGGGTCGCGCCGAGGGTCGCGGTCGCGTCTCGCAGGCGTGGGTCGACCGAACGCAGCATGGGCACGGCGGTACGCACGACGAACGGGATCGCCACGAGCGCCTGCGCGATCGGGATGATCCACCACGAGGTGCGCAGGGCGAGGGGCGGCGTGTCGAGCGTGATGAGGTAGCCGAAGCCGATCGTCACCGCCGAGATGCCGAGCGGCAGGACGGCGGCCCGGTCGAGGACACGCGCGGCGCGGTTCCGACGACCCCGGGACACGACCCCGGTGGCGATGATCCCGCCCACCGTCACCGCGATCAGCGTGGCGGCCATCGCGAACACGAGGGAGTTCGCCAGTGCTCTCCCCGGGGTCTCGGCCAGCCCGGTGCCCCCGATCGACCCGAGCCCGCGGTACCACGCGAGCCCGGGGCCGTCACCCGTGGCCAGCGAGCGCTGCACGAGCACGGCGAGCGGCGCACCGATGAGGGCGGCCACGAGCGCGAGGACCGTCCCGAGCACGGCCCGGCGCGATCCCGAAACCGGGAGGGTGTCGAGGTCCCGTGGGCGCCAGCCTGGCGCGCCGCCCGCGTCGCGCGCGAGTGCCGCGCCGACGAGGAGCGCGCCGCCGACCGCGAGCATCTGGATGATCGAGAGCACCGCCGCGGTGCGCAGGTCGAGCATCTGGACCGTCACCCGATGGATCTCGGTCTCGATCGTGGCGGTACGGGGTCCGCCGAGGATCAGGATCACGCCGAACGAGGTGAAGGAGAAGAGGAACACGATCATGGCGCTCGCCACGACGGCGGGCCGGAGCGCGGGGAGCGTGACCCGCCACCAGGTGCGCCACCGTGAGGCACCGAGGGTGCGCGCCGCGTCGACGCCGCGGTGGTCGAGGTGGGCCCAGCGCGACCCCACGGTCCGGACCACGACCGCGTAGTTGAGGCAGGCGTGGGCCAGGAGGATCGCCGGGAGCGTCCCCACGAGCCCGAGCCCGGCGAGCGGTCCGCCCGGGCCGCAGAGCGCGAGGAACGCGGTGCCGACGACGACGGTGGGCAGCACGAAGGGGATGGTGACCACCGCGGTGAGCAGTGCCCGTCCCCGGAACCGGTAGCGCGAGACCACGTACGCGCCCGGGAGGCCGAGCGCCACGGTGACCACGGTCGAGACCGCGGCCTGGAGGAACGTGAACGCGATGATCCGTGGGATGCCGGGACGTCGCAGCGTGTCGGCGAGTGCGGCGAGGTCGGGGTGACCCTCGGGCCACAGGCCGCGCCCGAGGATCGCGGCCACGGGCCAGGCCAGGAACAGCAGGAGGAACGCCGCCGCCGCGCCGAGCGCGAGCCCGCGGGCGATCCTCACCGCAGGACGGTCGCGTCCCACTGCTCGATCCATCGGTCGCGGTTGCGGGCGATGGCGGCCGGCGGTACCGAGAACGGGTCGGCGGGTCGGCCCGCGTACCGCTCGAACTCGGGTGGGACCGGGGTACCGGGGCGCACGGGGTACACGAACATGCCGAGTGGGACGTCGGCCTGGAAGCGCTCCGTGAGCAGGAAGTCGATGAGCGTGCGCGCCGCCTCCGGGTGCTCGGCGTTGCGCAGCACACCGACCGTCTCGACCTGCCGGAAGCAGGTCCGGTCGAGGTTGCCGGTCGGCGCGGTGGCGGGCTTCGGGTCGGCGTAGATCACCTCGGCCGGCGGGCTCGTGGCGTACGAGACGACGAGGGGGTACTCGCCCTTCCCGGCGCTCCCCGAGAACTCGGCGTTGTAGGCCTGCTCCCAGCCCTCGACCACCTTCACGCCGCCGTCGCGCAACGCCGCCCACCAGTCGAGCCAGCCGTCGCCGAAGCGTGCGATGGACGCCAGCATGAATGCGAGGCCCGTGCTCGATGTCGCCGGGTTCTCGACGACGAGGAGCTTCGCGAAGCGCCCCTCGGCGAGTTCCTCGAGGTCCTCGGGGAGCGCGCGCTCCTCGCCGGCCGCGAAGTACGCCGCGTCGTAGTTCACACACACGTCCCCGTAGTCGATGCTCGTCACGTGACCGGTCCGGTCGATGACGAGGTCGCTCGGGATCGACGTTGCGCCCGCGGGGCGGTACCGCTCGAACACTCGGGCGGCCAGGGCGCGGGACAGCAGCGTGTTGTCGACGCCGAAGAACGCGTCGCCGAGCGGGCGGTCCCTCGTGAGGATCACCTGGTTGAGCGCGGCCCCCGCGTCGCCGCTCCGCAGGATCCGCAGTCGAAGCCCGGTCGAGGTCTCGAACGCCCGCTGCACGGGCTTCGAGATCACGAAGGAGTCGTGCGTGATCAGGGTGACGGTGTCGGCGTCGCCCGTGCCGTTCGAGCAGGCGGACAGCGCCCCGGCCGTGAGGCCGAGGACGATCGCGACGACGAGGGTGCGCAGGGCGAGGCGGGCGGGGCGCATCAGGTGCTCCGGGGGTCGGGGGCGATGGCGAGGAGGGTCCCGGCGTCGAGGGAGACGACGGCCTCGGGGGCGGTGAACTCGTTGCTGACGCCCCGACTCGATCCGGGCTCGAGGGTCTCGGCCCGGAGCGGCCAGCGCAGTCCCGCGGTGGTGATGCCGCTCGCCGGACCGCCGACGGCCAGCAGGCTCACGGGGTCACCGGGCGCGCCGTGGAGTCGGGCCGTGGTGCGGACGACCGTGATGCGATCGGCGCCGAAGCACGCGTCCAGGTCGAGGTCGGCGAACTCGTCGGCCGCGAGCAGCAGCGCGTTCGCGAGCAGGTGGTCGTGGCGACCACCGCCCGCGCCGAGCACGGTGACGCGGGTGGCGCCGGCCCGGCGCGCCGCGTCGAGCGCGAGGTGCAGATCGGTCGCGTCCTTGTCGGTCGAGTGCGCCTCGATCGGCGTGCCCTCGGCCCGGGCGCGCGCGACGGCCTCGGCGGTCGCGGAGTCGAGGTCCCCGACGAGGTGGGCCACCGCCAGGTCGAGCGCGTGCGCGTGGTGGATGCCGGAGTCGGCTGCGACGACGACGGCGCCGGCCGCGGCGCGCGCCGTCACCTCGTCGTGCCACCGTGGATCCACCGGTTCGCCGCCGGCGAGGACCAGGGCCTCCCGCATGTTCCTCCTCGTCGTCGTGACGCTCGTGCGTCCACGCGAGGAGGGCGTCGGAGCCCTGCACTCCCTGCGCCGGCATGATCCGGATCAGGTGCGTACGGTCGGCGGCTGCGGTGCCACCCTCTCAGCCCGGCGCACCGGACTCCCGCGTGTTGGCGACCACCCTACCGCCGAGGCGGTCCGTGGTCCCCGTCAGGCGCGCACGGCGGCGAGCAGGCGCTCGAGGGGCTCGAGGTCGTAGGGGTGACCCGACATCAGGATCAGGTGGTCGGCCCCCGCCTCGATGAAGCGCTCCCAGTCGTCGACCTCGTGGGCGCCGATCGCGACCGTGCGCTCGATCTCGCGCGGGTCGCGCCCGACGCGGGCGCACCAGTCGTCGAGGATGGCGTTCTTCGCCGCGAAGTGCTCGGGCGGGCCGAAGGTGTTCCACGCGTCGGCGTACTCGGCCACGAGGCGCAGGGTGACCTTCTCGCCCGAACCGCCGATGAGGATCGGCAGTGGGCCCTTCGGCGCCGGGGTCAACTTCGCGAGCCGGGCCTGGATGATCGGCAGATCGCGCTCGAGCGCCTTGAGCCTCCCGCCGGCCGTCCCGAACTCGTAGCCGTACTCGGTGTAGTCGCGCTCGAACCAGCCCGAACCGATGCCGAGGACGAACCGACCGTCGGAGAGGAGGTCGGTCGTCCGCGCGATGTCCGCGAGCAGCTGCGGGTTGCGGTACGAGTTGCAGGTGACGAGCGCGCCGATGGTCGCGTGGCAGGTGTCGACGGCCATCGCGCCGAGGAGCGAGTAGCACTCGAAGTGGAACGCGTCCGGGTCGCCGTAGAGCGGGTAGAAGTGGTCCCAGATCCAGAGCGAGTCGATGCCGAGGGCGTCGGCGGCCTTCCACGCGGTGCGCAGGTCCTCGAGCGGGGCGACCTGGGGGTGGAGTTGGACACCGACCTTGCATGCGGCCATGGGGATCATCCTCGGGTTCGACGGTGGCGCGCCCGGGCGGGGAGCCGGACACGGACTGCGCACCGACTGTAGGTGCCGTGGCACGATGCCGTCATGCAGATCGGAGAGGCGTTCGTCGGTGAGGGTGCGCAGGCCGCGCACGTGAACACGGTGCTCGGGCATCGGACCGGACCCGCCGGCACGGCCTGGGCGAGCGCGCTGGCCTCGCCGAGTGCGGGCCACGTCCCCTTCGTGGCGGTCGTGCGTCCGGGCGTGCCGGTCCAGCCGATGACCCTGTTCGTGAACAAGGCGACCATCGCGTCCGACGAGCACGGACGGCTCACCTGGGGTGCTGCGCAGGCCGGGGTCGCGGCCGGGATCGCGGATGCGGTCGCCGACGGCTTCGTGACCGCGACGGAACTGCACGACCTCTGCGTCATCGCCGCGGTGTGGGTGGACCCGGCGGCGAGCGATGCGGATGCGGTGTACCGCAACAACCGGCAGGCTGCGCGCGACGCGATCGTCGCCGGTGTGCGCCAGAGCCCCGACCTGCGCACGGTCCTGGAGGCCCGGGCCGAGCCGTGGAACCCGTACTTCCGTCCGGGCGCATGAGCCGCGTTCCGGTGCGGCGGCGGGCCGTGGGGTAGATAGGCGTCGTGGATCTGCGCTTCTCCGCCGCCGAGGAGGCCTTCCGGGCCGACGCTCGGGCCTGGCTCACCGACCGGCTCGCCGGCCCGTTCGCCGGGGTGCGCGGGCGCGGTGGACCCGGCGACGAGCACTCGCTGTTCGAGGAGCGCTGGGAGTGGGAGCGCGCCCTCGGGGACGCCGGGTGGACCTGCCTCGCCTGGCCCGAGGCCTACGGCGGCCGGGACGCCACGCTGCTCGAGCAGGTCATCTTCTACGAGGAGTACGCACGGGCCGGAGGGCCGGGTCGGGTCGGGCTCATCGGGGAGGGGCTCATCGGCCCGACGATCCTCCACTTCGGCACCGACGCCCAGCGGGCCCGGTTCCTGCCGCCCATCGCGAGCGGCGAGGAGCTGTGGTGCCAGGGCTACTCGGAGCCGAACGCCGGCTCGGACCTGGCCAACCTCGCCACCCGGGCCCGACGGGAGGGCGACGAGTGGGTCATCGACGGGCAGAAGGTCTGGACCTCCCTCGCCCACTTCTCCCACTGGTGCTTCGTGCTCTGTCGGACGGACCGTGACGCCCCGCGCCACCGCGGCATCTCGTACCTCCTCGTCCCGATGGATCAGCCCGGCATCGAGGTGCGTCCGATCGTGCAGATCACTGGCACCTCGGAGTTCAACGAGGTGTTCTTCGACGGCGCCCGGACCGCGGCGGACAACATCGTCGGCGAGGTCAACGGCGGCTGGCGCGTGGCGATGGGCACCCTCGCGTTCGAGCGCGGGGCGCTCACCCTCGGCCAGCAGCTGACGTTCATGAACGAGTGGCGCGAGGTCCTCGCCACCGCGCGCCGGCGCGGCAACGTGGCCGACCCGATCCTGCGCCAACGGCTCATGCGGGCCTGGATCGAACTCGAAATCATGAAGTACACCGCGCTGCGGTCCATCTCCTCCCTCGAGGACGGGTCGCTCACCCGCGAGACGTCCATCTCGAAGCTCTACTGGGCGACCCTGCACCGCGAGCTCGGGAACCTCGCGATGGACGTGCTCGGCCCGGAGGCCGAACTGGCCGACGGCGCGCCCTACGACCTCTCGCTGGTGCAGCGCATCTTCCTGTTCACCCGCTCCGACACGATCTACGGTGGGTCCAACCAGATCCAGCGCAACGTGATCGGCGAGCGGGCCCTGGGCCTGCCGCCCGAACCCAAGGTGGTGTGAGCGTGGGCGAGACCCCCGAGTACCCGGAGGCTCACGGCCTGCTCCGCGGTCGCACCGTGCTCGTCACCGCGGCGGCCGGCACCGGCATCGGGTTCGCCACCGCGAAGCGGGCGATGGAGGAGGGGGCGACCGTCGTCATCTCCGATGCGCACGTGCGACGACTCGAGGAGGCGGCCGAGCAGCTCGCAGGGGTCGGCGGCCGGCGTCCGCTCGCCGTCCCGTGCGACGTCACGGACGAGGAGCAGGTGCAGTACCTCGTCGACGCGACGGTGGCCGAGTACGGGGGGCTCGACGTCCTCGTGAACAACGCGGGTCTCGGCGGGACGGCGAACGTGGTCGACATGACGGACGAGCAGTGGACCAAGGTCCTCGACGTCACGCTCAACGGTACGTTCCGCATGACCCGGGCCGCGCTGCGGGCCATGCGCGAGCGCAACACCGGTGTCATCGTGAACAACGCGAGCGTGATCGGTTGGCGGGCCCAACAGGGTCAGGCCCACTACGCCGCGGCGAAGGCCGGGGTGATGGCCCTCACCCGGTGCGCGGCACTCGAGGCGGCCGAGTTCGGGGTCCGCATCAACGCGGTGGCGCCGAGCCTCGCGATGCACGCCTTCCTGTCGAAGGTCACCACCGACGATCTGCTCGCCGAACTCACGACCCGCGAGGCCTTCGGGCGCGCCGCCGAGCCGTGGGAGGTCGCCAACGTGATCGTGTTCCTGGCCAGCGACTACTCGACCTACATGACCGGCGAGGTCGTGTCGGTCTCGAGCCAGCACCCCTAGCGGCGCACCGCTCAGCCCGCGGTCGGGTCGGCTGCGTCGAGGAAGGCCGGCCGCTCACCCCCGCCGTGGAGCAGCAGGTTCGCCCCGGTCACGTACGAGGCCAGCGACGAGGCGAGGAACAGGCACGCATCCCCGACGTCGGTCGGCTCGGCGAGGCGACCCATCGGGATGGTCCCGGCTACCCGGGCGATGCCCGCCTCGTCGCCGTAGTGGAGGTGGCTCTGCTCGGTCCGGATGAGCCCGGCCGTGACCGCGTTGACCCGGACCTTGGGCGCGAACTCGACCGCCATCGTCGTCGTGAGGTTGAGCAGACCCGCCTTCGCCGCGCCGTACGCCGCGGTGCCGGGGGAGGGCCGGGCGCCGCTGACGCTCGCGATGTTGATGATCGCCCCGCCCTCGTCCTGTTGCTGCATCACCGCGTTCGCGAACTGCGAGCACACGAGCGGCGCCACGAGGTTGAGCCCGATGATCGCGGCGGAGAACCGGGGCGACACCGTCGCGGTGTCGGCCGGCGGCGCGCCGCCCGCGTTGTTCACGAGGACGTCGAGCCGACCGAACGTGACGACGGCCTCGTCGATGATCGACTGCACCGCATCGGGTTCCCGTACGTCGCCGGCCACGAACCGGGCGGTGCGACCGGATGCCGCAGGCAGCACCTCGGGGGTCGACCGCCCGCAGATGAGCACCTGCGCGCCGGCGGCGAGAAACCGTTCGGTGATGCCGCGACCGACGCCCTTGGCGCCCCCGGTCACGAGGACGACGCGCCCGGACAGGTCCAGCGGATCAGGCATGGGGATAAGGTACCGCCTCCGTCTGACGACCCCTCAGATCCGCGGGAGTCGGGCGCGTGAGGACACCCGGGTCGGCCGGGCGACGAGGGGGGCGAGGACCGCGATGGGTACGACGCACACGATCGACGAGCAGGGCATCGCCGAGATCGTGATGGACAACCCGCCGGTGAACGCCCTGACCGTCGCCGGCTGGTTCGACCTCGCGGAGCGTCTGCGCACCCTGGGGCGGGATCCGCAGGTGCGGGTCGTGATCCTGCGGGCCGAGGGCCGGGGGTTCAACGCCGGGGTCGACATCAAGGAGATGCAGGCCACCGAGGGCTTCGACGCGCTCATCGGCGCGAACCGGGGCTGCTTCGAGGCCTTCGCCGCGGTGTACGAGTGCGAAGTCCCGGTCATCGCGGCGGTCAACGGGTTCTGCCTCGGCGGCGGCATCGGCCTCGTCGGCAACGCCGACATCATCGTGGCCGCCGACGACGCGACCTTCGGTCTGCCCGAGGTCGACCGTGGTGCGCTCGGCGCGGCCACCCACCTCGCCCGACTCGTGCCCCAGCACCGGATGCGTCAGATGGTCTACACGGCCAAGCCGATCACGGCCCAGGAACTGGCCCACCACGGCAGCGTCGCCGAGGTCGTGCCGCAGGCCGAGCTGCGGGAGGCCGCGCTGCGCATCGCCCGCGACATCGCCGCGAAGTCCCCGACGGTGATGCGGGCCGCCAAGGCCTCGCTGAACGGGATCGATCCGATCGACGTCCGACGGTCGTACCGCTACGAGCAGGGTTTCACCTTCGAGCTCAACCTCTCCGGCGTCTCGGACGAGGCCCGAGATGCCTTCGTCGCCAAGCGCGACGCCGACTTCACCCAGTGACGAGAGCAGCCGATGCCCGATAAGCGCATGACCGAGGATGACGTCGTCGCCGAACTCCGCGACGGCATGACCATCGGGATCGGGGGGTGGGGGTCCCGCCGCAAGCCGATGAGCATCGTGCGCGCCATCGCGCGTTCGCCGCTCACCGACCTCACGGTCGTCTCCTACGGCGGGCCCGACGTCGGCATCCTCTGCGCCACCGGCAAGGTGCGCAGGGTCGTCTACGCGTTCGTGTCGCTCGACTCCATCGCACTCGAGCCCCACTTCCGCAGCGCGCGCCAGGCCGGTGCGATCGAGACGCTCGAGATGGACGAGGGCATGTTCCTCCTCGGACTCCAGGCCGCGGCGTGGCGGGTGCCGTTCCTCCCGACGCGCGTCGGGCTCGGCACCTCCCTCATCGACCAGCCCGCGATCCGCACCGTCACCTCGCCCTACGCCGACGGCGAGGAGCTCGTGGCGGTGCCTGCGCTCTCCCTCGATGCCGCGTTCGTGCACATGCATCGCGGCGATGCCCGCGGTAATGGTCAGTACCTCGGCGTGGACCCGTACTTCGACGATCTGTTCCTCGGCGCGGCCGAGCGGCGGTTCATGTCGGTGGAACGGGTCGTGCCGACCGATGACCTCATCGCAGGCGGCGCCGTGCAGACGCTGCGGATCAGCCGGCTCATGACCGACGGCGTGATCGAGGCGCCGTTCGGTGCCCACTTCACCGAGTGCCCGCCCGACTACGCCCGCGACGAGGCGTTCCAGAAGGAGTACGCCGCGTCCGCCAAGGATCCGGAGGCGTGGACGGCGTTCCGCACGAAGTACATCGACTGCGGCGACCACGCCGAGTACCGGAAGGTGGTGGGGCTGTGAGCACCCGGGCCGACCACTGCGTGATCGCGGTCGCCGAGGCGTTCCGCGGCGACGGTGAGATCATGGCGAACCCGATCGGGACCATCCCGATGATCGGGGGTCGTCTGGCGCGGGCCACCTTCGAACCCGACCTCGTGATGACCGACGGTGAGGCCCTCCTCGTGGCCAACCCGATGCCGGTCGGCGTCGCCGATCCGGTCAAGGTCGTCGAGGCCTGGAACCCGTACCGATCGATGTTCGACGTGGTGTGGTCGGGTCGTCGCCACGTGATGATGGGCGCGTCCCAGATGGACCGCTACGGCAACCAAAACTTCGCGTGCATCGGTCCGATGGACCGGCCGAAGGCGCAGTTGCTCGGGTTCCGCGGCGCGCCGGGCAACACGATCCAGAACCGCACCTCGTACTGGATCCCGTCCCACAACGCGAAGACCTTCGTGGCCCAGGTCGACGTGGTGACGGGCGTCGGGTACGACCGGGCCCGCGCCCTCGGGGCGGCGGGTCGCTTCCACCGGCTCGGCCACGTCGTGACCAATCTCGGCGTCATGGACTTCGAGACGCCCGACAACACCATGCGGTTGCGCTCGGTGCATCCCGGCGTCACGGTCGACGAGATCGTGGCCGCGACCGGCTTCGACCTCGTGGTCCCCGACGACGTGGGGGAGACCCGTTCGCCGACGGAGGCCGAGCTCGCGCTCATCGCCGAGATCGACCCCAACGGCCTGCGTCTGCGCGAGGTGCCCGAGTGAGCGCACTGCGCACCGCGGCCTGCGACCTCTTCGGGACGCAGTACCCGATCGTGCAGACCGGTATGGGCTGGGTCGCCGGTGCCCGACTCACCGCAGCGACGAGCGCCGCCGGCGGTATGGGCATCCTCGCGTCGGCCACGATGACGCTCGAGGAGCTCACGACCGCGGTGCACGCGGTCAAGGAGCGCACCGACCGGCCGTTCGGCGTGAACCTCCGCTCCGACCAGGCCGACGTCGACGAGCGCATCGCGCTCATCGTGCGCGAGGGCGTGCGCGTCGCATCGTTCGCGCAGGCCCCGGGGGAGCGACTCGTCAAGACGCTCAAGGATCAGGGCGTCGTGGTCATGCCGACCATCGGTGCGCCCCGGCACGCCGAGAAGGTCGCGGCGTGGGGTGTCGACGCGGTCATCGCGCAGGGTGCCGAGGGCGGCGGTCACACCGGTACCGTCCCGACATCCCTGCTCGTCCCGACGGTCACGCGCACCGTCGACATCCCGGTGATCGCGGCGGGCGGCTTCAACGACGGCCGGGGCCTCGCCGCCGCCCTCGCGTGGGGCGCCGCGGGGGTCGCGATGGGGACGCGGTTCCTGCTCTCGGCCGAGAGCACGGTCCCCGAGGACGTGAAGCGGCGCTACCTCGCCGCCGGCATCAACGACACGGTCGTGACCTCGAGCGTCGACGGTCACCCCCAGCGGGTGATCCGCACCGAACTCGTCGAGCACCTCACGGGCGCGGGACGCCTCACGGCGCTGCCGCGGGCCGCGCTCAACGCGCTGCGGTTCCGCTCCATGGTCGGGATGTCCGCGGGGGAGATGCTCCACGAGGGCCTGGCCATGAAGAAGGCCCAAGGACTGTCGTACGCGCAGATGGCGATGGCTGCGAACGCGCCGATGCTCACGAAGGCCGCACTCGTCGACGGTCGCATCGAAGCCGGTGTGCTGCCGACCGGTCAGGTGGTCGGGGTCATCGACGCGCTCCCGACCGTCGCCGAGATCATCACGTCGGTCATGGCCGAGGCCGAGGCGACGATCGCCCGCCTGTCCGGCCTGATCGGGAACCCCGGAGGTGCCCAGTGAGTGCGAAGACCCGCGTGCCCGCGGTCGAGGGGTGGTTCACCACCGACGACGACCCGCGCCTCGTCGGCAGCCGCGGCGCCGAGACCGGTTCGTTCTTCTTCCCGAAGAACCTCGCCTTCTCCCGCAACCCGGCCGCGCCCGCCGAGGACCTGACCGAGGTGCACCTCTCGGCCACGGGCACGGTGTGGTCGTGGACGACGAACCACTACCAGCCGCCCGCGCCCTACGTGGCGCCGGATCCGTTCGTGCCCTACACCGTGCTCGCGGTCGAACTCGCCGAGGAGCGCATGGTGGTGCTCGGCCGCCTCGCGCCCGACTGCGACCCGTCCACCCTGCGATCGGGCATCGAGGTGGCCATCGAACTCGGTGTGCTGTACGAGGACGCAGAGCACGAGTACGTCGTCTGGCAGTGGCGCCCGGTGGAGGGTGGACGATGAGTGTCGGCGAGGTCGCGATCCTCGGGGTCGGGATGCACCCGTGGGGCAAGTGGGGTCGGAACTTCGTCGAGTACGGCGTGGTCGCGGCGCGTGAGGCGCTCGCCGACGCCGGGGTCGACTGGCGCGACATCCAGTTCGTCGCCGGCGGCGAGACCGTTCGCAACGGCTACCCGGGCTACGTGGCCGGCGCGACGTTCGCGCAGGCGCTGGGCTGGCAGGGGGCGCCGGTCGCCTCGGCCTACGCCGCGTGCGCCTCGGGGGCCACCGCCCTCAACGCGGCCCGGGCCCAGATCCTCGCCGGGCTCTGCGACGTGGCCCTCGTGGTCGGGGCCGACACGACCCCCAAGGGCTTCCTCGCCCCGAACTCGGGTGAGCGGGGCGACGATCCGGACTGGTTGCGGTTCCGACTCCTCGGTGCGACCAATCCGACCTACTTCGGTCTGTACGCACGGCGGCGCATCGAGCAGTACGGCGCCACGCCGGACCACTTCGCCAAGGTCAAGGTCAAGAACGCGAAGCACGGCCTCAACAACCCGTACGCGCGCTTCCGCAAGGAGGTCACGATCGCGGAGGTCGACGCGTCGCCGATCGTCTCCGATCCGCTCCGTCTGCTCGAGATCTGTGCCACTTCCGACGGGGCCGCCGCGCTCGTCGTGTGCTCGATGGATTACGCCCGGTCCCGGGGTGTCACCGATCCCGTGCGCATCTCGGCCGTCGCGACGGTGACCCCGTCGTACCCGAACACGGTGATCGAGATGCCGAACTTCGCGACCGACTCGGCCTTCGGCGTCCCCGAGCCGGAGCGGACCTTCCGCGACTCCATCGCCCACGCGGCCTACGAGCAGGCCGGTCTCGGCCCGGAGGACCTCAGCCTCGCAGAGGTCTACGACCTCTCGACCGCCCTCGAACTCGACTGGTACGAGAACATCGGCCTGTGCGTGCCCGGTGAGGCCGAGCGCCTCATCGACGAGGGGGTCACCGCGATCGGGGGCCGGGTGCCGGTCAATGCGAGCGGGGGGCTCGCCTGCTTCGGCGAGGCGGTGCCGGCTCAGGCCATCCAGCAGGTCTGCGAACTCGCCTGGCAGCTCCAGGGCCGGGCCGAGGGCCGGCAGGTCGAGGGGGCCACGGTGGGGCTCTCGATCAACCAGGGGCTCTTCGGCCACGGCTCCTGCGTCATCGTCACCCGCTAGCCCCGCCCCGTCGGGCGCGGCGTCGGATCGGTAACCTCCGGCGCATGTCGCTCCAGTGGAACCTCGCCGATCTCTTCGAAGCCACCGCCGACGCCGTGCCCGATCGCACCGCGCTCGTCTGCGGGGATCGCCGCTTCACCTACCGGGAACTCGACGAGCGGGCGACGCGCCTCGCGAACCACCTCGCGGCCCAGGGCATCGGACGCGGCGACCACGTCGGGCTCTACCTCTACAACGGTCCGGAGTACGTGGAGGGAACCTTTGCGGCCTACAAGCTCGGCGCGGTCCCGATCAACGTCAACTACCGCTACGTCGAGGGCGAACTCGCCTACCTGTTCGACAACGCGGACCTCCGAGCGCTCATCCACGGACGCGAGTTCGTCGACCGCATCGCGCACGTCGCCGCGGAGGCACCCGGCCTGAACGTGTTCGTCGCGGTCGAGGACGGCACCGATCCTGACCTCGCCCGGATCGGTGCGGTCGAGTACGAGGCGGCCCTCGCCGCGGCGTCGGCCGAGCGGGCCTTCGCGCCCCGTTCGGAGGAGGACCTCTACATCCTCTACACCGGCGGCACCACGGGGATGCCCAAGGGCGTCATGTGGCACCAGCGCGACTTCTTCCTCTCCACCCTCGGGCCGCTGCTGGCCATGGGGGGCGAGATGCCGGATGCGCCCGAGGCCTTCGTGCAGAAGGCGGTGGACGGCGGCGGCACCGTCTCGATGCCGATCGCACCGCTCATGCACGGCGCGGCGCTGTGGGTGGCGATGATGACGATCTTCGGCGGGAACACCCTGGTGCTGTCCTCGGCCCGCAAGATGGATCCGCACGAGATCTGGAGCACGGTCGAGCGCGAGCGCATCATGTCGGTCAGCCTCGTCGGCGACGCCATGGCTCGTCCGCTCATCGAGGCCCTCGACGACGACGGGGCGTCCTACGACCTCTCGGGCTTCTTCGTCATCGGGTCGGGTGGCGCGATCCTGTCGCCCGCAGTCAAGGCCCGCATCGCCGAGCGGCTGCCGAGCGTGATGGTGATCGACAGCCTGGGTGCCTCCGAGACCGGGTACCAGGGCACGAACGCGGGAACGGACGCCGAGGGCCGGCCGCGCTTCGCGATGGGCGAGCACACGACGGTCCTCGACGACGACAACCGACCCGTGGCGCCGGGCTCCGGCATCGTGGGTCGCCTCGCCCGCGGCGGGTACGTGCCGCTCGGGTACTACAAGGACCCGGAGAAGACCGCGAGCGTGTTCGCCGAGTTCGAGGGGAAGCGCTGGGTGCTCCCGGGCGACATGGCCATGATCGAGGCCGACGGCACCATCACCCTCCTCGGGCGCGGTTCGGTGAGCATCAATTCCGGCGGCGAGAAGATCTTCCCGGAGGAGGTCGAGTCGGCCCTCAAGAGCCACCCGGACGTGTTCGACGTCGTGGTCGTCGGGGTGCCCGACGAGCGGTGGGGCGAGCGCGTGGCGGCGGTCGTCAAGCCCCGACCCGGTTCGCAGCCCGACGTCGAGACCCTCGCCGAGCACTGCCACACCCTGCTCGCCCGGTACAAGGCGCCCCGGGAGGTGCACCTCGTCGACGAGATCGTGCGCTCGCCCTCGGGCAAGGCCGACTACCGCTGGGCCAAGGCTCGGGCGACCGGGCAGGTCTGAGGGACCTAGTCGGGGAGGTGCACCGTGATGGTGGTGCCCTCGCCGACGACGCTCTCGACGGTCAGGTGACCGCCGTGGAGCTCCACGATCGCCTGCGAGATCGCCAGGCCCAACCCGGTGCCCGGCACGTTGGCGTCGCGTGCGTTGGAGGCCCGGAAGAACTTGTCGAACAGGTGCGGCACCTCGTCCGCGGGGATGCCGATGCCCGTGTCGGTGACCGCGATGTGCCAGCCCCGGTCGTCGTGGGTGGCCCGGACCGCCACGCTGCCGCCCTCGGGGGTGAACTTCGTGGCGTTGGACACGAGGTTGTCGAGCACCTGGCGCAGGCGCATGTGATCGCCGTGGGCCGGGGGGCCCTCGTCGCAGGCATGGGTCACGAGCACGCCACGGGCTCGGGCCGCGTTCGAGAGTTCGCCGGTGGACTCGCGCACGAGTTCGGGCACCGACACGTCGCCCCGCTCGATCGGGATGCTGCGCGTCTCGAGCCGTGACAGCAGCAGCAGGTCGGTCACCAGCGCCAGCATGCGCTCGCTGGAGCGCCGGATCACCTCGAGGTACTCGCGCTGCTCGTCGCCGAGGTCACCCGCCGCACCGTCGGTGAGGAGCTCGGCGAAGCCCATGACGGAGGTGAGCGGCGTGCGCAGCTCGTGGGACACGTTCGCCACGAACTCCGACTTCAACTGGTCGAGTTGTCGCAGCCGCTCGTTCTGGTCCTCGATCGCCCGGCGCACATCGCGCTCGGCGTCGAGCAGGCGCTCCCGGCGGGCCGCCATCTCGTGCCGCTCGGTCACGTCCCGGTAGATCCAGACGTGACCCTCGTCGCGGTCGTCGACCCGGATCGGGATGTAGTCGCGCTCGACGGTGCGGCCGTCGGCCAGGGTGAACTCGACGTCGAGGATCTGTTCGCGTCCGGCGAGGGCCGCCTCGATGCTGTCCAGCCATCCCGTCGGATCGGCGAACAGCGCCTTGGACTGCTCGGCCGCCGCCGCGCAGTCGCTCCCGAGGAGGGCAACCGGCGGCAACGGGATCCCGAACAGGTCGCAGAAGTGCTGGTTGGCGATGGCCATCCGGCGGTCCGCGTCCTCCACGAGGACGGCGGCGTTGAGGTTCTCCACGAGTGCCGAGAGGCGTTCGTTGCTCCGTGCGATGAGGGAGTCGTGCTCGCGGCGTTCGGTGACGTCCCGGGAGTGCAGGACGATCGCGTCGACCTCCGGGTCGTCGAGCAGGTTGTCGGCGGCGGTCTCGAGCCAGCGCCAGGATCCGTCGGCGGCCCGCACCCGGAACTCGACCGGATCGTCGGGCCCCCGTGTGCCGGTCACCACCTCGGTGAACGTGGCCATCGCGAACTCGACGTCGTCGGGGTGCACGAGCGAGAAGATGCCGCCGTCCGGGTCGATGCCGCGGCCCCAGCCGAGGATGCGCGAGCCGGCGGTGGTGGAGGACTGCCAGGAGCCGTCCCGGCCGAGGATCGAGATGATGGCGGGGGAGTGCTCGACGATCGCGCGGAACCGGTGCTCGTTGGCCTCGACCGCGCGCTGCGCCTCCCTGAGTTCGGTGATGTCGCGCAGGAAGCCGACGAAGACCGGTCCCGCCCAGCCCTCGGCGAGGGTCACGGTCAACTCGACCTCGATCCGCCGACCGTCGGACCGGAGGGCCGGGAGTTCGAGACGCTTGCCGGTGACCACCTGCACACCGGTCTCGCGCCACCGGGCCAGGCCCGCCTCGTGCGCGGCCCGATACTCCTCGGGGATGCACAGATCGCCGAACTGCTGGCCGATCGCCTGGTCGGTGCGCCAGCCGAACATGCGCTCGGCCGCGTCGTTCCACTGCTGGATCTCACCGTCCGGGGTGATGACGACGATCGCGTCGAGGAGCACGTTGAGCCATGCCGCATTGCCGTCGACCCGACGCTCGGTCCTCGGGTTGGTCTGCTCGCCCGCCATGGGGTCCTCTCGGGAGGGAACCGACGCATTCTTCCACCGCCCGTCGGGCCGCGGCGTCCGCCGCTACGGGGCGCGACGGGTGCGTTCGGTACATTCTGACGGCCCGACGTCGACCTGGAAGCGCCCGTGGATCTCACGTTCAGCCCCGCCGAGGAGGCCTTCCGCCGCGAGGTGCGCGAGTGGCTCGCGGCCAACGTGCCGAATCCGCCGCTGCCCTCCGGTGACACGCGTGAGGGCTTCGCCGCCCACCTCGACTGGGAGCGGCGCCTCTTCGATGCCCGGCTCGCCGTGGTGTCGTGGCCCGAGGCCTACGGGGGTCGCGACGCCTCCCTGTGGGAGTGGATCATCTTCGAGGAGGAGTACTACCGAGCGGGTGCACCACAGCGGGTGACCCAGAACGGGATCTTCCTCCTCGCGCCGTCGATCTTCATGTTCGGCACGCCCGCTCAGCAGGACCGGTACCTCCCCCGTATGGCCTCCGGTGAGGAGACCTGGGGCCAGGGATGGTCCGAGCCCGAGGCGGGCAGCGACCTCGCCGGCGTGAAGAGCCGCGCGACCCGAGACGATGCTGCGGGGGGCTGGCGGCTCTCCGGGCAGAAGACCTGGACGACCCGCGGCGCGTTCTGCACCCACATGTTCGGACTCTTCCGCTCCGATCCGGAGGCGGAACGGCACCGGGGTCTCACGTACTTCCTCGTGCCCCTCGACGCGCCGGGCGTCACCGTGCGCGGGTTCGGTCGGCTCGACGGTGACGAGGGGTTCGCCGAGGTGTTCCTCGACGACGTGTTCGTCCCGGACGACTGCGTCCTCGGCGAGGTGCACCAGGGCTGGGGCGTCGCGATGGCCACTGCGGGTTCGGAGCGCGGGCTGACGCTCCGCTCGCCGGGACGGTTCACGGCCGCGGCGCAGCGCCTCGTCGACCTGTGGCGCGAGCACGGCGATCCGGCCGACACCGGCCTGCGCGACGCGCTCACCCGGGTCTGGATCGACGCCGAGGCCTACCGGCTGCAGACGCTCGAGGTCGTCACGACCCTGAGCGGGGGCGGCCACTCCGGGCCCGAAGCCTCGATGGTCAAGATCTTCTGGTCCGAACTCGACATCCGGATCCACGAACTCGCCCAGCGCATCCTCGGCACCCGGGCCGAGCTCGAGGGCCCGTGGTCGAAGGGCTGGCAGTTCTCGCTGTCGGGTCCGATCTACGCGGGCACCAACGAGATCCAGCGCAACGTCGTCGCCGAGCGGGTGCTCGGCCTGCCGAGGAAGTAGCCGTGCGCTTCGCCTTCACCGACGAGCAGATCGATTTCCGTGACGCGGTGCGCGACCTGCTGGCGCGGGAGTGCACGCCGGCGGTCGTGCGCGCGGCCTGGGAGAACGCCGACGGACGCAGCGGACCGGTCTGGGACCTCCTCGCCGAGATGGGTGTGCTGTCGGTGCTCGTCCCGGAGTCCGAGGGTGGACTCGGGATGACCATGGTCGACGTGGTGCTCCTCCTCGAGGAGTGCGGCCGTGTCGCGCTCCCCGAACCCGTCGTCGAGCACGCGGTCGTGGCCGCGCCGGTCCTCAGCGGCCCGCGCACCGTGACCACCCTCATCGGCGGCGCGCCCTTCGCGCTCGACGCCGACTCCGCCGACGTCCTCGTGGCCGAGGCCGAGGGCCACCTGTGGTCGGTCCCGGTGGACGCCTGCGGCCTCGCGGCGTGCGAGAGCGTCGACCGGAGCCGACACCTGGCCGAGGTCACGTGGTCGACCGAGGACGCCGCCGAACTCGCCGGCCCGGCCGAGGCCGCGGCCGCGTTCGACCGGGGCGCACTCGGCACCGCCGCCGTGCTGCTCGGGCTGGGGCACCGCATGGTCGAGATGACCGTCGACTACGCGACGGACCGTCGCCAGTTCGGGGCACCCATCGGATCCTTCCAGGCGGTCAAGCATCACCTCGCCGACGCTCGCACGGCGCTCGAGTTCGCCCGGCCCCTCGTGGCGCGTGCCGCGTACTCCATCGCGGTCCAGGACCCGGAGGCCCCGATCCACGTCTCCATGGCCAAGGCGCACGCGAGCGACGCCGCAGAACTCGCCGGGCGCGCCGCCCTGCAGTGCCACGGCGCCATCGGCTACTCCTACGAGTACGACCTGCACCTCTGGATGAAGCGGGCCTGGGCGCTCGCCGCATCCTGGGGCGACGCGGTCTGGCACCGTGCGCGTGTCGCCGCGGCGATCCTCTGAACCGATCCGCCGGCGCGACCGGCCGAACCATCCGGAGTCACCATGGCTGAGGCCTACATCGTCGATGCGCTGCGCACCCCGGTCGGACGTCGGGGCGGCGGCCTCGGCGGCATCCACCCGGCCGACCTCGGCGCGCACGTGATCCGCGAGATCGTGGGGCGCAACGGCCTCGACCCACTCGCGGTCGAGGACGTCGTGTTCGGCTGCGTGGATGCCATCGGCCCGCAGGCCGGCGACATCGCCCGCACCTGCTGGCTGGCCGCCGGGCTGCCCGAGGAGGTGCCCGGCACCACCGTGGACCGTCAGTGCGGCTCCTCGCAGCAGGCGGTGCACTTCGCCGCGCAGGCCGTGATGAGCGGTACCCAGGATGTGGTGCTCGCGGGCGGCGTGCAGAACATGACCATGATCCCGATCTCCTCGGCGATGACCGTCGCCCAGCCGATGGGGTTCGACGACCCGTTCACCGGCTCGGAGGGCTGGGTCGCGCGCTACGGAACGCAGGAGGTCAGCCAGTTCCGCGGGGCCGAGATGATCGCCGAGCGCTGGAACATCACGCGCGACGACATGGAGGCCTTCGCCGTCGAGTCGCACGAGCGGGCCATCCGCGCCCGTGATGCCGGCTTCTTCGAGCGCGAGATCGTGCCGCTCGCCGGGGTCTCCGCCGACGAGGGACCGCGCGAACCGAACTGGGAGAAGATCCGGTCACTGCCCACCCTCGTGGAGGGCGGCCGCATCACTGCGGCGATGGCGAGCCAGATCTCCGACGCCGCGACCGCGGTCCTCGTGGTGTCCGAGCGGGCGCTCGCCGAGCACGGGCTCACGCCGCGGGCTCGGATCCACCACCTGTCGGTGCGCGGTGATGACCCGATCATGATGCTCTCGGCTCCGATCCGGGCCACCGAGTACGCGCTCGGGAAGGCGGGGATGACGATCGATGAGATCGACGCGGTCGAGATCAACGAGGCCTTCGCCAGCGTCGTGCTCGCATGGCTCGCCGAGACCGGCGCCGACCCGGCCCGGGTGAACCCGAACGGCGGGGCCATCGCCCTCGGGCACCCGTTGGGCGCCACGGGCACCCGCCTCATGACCACGCTGCTCCACGAGCTCGAGCGCACCGGCGGCCGTTACGGCCTCCAGACCATGTGCGAGGGCGGCGGCCAGGCCAACGTCACGATCCTCGAGCGCCTCTAGGCGGGGCGCGCCGAGCGGCGCGTGACCTCAGCGGTCGAGGAGGGTGGCGAACTCGTCGAGGACCGGGAGCACTGCGTCGGCGTCGCCGCCCTCGACCCGCAGGACGATCTCGGTGATGCCGAGCGACGCGTAGTAGTCCAACTTCCCGGGATCCGGCAGGGTCCCGAACGGCACGATGCGCAGGGTCTCGGGGTCGCGGCCCCGGGCCTCGCAGGCCCGGTGCAGGTCGGGGAGTGCCTGGCGGATGCCGGCGCCCCCGATCGGGATCCAGCCGTCGGCGTACTCGGCGATGTGGGCGAACATCTTGGGGCCGGCCGCGCCGCCGATGAGCACCGGCGGGCCCGGACGCTCGGGCGCGCCGTACGGCTTGGGCCAGGACCACGAGGGTGCGAGGTCCGCGTGGGTGCCGTGGAACTCGGCGACGTCCTCGGTCCAGAGCGCTCGCATGGCGAGGATCCGTTCCCGGGTGACGTCGCGCCGCTGGGGCATGGTCACCCCGTGGTTCTCGAGTTCGTCCTCGTTCCAGCCGAACCCGATCCCGAGGACGAACCGACCCCGTGACTCACGATCCAGCGTGGCGACCGCCTTGGCGGTCACGATCGGCTCGCGCTGCGCGATGAGCGCGATGCCGGTGCCGAGCAGGATCCGATCGGTCACCGCCGCCGCCATGGCGAGGGCCACGAGCGGATCGAGCGTGCGCTTGTACTCATCCTTGAGCTCGGCGTCGCCGGTCGGCGGCGGGGTGCGTCGGCTCACCGGGATGTGGGTGTGCTCGGGCAGGTACAGCGAGTGCAGGCCGCGCTCCTCGATCGCCCGGGCGAGGGCGGCCGGGCCGATGGTCCGGTCGGTCATGAACATGGTGACGCCGTACTGCATGGGGGTACCGTAACCGCCGCTCTGGAGCCGCCCGCGGCCCCGCAGCGCCCGAACCGGCATCGATCCGCACCCGACCAACGAGGAGTCCCATGCCCGGCATCTGTGAGGGCCGCACCGTCATCGTCACCGGCGCGGGCCGTGGCATCGGACGAGGGCACGCGCTCGAGTTCGCCCGCCAGGGTGCGAAGGTCGTCGTGAACGACCTCGGCGCCGAACTCGACGGCTCCGGGTCCTCGAGCGGTCCTGCGGGCGAGGTCGTGGATGCCATCCGCGCCATGGGCGGCGAGGCGGTCGCGAACGGCAGCGACGTCGCCGACTGGGAGGGCGCGCAGGCGCTCGTGCAGTGCGCCATCGACACCTTCGGCGGCCTCGACGTGCTCGTGAACAACGCGGGCTTCCTGCGCGACCGCATGCTCTTCTCGAGCAGCGAGGAGGAGTGGGACGCGGTGATCCGGGTCCACCTCAAGGGCCACTTCGCCACCGCCCGGTTCGCGAGCGCGTACTGGCGCGAGCAGTCGAAGCACGGCGCCGCGGTCGACGCGCGCATCATCAACACCTCGAGCGGCGCGGGCCTCATGGGCAGTGTCGGCCAGGGCGCGTACAGCGCGGCCAAGGCCGGGATCGCCGCGATGACCCTCGTGCAGTCCGCCGAGATGGCCCGCTACGGCGTGACCGCGAACGCGATCGCGCCGGCCGCCCGCACCCGCATGACCGAGCAGGTCTTCGCCGACACGATGGCCAAGCCCGAGGGGGACGCGTTCGACCTCATGGCCCCCGAGAACGTCGCCCCGCTCGTCGTGTGGCTCGGTAGCGCCGAGAGCGCAGGCGTCACCGGCCGCGTCTTCGAGGTCGAGGGCGGCATCGTGAGCGTCGCCGACGGGTGGCAGCACGGACCGCGGCGCGACAAGGGCGACCGCTGGGACCCGGCCGAACTCGGCCCGGTCGTTGCCGAACTCCTCGCCGAGGCTCCCGCGCCCGCCCCGGTGTACGGCGCCTCCTGATGCCGACCTGGCCCGCCGCGGACGCCGCACCGTGGTGCGAGCCGGAGATCACGGGCATCGGTCGGCTCCCGATGCGCACCCCGTTCTGGTCCCACACCGACGCCGACGCCGCGCGGGCGGGTGCCGGCGCCGCACTCCCGAACTCCCCATGGGTGCGCAGCCTCGACGGGATGTGGCGGTTCCTCGGGGTCGATCGGCCCGGGGCCGCGCCCCGCGGGTGGGAGACGCCCGCGTTCGTCGACGCTCGCTGGCGCGAGGTCGCCGTGCCGGGTTGCTTCACCATGCAGGGGTTCGCGACGCCGATCTACACGAACATCGCGATGCCGTTCGACCTCCAGCCGCCCGCGGTGCCGGAGGACAACCCGACCGGGTTGTACCGGACCACCTTCACGGTGCCGCGCGCGTGGCGCGGCCGACGCATCGTGCTCCAGGTCGGCGGGGCCGAGAGCGTGCTCATGGTCTGGATCGACGGCACCCCGATCGGGCTCGCCAAGGACTCGCGGCTCGCCTCCGAGTTCGACCTCACCGACCACGTGCGCTCGGGCGGGCGCCACACGCTCGCCGCGATGGTGGTGCGCTGGTCCGACGCCTCCTACCTCGAGGATCAGGACCAGTGGTGGCACGGTGGCATCCACCGCAGCGTGCGGCTCCTCTCGACGCCGCAGGTGCATCTCGCCGACGTCGAGGTCACGGCCGGGCTGGCCGACGACCTCGTGACCGGCACCCTCGAGGCCACCGTGCACGTCGGGTTCCCCGACGGGGCCGACCGCGCGGGTTGGCGGGTGGAGGCGGTACTCGAGACGCTCGAGGGTCGCCGTGTCACGCGTTCCCCGCTCACCGGTGAGGTCCCGGGCCACACGTACCCGTACCTCTACGAGGGCGCGTTCGTCCGGCTCGCCACTGAGATCCCCCGGGTGCGGCGGTGGTCCCACGAGACCCCGCACCGGTACCGGCTGCTCGTCACGCTCCTCGATCCGACCGGTGCCGTCCACGAGGTCACGGCCCAGCACGTCGGGTTCCGCCGGGTCGAGATCCGTGATCGCGAACTGCTCATCAACGGCCGTCCCGTGCTCATCCGCGGCGTCAACCGACACGACTTCGATCCCAATACGGGGCGCGTCGTGACCGTCGAACAGATGCGGGCCGACCTCGTGCTCATGAAACGGTTCGGGTTCAACGCGGTGCGCACCTCGCACTCGCCCAACGCGCCCGAGTTCTACGACCTGTGCGACGAACTCGGTCTGTACGTGATCGACGAGGCGAACATCGAGAGCCACGCGTTCATCACCTCGCTGTGCCACGACCCGCGGTACGTGGCTGCGTGGATCGACCGGGGCGCGCGCATGGTGCGGCGCGACCGGAACCACCCGTCGATCATCTGCTGGTCGCTCGGCAACGAGAGCGGGTACGGCGCGGCCCACGACGCGCTCGGCGCGTGGATCCGACGCCACGACCCCAGCCGCCCGCTGCACTACGAGGGGGCGATCATGGGGTGGTGGGACCGGCCCCAGACCGTGACCGACCTCGTCTGCCCGATGTACCCGGAGATCGCCGACATCGTGGACTGGGCCCGCACCGGCGCTTCGAAGGGCAACGGCGACCTGCCGCTCATCATGTGCGAGTACAGCCACGCCATGGGCAACTCGAACGGCACGCTCGGCGAGTACTGGGACGCCATCGAGTCGAACCACGGACTCCAGGGCGGGTTCATCTGGGAGTTCTGGGACCACGGCCTGCGCCAGACCCTGCCCGACGGCACGACCCGGTACGCGTACGGGGGCGACTTCGGCGACCCGACCGACGCGTACTCGTTCTGCCTCGACGGCGTGGTGTGGCCGGACCGCACCCCGAAGCCCGCACTCGAGGAGCACAAGCACCTCGCCGCCCCCGTGCGGATCGAGGCGCGCGGCACCGACGGTGCCCGTCGTGGACGACTCCGCCTCACGAACCGGCGCGACTTCACCGACCTCGGCGACCTGCGCGCCGAGTGGGCCGTGCTGGCTGACGGCCGCCGCGTCGCCGGCGGCCGCGCAACGCTGCCCGACGCCGCGCCCGGCGCGACCGTGCCGTGGGACCTCCCCGTGGAGATCCCGCGCAACGCGTCCGGCGAACTCCTGCTGTCCGTGCGGTTCCGCACGGCGCGCGCCACCGACTGGTGCGAGCGCGGGTTCGAGGTCGCACACCTGCAACTCCCGATCGGCCTGCGCCCCGCGCCTTGCGTCGCCCGCTCGGTCGATCTCACGGTCTCGCACGAGGGCGTCGAGTGGTCGAACGGGGTGGTGTCCCGGTTCGGCGGCGGTCCGGTCGGCCTCACCGACCTCGAGATCGACGGCGTCGCTCTGCTCGAGGCGGGCCCGGTCCTCTCGCTGTTCCGGGCGCCCACCGACAACGACGGCATCCGGCCGATGGCGGGCATGCCGACCCCGGCCGGGCGGTGGAGGCGTTGGGGGCTCGATGCGCTCGAGTCCGAGGTGATCTCCACCCGGGCCCGGATGCGGGCCGGAGCGCCGGTCGTCGATCTCGTCGTGCACTTCCACGGCCTCGACGGGCTCGTGTTCGAGCACCGACGCCGCGTCACGATCACGCCGGAGGGCGGGATCACCTTCGCCGAGTCGCTCGAGGTGCCCGAGCGCTGCGACGACCTGCCGCGCGTCGGCACGGCGCTCGTGCTGCCGGGATCGTTCGATCGGGTCGAGTGGTACGGCCGCGGCCCGCACGAGTCGTACCCGGACCGCGCCCGCGGCGCCCGCCTCGGGCGGTTCACCTCGACCGTGGCCGAGCAGTACGTGCCCTACGTGCGGCCTCAGGAGCACGGCCACCACACCGACACGCGCTGGGTCTCGGTCTCGGACGGCCACCGCGGACTGCTCGTCACCGCGCCCGCGCCGTTCGGGTTCTCGGCCCTCGACCACTCGGTCGCTGCGCTCGACGCAGCCGAGCACGACGTCGACCTCGTCGCGGAGCCCGTGACGCACCTGCACGTGGACGCGCGCATGCGCGGGCTCGGGACCGCGTCCTGCGGCCCGGACACGCTCCCGCAGTACCTCGTGCGCGGCCGCCGGTTCCGGTGGGCCTGGAGCCTCCGGCCGTTCCGGGGTCGCCCCCCGGTCTGAGCGCGGCGGGCCCGCGTCAGGACAGGCGCTCGACCACCATGGCCATGCCCTGCCCGCCGCCGACGCACATCGTCTCGAGGCCGAACCGCTTGTCGCGGTGCTGCAGGCCGTTGATGAGCGTGGTCATGATGCGCGCCCCGGTCATGCCGAACGGGTGGCCGAGCGCGATGGCGCCGCCGTGCACGTTGAGCTTGTCCATCGGGATGCCGAGGTGCTTGGCCGACGGAATCACCTGAGCGGCGAACGCCTCGTTGATCTCGACCAGGTCGATTTGGTCGATCGTCATGCCCGCGCGCTTCAACGCTTGACGCGACGCTTCGATCGGCCCGAGTCCCATGATTTCGGGGTTGAGGCCCGACACGCCCGACGCGACGACGCGAGCGAGCGGGGTCAGGCCGAGTTTCTTTGCCTTCGTGTCGCTCATGACAAGCACGGCGGCCGCGCCGTCGTTCAGCGGGCAGGCGTTGCCTGCGGTGATCTGGCCGTCGGGGCGGAACGCGGGCTTCAGACCAGAGAGCGCCTCGACTGTGGTGCCCGCGCGCGGGCCGTCGTCTTTTGCGATCACGCGACCGTCGGGCAGCGTGAGCGGCGTGATTTCGCGCGCGAAGAACCCATTCTCGATGTTCTCGCACGCGCGCTGCTGCGAACGAGCGGCGAATTCATCCATCTCTTGTCGTGACACGTTCTCGGTTTCGCGAACGTTCTCGGCGGTCTGGCCCATCGCGATGTACATGTCGGAGATGCCGAGTGGCGGCGTCCACTTCGGTTGTCCGCCTGCGGCGCGCGCTTTGGTCCGCTCGCCTGGTGTCTTGAAAATCGGATTCGGCGCAGTGTCGCTCGCGCCGCTGGCGTAACGGCTCACGGTTTCGACGCCAGCCGCGATGAAGCAATCGCCCTCGCCCGCCTTGATCGCGTGCGCGGCCATGCGGATGGTCTGCAGGCTCGAGGAGCAGTAGCGGTTGACGGTGACCCCGGGACAGTCGTCGAGACCGGCGAGCAGCGCGACGATGCGCCCGATGTTGAAGCCGCTCTCGCCCGCGGGCTGGCCGCATCCCATGATCAGGTCCTCGACGTCGCTGGCCTTCACCTGCGGCACCTTGGCCATCAGCGCGCGCACGATCTGCGCCGACATGTCGTCGGGACGCAGGTCCACGAGCGAGCCCTTTTTGGCGCGCCCGATCGGGCTCCGCGCGGTCGCGACGATCACTGCCTCAGCCATGGTTCCCCTCCGCTCGCGTCACACTACCCTCGGCGACGGAACACCCATGCAGCTGCATCGCGTCCCGCTGGACGAGATCGACCTGTCCGACGTCGCGTTCTGGCGGGCGCCGCACGTCGCGCGCGAGTCGGCGTTCAAGACGCTGCGCGACGAGGCCCCCGCGCGATTCTTCGAGGAGCGGGAGTTCGCGCACTTCCCCAAGGGGCCCGGCTACTTCGCGCTCACGCGCCACGAGGACATCTGGCACGTGAGCCGCAACCC
>JBJTOY010000123.1:0-12941 GCA_046074845.1 Actinomycetes bacterium | reverse complement strand
GCACCGGGCTGGCGTCAGCGACCGCCCGCATGTGGGCGACGACGCCGGCCTCGCTCGGACGCACGTAGTACGGGGTGACGACGAGCACCGAGGTCACCGCGGCGTTGCCCCGCAGCGACTCGGCCTTCGCGATCGTCGTGCGGGTGCTGTTCGTCCCGACGCCGACCATGAGCGGTGCGGAACGCTCGGAGCAGACCTGCGAGCAGACCTCGATGACCGCGCGCTGCTCGTCGGCGTCGAGCGCGGCCGCCTCGCCAGTCGTACCGAGCGCAACGATGCCGGTCGCACCGGCGTCGAGGTAGTGGTGCGAGAGCGAGGCCACCGCGTCGAGTGCCAGCGAGCCATCGGCTGCGAACGGGGTGATGAGCGGGACGTGGACGCCGCGGAGTTCGAGGGGGCTCGGCACGGCGCTCACCGTACCCGCCGCACCCCACGGCTAGCCTGCCGAACCATGCCGGATTGGCTCATCGTCGTCCTCGGGATCGGCATCGGGTTCGGGACCGGCGTCCTCTCCGGGATGTTCGGCGTCGGCGGCGCCGTGATCTCCACGCCGTCGATCCAGGCCCTCGGCGCGACGCCCTACGAGGCGGTCGGCTCAACCGTGCCTGCGATCGTGCCCGGTGCGATCAGCGGCACGCTGCGGTACCTGCGCGAGGGCTACGTGCACCTCGACTCGGTGGCCTGGGTGGCCGTCCCCGGGGTCGCCGCCACCATCACCGGTGCGCTCCTCACCCGGGTCGTGCCGGGCGACGGCCACCTCCTCATGATCGCCACCGCGCTGCTCGTCGGGTACAGCGGCTGGCAGACCGCCCGCGGATCGGATGCGAACCGGAACCTCGACGCCGCCGCGGTCCGCCGCGACTCCTGGTGGCGCCTCGGGCTCATCGGCCTCGCTGCCGGCACGCTCTCCGGCCTGCTCGGCATCGGCGGCGGGATCCTCATGGTGCCGCTGTTCGTGCAGTGGCTGCACATGCCGATCAAGACCGCGATCGGCACCTCGCTCGCCTGCGTCGGGATCTTCGCGGTGCCGAGCGCGGTCGTGCACCAACTCGAGGGCAACATCAACTGGCTGTACGCGGCGCCGCTGTGCGTCGCCGTGATCCCGGGCGCGCGCCTCGGCGCGCACCTCGCGATCACGAGCGCCGAGCACCTGCTCCGCCGGGCCGTCGGCGTGTTCCTCGGCCTGGTCTCGGTGGTGTACGCGGCCGGCAACGTCGTCGCCCTCGTGCGGGGCTGAGCGAGCATGCGCATCCTCCTCATCGTGAACACCGCGGCCTCATCGTTCTCGGCCCGCAAGCGGGTCGTGATCCAGAAGGCCCTCGGGTCGGACCACGAGGTCGAGGTCGTCGAGACCGTGCGCGGCGGGCACGCCTCACGCCTCGCCCGGGCCGCGGCGCACGAGGGCGTCGAGGTGGTGGCCGTGCTCGGCGGCGACGGCACGCTCAACGAGGCGGCCAACGGCCTCGTCGGCACCGACACCGCGCTCGCTCCCCTCCCCGGAGGATCGACGAACGTCTACGCCCGCACGATCGGCGTGACGAACGACGCGGTCGAGGCCACCGGCCAGTTGCTCGCGTCCCTCGAGCGGGAGTCGTTCCGACGGGTCGGCCTCGGCAAGGTCGAGGACCGCTTCTTCCTGTTCCACTGCGGCATCGGCTTCGACGCGGCCGTCGTCGCCCGGGTCGAGGCCCGCCGCAACATCAAGCGCCTCGCCCCGCACCCGGTGTTCGCGGCTACCGCGTTCGATTCGTGGCTGCGCACCTACGACCACCGGGCGGGACGCTTCGTGGTCGAACTCGACGACGGCACGACGATCACCGGTGGCACCATGGCGATCGTGGCCAAGACGAGCCCGTACACATTCGTCGGGAACCGACCGATCGTGGTGACCCCCCGGGCCGGCCTCGACGCCCCGCTGTCGGTCGCCGTGCTCAAGGCGCACCGGGCCGCCCCGATGCTGGGACTGGCCGCTCGGGCGATCATCGGCCAGCACGGCATGGGGCGATCGCACGCCGCCGTCGTGCGGGATGGGGTCGCGGGCCTCACCATCACGGCCGCTGATCCGATCCCCCACCAGGCCGACGGTGAGTACCTCGGCGAGGCCACCCGCCTGCGCCTCGAGCACCACCCGGCCTGCCTGACGATCGTGACCCCCACGGCCTGATCCGGGCCCGATGGGCCTCAGAGCCAGGTGCGCAGGGTGGCGGGGATGTCGGTGATGAGCGCGTCGACGCCGGCCGCGGCGAGCGGTACGGCGACGACCTCGTCGTTCACGGTCCAGACGTTCACCGCCACCTTCGCCGCGTGGCACCGGGCGACGAAGTCGGCACCCTCGTCCCCCGCCACCGACACCCAGTGCGGATGGAGCGCGCCGTGCCCGCCCACCGACGCGGCGAAGAACGCGTCATCGTTCGCCATGTCGGGCGCATAGAGGAACCCGGTCGGCACGGTCGGGTCGAGGGCCCGCACCCGGTCGATCGCAGCGAGTTCGAACGAGGAGACGATCACCCGATCGCCGCCCCGGTCCCGCAGCAGCGCGACCACCAGTTCGGCCGTGCGCTGGGTCGGGTCGTACCCGGCGTCGCCCGGACTGTTCTTGATCTCGACGTTCACGAGGGTGCCGGCACAGGTGTCGAGGACCGCGTCGAGCCGGGGCAACCACGGCGCGGCCGCCGCCAGCTCGGCCTCGGTGAGCTCGGGGATGAGCCCGACCTCGGGGACGATCGGGTCGTGGTGACACACGAGCACGCCGTCGGCCGTGGCGTGGGTGTCGAGTTCGACCCCGTCGGCCCCCTCGGCGAGCGCCGCAGCGAACGCCTCGACCGTGTTCTCCCGGGCGACCCGGGGCGAGCCCCGATGGCCGAGGACGAGGGGCACGGGGCTGGTCACCCCGGGGAGGCTAGGCCGACCCCGCCCCGGCCGGTCGCCCGAGCGCCGGGGACCTCGCCTGAGAAAATGCAGGTCAGGCCCCTTGTCTAAGTGGTTACCGCCCCGTAACCTCTCAACAGCCCCGAGAGGCACCTCCGGGGACCGAATCACCCGTTCCGCCACATCCGCCACAGGATCGACGCGGACACCACCAACCACAACGAGGCCTCCGTGACCCTGACCTGGATCCGCACCCACGACTGGGACGCCGCCGCCTGGCGGGACGAGGCCCTCTGCCGGAACTCGAATCCGGAGCTCTTCTTCCCCATCGGGGCCACGGGCGTCGCCGCCGACCAGATCGAGGCCGCCAAGGAGATCTGCGGGATCTGCCCGGTGGCCGAGGCCTGCCTCGAGTTCGCGATCCAGACGAACCAGGAGGCCGGCGTGTGGGGCGGCCGGACCGAGGACGAGCGGCGCGCCCTGCGCCGGGAACCCTCCCGAGCGGCCGGGTGACCTAGCGCGATGGCGGCCGAGGAGACCCGGGCCCGCCTGCTTGCGGCGACCATCGACGCGATCGACGCCGGTGGCGAGTCCGCCGTGAGCGTCGACGAGGTCGCCAAGACCGCCGGCGTCACCGCGCCGACGATCTACAACTACTTCCGGAACCGAGAGGCGCTGCTCTCCCAAGCGCAGGCGGCCCGGTTCGACCGCCAGCTCGACAACGACTTCTCGCTCCTCACCGACGCCGTCCTCGCGATCTCCTCCCATGAGGAGTTCGAGCGGATCACCGACATGGTGTTCACGTTCATACTCGATCCCGAGCGCAGCGCGTGGCGCCTGAACCGCCTCAGCGCGATCGGCGCCGCCACCGGCCGGCCGGAACTCGCCGACGCCATCGCGCAGAAGGCGGTCGGCGTGGCGGAACGGTTCGCGTCCCTCATGGAACCGCTGCAGTCCAAGGGCTTCATCCGGGCGGACCTCGACCTCCTCGCGTTCTCGAGTTGGTTCATCGGCACGGTGACGGGCCGGATCCTCATCGAGATCGCGCCGAACCCGGTCGACACCGCGGCCTGGGACCGGATCTTCCGCGAGGCCGTCCTCGCCGTGACCCTCCCCCGCCCCACGTCCTGACCGGCATCACCCGGGCGGCTCCACGCCACACCCCGTTCCGCCGCTCGCCCACGCGCGCCCGACGAACCCGGCCGCACCCCTCACCCGGGCGGCTCCACGGTTCTCCCGCTGACGGGGACGGGGATGCGGACGCGGACGCGGGTGCCCGGGCGTTCCCCGTCGCGGGCGTTCGCCATCTCGATCGTGCCCGCGAGTTCGCCGGTGACGAGCGCGTGCACGATCGAGGTGCCGAGACCGGGGGCGGACGCGACGTCGAGGCCCTCGGGCAGGCCGATGCCGTCGTCGGTGACGATCACCTCGAGCACGCTGTCCTGCCGTTCGAGGTGCACCCGCACGTTGCCCTCGACCGGTTCGTCGTCGTCCCGCGGGTAGGCGTGGTCGACCGCGTTCTGCAGCAACTCGTTCAGCACGACGGCCAGCGGCGTGGCGGTCTCCCCCGGCACGTACCCGGCCTCGCCGGTCACGTCGAAGCGCAGGCCGCCCTCGCGATCGGCCACGGTCTCCTCGACGACCCGCACGAGGGGCTTGACCACCGCGGTGAAGTCGACCTCCTCACGGGCCTCCTGGGAGAGCGTCTCGTGCACGATGGCGATCGAGCGGATGCGGCGCTCCGACTCCTCGATGGCCGCACGCGCCTCCCCCGAGGCCATACGCCGGCCCTGCAGCCGGAGCAGCGCGGCGATGGTCTGGAGGTTGTTCTTCACGCGGTGGTGGACCTCGCGGATGGTGGCGTCCTTCGACATGAGCATGCGGTCCCGGCGGCGCAGGTCGGTGACGTCCCGCAGCAGGATGAGCGCGCCGATCGGCTCGCGTCCCTCGAGCAGCGGCACCACCCGCATGAGCACGGCGGCGTCCCCGCGCTCGACCTCCTGGAGGACCGGGAGCCGGCCGCGCCACGCGTGGTCGACCGCACCGTCGTCGAATCCGAGCTGGTTGATGGCCACGCCGGTCGTGTAGGCGTGGATGCCGAGACGGTGGAGCGCGCTCACCGCATTCGGGCTGGCGTACCGGATCCTGGCCTCGGCGTCGAGGACGACCACGCCGTCGCCGACCCGTGGCGCCCCCTCGATCTCGAGGTCCTCGCGGGCGAACGGGAAGGTGCCGTCCACGACCATCTGCACGAGGTCGTCGTAGACCTCCATGTAGCAGCGCTCGAGGTCACCGACCCGTCGGCCCGACAACGTGTCGAACTCGCGACACAGCACCGCGATGGTGCGGTGACGGAAGGCCACCGGGATCGCCTCGATCTCGATGCGCTGGCCCTCGCCGAGGTCCTCGCCCTCGGTCTCGACGACCTCGGCCCGGTGCAGGGCCCGCAGGGCCATCGGCCGCTCGGCCTCGGTCACGACCTGCCCGACGAGGTCGGCGGCGTACAGCGTCTGGCCGGTCGTCGGCCGCACCTGCCCGCAGACCACGAACCGCCGACCCTCCTCACCCTCGATCGGCACGAGGAGCAGCAGGTCGGAGAACGACAGGTCGGCGAGCAGCCGCCACGCCACGAGCAGGCGTTGGAGGTGCTCGAGGGCCTCACCCTCGACATCGGTGTGGAGTTGGGTCAACTCCTCGAGCGTCGACACGAGCGCGAGCGTACCGGGCGGTCCGTGCGCGCCCCGGTGGACTAGCCGGCGCGCACGCCGGCGCGGGCCGCGATGGCCTCGCGCACGAGGCGCCGGGCGAGCGGGCGGAAGATGAACCGGTGGAACGGCGCCACGCCGTACCAGTAGGCCCGACCCCACAGACCGCGCGGTTGGAACCGAGCCCGCTGGTCGAGGCGGGCCCCACCCTCGGTCGGCGTGATCTCCCACTCGAGCCAGGCCTCGCCGGGCAGGCGCATCTCGGCCCGCAACCGCACCAGCCGGTCGGCTTCGACGGCCTCGACACGCCAGAAATCCACGACGTCGCCGACCCGGAGTTCCGTCGGGTGTCGCCGACCGCGGCGCATACCGACGCCGCCGAAGAGCAGATCCAGCACGCCGCGGATGCTCCAGAGCCAGTTGCCGACGAGCCAACCCCGCTCGCCGCCCAGTCTCGCGACCTCGGCGAAGAGTGCGGCCGGGTCGGCCTCGCCCTCGACCCACTGGTGGTCGACGAACACGACGCCACCCGACCAGGACGGGTCGTTCGGCATCGGATCGGCGGGCGTGCGCCCGAAGAGTTCGGCATCCGTCCAGCGGGTCGACACGTCACGGTCGCGCACCCGCGTGAGGGCGCGGCGGATCGACTCGCGCGCGTCGATCGGCTCGAACGGCACGACGCGACGGATGGCGTCGTCGCGGACCACCACCTCGTTCACGAGGGAGTCGATGAGCGGACGGGCCAGGTCGGCCGGCACCGGCGTGACCAGGCCGACCCACAGGCTCGACAGGCGCGGGGTGAGCACCGGCACGGGGATGATGATCCGACGCCTCAGGCCCGCCTCCTCCGCGTAGAGATCCATCATGCGGTGGTAGGTCAGGACGTCGGCCCCACCGATCTCGAGCGTGCGGCCGATCGCCGCCGGTTCGACCAGCACGCCCACGAGGTAGCGCAGGACGTCCTGCACCCCGATCGGTTGCACCCGGGTCTCGACCCAGCGCGGCGTCGTCATGATCGGGAGCACCTCGACGAGGTACCGCAGCATCTCGAAGCTCGCCGACCCCGAACCGATGATGACGGCGGCGCGCAGTTCGGTGACCGGCACCGGCCCCGATCGCAGCACCGCGCCGACGTCGTGCCGGCTCGACAGGTGCGGCGAGAGGCTCGTCCCGTTGTCGTCGCCGAGCCCCCCGAGGTAGACGATCTGGCGCACGCCGGCGGCGGCGGCCGCGTCGCGCACGTTCGTGGCGGCGCGACGGTCGCGCTCCTCCCAGTCCTCGTCCGCGCCGATCGAGTGCACGAGGTAGTACACGGCGTCGATGTCCTCACACGCCGCCGCGGTGCTCACCGGGTCGAGCACGTCGCCCTGGACCACCTCGACCCGGTCGCGCCAGGGCTCGCCGTCGAGCTTGCGCGGGGTGCGGGCGACGCAGCGGACCTCGTGCCCGGCCGCGACGAGTTCTCCGACGAGGCGCCGCCCGATGTAACCGGTGGCCCCCGCCACGAGGACGCGCAGAGGGCGGGAGGACGAGGGCTCGGCTGACTCCATGGAGAGTGTTCGGCGCCGAGGGCCCCGCCGGATCCCCGGACCGGCGCTCAGGCTCCGTCGGCGAACAGGGCCTCGGCGATCCGGGCCAGCCCGGCGAGATCGTGGATGTCGGCGTGGAGGTTCGGTACGTCGACCACCACCTCGGGTGCCCGGCCCAACTCGGTGCGCAGTTCGGCCTCCCGGCTCGCGACCACCGCGAAGTTCCGGTACGAGGCCGCGATCGTGCGCAGGACCCGGGCGTCGAGGCCCGCATCGGCGAGGGCCGGCTCGCCGGTCGCCGCGAGCTCGGCGGCGAGGGCCTCGGCGTCGTCGGTGAGCACGGTCGCCACCCGGGCGCCCTCGGCACTCGCGAACGAGGCGGGCAGGGTCTTGTTCAGCACGATCGCACCGAACGGGAAGTCGCGCGCGACGAGTTCCTCGCAGAACACCCGAGCCTCGTGCAACGGCGAGGCCTCGAGGGTGGTCACCACGACGAAGGTCGTCCGCTTGTCGTGCAGCAGCCGCTCGACGGCGCGGGCCCGGGTGACGAAGCCGTCGTACATCGACTGGAAGTTCAGGAAGAACTCGGCGATGTCCTGGAGGAACTGGCTGCCGAGGATGCGATCGGCCACCTGGTAGAAGGGCCGGCTCGCGAGGTTCACGAGCCGAGCGCCGCGTCCGCCGCCGAGCCGGTACGGCGCGGTGAGCCAGCGCAGCAGGCGACCGCCGAAGAACTCGGCCATGCGGTGCGGGGCCTCGAGGAAGTCGAGGGCGTTGCGGGTCGGGGGCGTGTCGATGACGATCAGGTCGTAGGCACCGGACGCGTGCACCTCGAAGAGGCGTTCCATCGCGATGTAGTCGTGGCTCTGCACGAACCGGCCGGTGAGGTTGTCGTAGAGCGCGTTGTCGATGATGCGCCGTGCGGTCGCCTCGTCGGGCGCGTGCTGCATCACGAGCGCGTCCCAGGACTGCTTCGTGTCGAGCATGGCGGCCCAGAGTTCGCCCCGGGGCGTGAGGCCGACCTCGCTGAACGCCGAGTCCGGCACTCGGGTCTCGACGTTGCCGATCTCGGCGAGGCCGAGGGCCGCAGCCAGGCGCTTGGCCGGGTCGATGGTGAGCACCAGCACCTTGCCGCCGGTGCGGCTCGCGGCGCCTAGCGCCGTGGCGGCGGCGACGCTCGTCTTGCCGACACCGCCCGAGCCGCACAGGACGATGATCTCCTTCGCGGCGACGAGCCCGCCGAGGGAGGAGCGCTCGGCGCTCACAGCCCGAACTCCGCACCGAGCGAGTCGGCCACGACCCGGGTCTCGCGCAGGCCGTGGGTGCGCGTGAAGAGGTACGGGAGGTAGAGCATCGGGAGGTCGACCGCGGCGCGCAGGTTCGCCAGGTGCACCGCCCGGGTGCGGCGGAGGGCCACCGCCAGGCTCGCCCCCGACAGCACCGCGTCGAGCCCGCCCGCATCGAGGTGCGCGTCGAGTGCGGCCCGCGCTGGCGCGGCGCCCAGCGCCGTGAACGCCGCCTCCTCGGCCCGGGCGAAGAGTTCGGGCAGCACCCGGTTCACGATCACCGCACCGAGCGGCACGTCGAGTTCGGTGCGGGCCCGGGTGACGAGGTCGATCGTCTCCGACACCGGCATCTCCTCCGGCGTCGTCACCACGTTGAGCGCGGTGATCGCCGGGTCCGAGAGGATCTCGATCATCCACTCGGTCTGGGCCCGGATCGGCCCGACGCTCACGAGGTCGCGGATCGCGTCCGGCGCACCCATCTGGGCGACGACGTGTCCGGTGGCGGCGGCGTCCACGAGGACGAGGTCCCACGGGGCCCGCCCCTCGATCGACTCGCGCACCTCCCAGGCGACCTTGCCGATCGTGAGGACCTCCTTGACCCCCGGCGCGGCGGTGGCGACGAAGTCGAACACGCGGGCCACCGGGCCGAGGCGCCCGAGCACCGGCACCTTGAGGTTGAGGCGCAGGTACTCCCGCAGCGACGCCTCGGTGTCCATGGCGAGCACCGAGATGTTCGGGTGCACCTCGACCGGCTCGAAGCCGACCGCGGGGTGCTCGAACTTCGTGCAGATGTCGCCCTTGCCGTCGACCTCGACGATGAGGACCCGCTTGCCGAGGTCGGCCGCGAGGAGGGCCAACCCGGCGGTGACGGTGGACTTGCCCACGCCACCCTTCCCGGTGACGACGAGCAGGCGCCGCGCCAGGAGGTCGGGCGCGGCCGTCATGGGATCAGCGGCCGAAGCCGACCTTCTTCGTCGACTCGTCGCCGAGGATCTCGATGTAGGCGATCTTGTCGGTGGGCACCCCGACGCGCCGACCCTTGGTGTCGGTGAGCCAGAGCATCGGACCGGCGAGGCCGGCGTCGATGCAGGCGGCGACCGAGTCCTCGGTGCCCTCGACCTCGAGCTGCTGCTCCTTCGCCGAGTAGATGACGCCGATCTTGACTTCCATCGTTCCGATACCTCTCGGGGGGCGGGTGCTCGCCGCATGGTAGCGGCGGGGCGGGGCGGTCAGTTGATGCGGAGTTCCGGCCGACGGATCTGGCGCGGCGCGAGCTCGGTGTCGATCCGTTCGGCCGCCTCGCGGAAGGCGACCGAGGCCTGATCGTCGGGGTGGGCCACGGTGATCGGATGACCGTCGTCGCCCCCCTCCCGCAGGACGGGCACGAGCGGGATCCGGGCGAGCAGCGGGACCTCGAGGGAACGGGCCAACTCCTCGCCGCCGCCGGATCCGAAGATCTCGTACTCGACGCCGTCGTCGCCACGGAACCACGACATGTTCTCGATGACCGCCGTGACCTTGAGGTCCACCTTCGCGGCCATCGCGGCGGCACGCTGGGCGACCTTCTGCGCCGCGGGCTGGGGGGTCGTGACGATGACCATCTCGGCGCGCGGGAGGAACTGCGCGATCGACAGCGACACGTCACCCGTGCCCGGGGGCATGTCGACGAGCAGGTAGTCGGGCTCGTCCCAGAACACGTCGGTGAGGAACTGCTCGAGCGCCTTGTGCAGCATCGGGCCGCGCCAGACGACGGCCTGGTCCTCCCGTGCGAAGTACCCCATGGAGATGAGCCGCACGCCGTGCGCGCTCGGCGGGACGATGAGGTCGTCAATGACCTCGGGCGGGCTGGCGATCCCGAGCATGCGCGGCATCGAGAAGCCCCAGACGTCGGCGTCGACCGCGGCGACCGAGTGGCCGCGTTGGGCGAGCGCGATCGCCAGGTTCGTGGTGACCGAGGACTTGCCGACCCCACCCTTGCCGGAGGCGATGGCCAGGATGCGGGTGTTCGAATTCGTGAACGGGTTCGCGTGCGACCGCGGCGCCGCGGGTGCGGTGGCGTCGGTGACCGCCAGCGGGTTGGGCGCGGGCTCACCCCGCAGCCGGGCCGCGAGGGCCGTGAGCTCAGCCTCGGAGGGCTCGGTGACCGAGAACTCGACCCGGCCGATGCCGTCGAGGGCGGTGAGGGCGTCGGTGATCGCGCCGTGCAGCGCGCCCCGGTACCCGAGGTCCTCGAGCGGCGGGACGAGCGTCACGACGGCGAGATCGCCGTCGACCGCGACCCCGCGCACGATCCCGAACTCGACCACGGGCCGGCGCAGTTCGGGGTCGAGCACGCCGGCGAGCGCGGCGTTGGCTTCGGCCTGACCGGCCATGGGGCCTCCCGGGGATTTCCACTACGGACGTAGGTAGAATACGCAGATGCCTCCGAGCGCCCCCGATCCGGCCCGCTCCCGCGTCGCGGTGACCGCCGCACCGGTCGCGGACCCCGCGCCCGAGGCCTTCGACCCGGTCGAGTTCAACGCGGCCGTGAGCGCGGTCACCTCCGCGTTCGGCGATCCGACCCGTCGCGAGATCTACCTGTCGCTGCGCTCGGCCCCCGAGGGGCGCACGGCGGGCGAGATCGCCCGGGGTTTCGACCTGCACCCGAACGTGGCCCGCCACCACCTCGAGAAGTTGGTCGCAGCCGGGTACGTCGAGGTCGACACCGCGCGTCCCGCGGGCGACACGCGCACCGCCGGTCGACCCTCGAAGCGCTACCGCGCCTCGGCCGTGGAGACGAACCTGTCGTACCCGACCCGGCGCGACGACCTCATCGGCACGCTGCTGGCCCGCGCCCTCGACCTCCTCCCGCCCGAGCAGGCCGAGATCATGGCGGCCGAGGTCGGCTACACCTACGGGCGCGAACTGGCGGCCCGGATGGGTCCGGGCGAGCAGCAGCGGTCGGTCAAGGCCGCGGTGGCCACCGTCGCCGAGGCGCTCACCGCACACGGGTTCGCGGCCCATGCCGAGGCCCGCGGCTCGGAACTCGCGATCGTGGCCGAGGAGTGCCCGTTCGGCACCGCGGCCCTCCAGTACCCGCACGTGGTGTGTGCGGTGGACCACGGCATGATCCGCGGGCTCATGGCCGGCCTGTACGGCGAGACCACGCCGACGGCCGAGGCGAGCCGCACCACGGGCGACGCGCACTGCGTCACCCGGCTCGGCTGACGTGACCCGCCACTACCTCGACCACGCGTCGGCCGCTCCCCTGCGGCCGACGGCCCTCGAGGCGATGCTGCCGTTCCTCCGGGACCACCACGCCGACCCGGGCCGCCTCCACGCCGAGGGCCGGGTCACCCGCGTGGCCCTCGAGAACGCCCGTGAGCAGGTCGGCGCGCTCATCGGGGCCCGGCCCCGCGAGGTCGTGTTCACGCGCGGCGGCACCGAGGCCGCGAACGCCGCCGCGCACGGCGCGATCGCCCGGGCCGTCGAGCGGGGAGGTGCGCCCCACGTCGTCCTCGGTGCGATCGAGCACTCGTGCGTGCGCGAGTCGGCCGAGCGGTCAGCGGCCCTCGAGGGCGGGTCGGTCACCGTGGTCGGCTGCGACACCGACGGTGTCGTGGATCCCGCCGCGCTCGCCGACGCCGTGCGGGCCGACACCGCACTCGTCGCCCTCCAGGTCGCCAACCACGAGGTCGGCTCGATCCAGCCGGTCGCCGAGGCGGTCCTCGCCGTGCACGAGGCCGCCGAGCGCTGCGGCGCCGAACCGTTGGTGCTCGCCGACGCGGCGAGCGCCGTCGGTCACATCCCGGTCGACCTCGGTGCACTCGGCGTCGACCTCGCCGTGGTGAGCGCGCACAAGTTCGGCGGTCCGAAGGGCGCCGGCGCGATGTTCGTGCGGCGGGGGCTGCGCATCCCGCCCCTCGTGCTCGGCGGGGCTCAGGAACGGGCCCGGCGCGCCGGACTCGAGGACGTCCCCGCGATGGTCGGCTTCGGCGCCGCCGCGGCCGAGGTGGCGGACACCCTCGGGGCCGAGGCGGCCCGCAACGCGGCGCAGTGCGATCGGATCGCCGCGGACGCGATCACCCTCGCCGGGGTCCTGCGGGCGGGACCGACCGACGCGGCGCGCCGGCTCCCCCACCTCGTGTGCCTCACGGTGGAGGGCGTCGAGGCCGAGCCGATCCTGCTCGCGCTCGATCAGCGCGGCATCGCGGTGCACTCGGGGTCGGCGTGCTCGAGCGAGATGCTCGAGCCCTCACCGGTCCTGCTCGCCATGGGCGCCGACGCGGATCGCTCCCTGCGGATCTCGGTCGGCTGGGGCACCACCGACGCGGACGCCGAAGCCTTCGGCCCGGCCTTCGCCGACGCGCTCAGCACCCTGCGCGCGCTCCGGGGCTGAACGCCCCGGGGCCGGTCAGAAGTCGCCCGGCGGTTCGAGCGGACCGCCACCCTTGCGCGAACCCGCCCACTCGTCATCGAGATCGAACGCCGCGATGCGCGAACGGGTCCGGCGCCGACGTGCGTACTCGGCGCCGCCCCCGACTGCGGCCGCACCTGCGACCAGGCCACCGATG
>JBJTOY010000122.1:0-15053 GCA_046074845.1 Actinomycetes bacterium | reverse complement strand
CGCCGTGCTCGAACCGCTGCTGCTCCTCGTCACCGGTGCGCAGCTCAGCGAACTCGAGGCGCGCGAGGACCTCTTCGACGACTTCTGCCTCAGCCCGTTCCACCCGCGGGAGCTCGAGGCGCGTCTGCGTCACCTGTTCTTCCGGGCCGGTCGGGGGACCTCGGTCGAGATCCTCGAGTACGGCGACCTCATCCTCAACCTCGAGACCTACCAGGCTGCATTGTCGGGTGTCCCGCTCGACCTCACCTACATGGAGTACGAGCTCCTCAAGTTCTTCGCGTCGAACCCCGGCAAGGTGTTCACACGCGAGCAGCTGCTCTCGCGGGTGTGGGGTTACGAGTACTACGGCGGCGCGCGCACGGTCGACGTCCACGTACGGCGACTCCGCGCCAAGTTGGGTGAGGAGCACGCGAGCCTCATCCACACCGTGCGCTCCGTGGGGTACCGGTTCGGTCAGTCCCGCTTCACGCCCGGTCTGTGACCACGCTCGTCACCCTCACCGGGACCGGCGTGCCGCACCCGAGCCCGGGCCGCGCCGGGGCGGGCACACTCGTGCGATACGGCGACGTCGCCCTGCAGTTCGACGCAGGCCGCAGCACGGTCCTGCGTCTCACCGAGGCCGGGCTGCGGCCGTACGCGCTCACCGCGCTCTTCCTCACCCACATCCACTCCGACCACGTCGTCGACCTCGCCGACCTCGCGATGACCCGTTGGGTCGAGCAGCAGCTCCACCCGACCGGTCCCCTCACGGTGGTGTGCGCCGAGGGTCACTGCGAGCGCTTCGCCCGCGCGGTCTTCGAGCCGTACTCGACCGACATCGCGGTGCGCATGGCCCACGTGCAGCCCGTCGGACCGGAGATCGACGTGCGGGCGTTCCCGCTCCCCGCGGTCCCGACCGAGGTGTGGCGCAGTACCGACGGTGCCGTGCGCGTCGAGTCGGTCCTCGTGCACCACGAACCGGTCGAGGAGGCGGTCGCCTTCCGGGTGACGACCCCCGACGGCGTCGTGGTCATCTCGGGAGACACCCGGGTGTGCGCCGAGGTCGAGGACCTCGCCCGCGGCTGCGACGTGCTCGTGCACGAGGCGTGCCGAACCACCCCGTTGCGCGACGCCGTCGCGGGGTCGATCTTCGAGCGGATCTTCGAGTACCACGCGGACTCCGTGGCCCTCGGCGGCCTCGCCGCCCGCGCCGAGGTGGGCCACCTCCTGCTCACCCACCTCATCCCGCCGCCACGCGACGACGCCGCCTCGGCGGCCTTCGAGGGTGACGTCCGGGCCGGCGGCTACTCGGGTCCGGTGACCGTCGGCGAGGACCTCGTGACGGTCGCACTCGGCGACGACGCCTGACCCACCGGCCCGGCGGGGCGGATCACTTCGGGGCGTCGGCGTGGCGCAGGTCCGCGTCGTCCGCGAGCACCTGCCCCATGAGCGCGCTCCACGCGGCCCCGCCGAGCATCGTGGCGACGGGCAGCACGAGCAGCATGGTGATGACGATGAGCACCGGTCCGATCATGAACGGGAGCCTACCGATCGACCGGGAGGTGGGCCCACACCTCGATCTCGACCCGGGCCCCGGCCGGCAGTGCCGCAACCTGGATGGTCGATCGGGCCGGTCGGTGATCGCCGAACGCCGCCGCGTAGACCGCGTTCACCGCGGCGAAGTCCGCGAGGTCGACGAGGAAGATCGTCGCCTTCGCGACGTCGGTGAGGGATCCCCCCACGTCGCCGAGCACGGCCCGGATGTTCGCGAGCACGCGCTCGGCCTGCGCCGTGATATCGCCGTCGACGAGCGCGCCGGTGGCCGGGTCGAGCGGGATCTGCCCCGCGCAGGTGATCCAGTCACCCGCCCGCACCGCGTGCGAGTAGGGACCGGCGGCCGGCGGGGCGCTGGGGGTGGGGAGCGGTTGGACGGGCACGACGGTCTCCTCGGCTTCAGGGTCAGCGACGCAGCGCCCGGGCGGCCCGGGTGTCGCGGGCCGGGAACGTACCCGGTGCGACCCCGTCGGCCCGGAGTAGGCCGAGCACCGTCGCCGCGGCGACCGCGGCGAACACCGCGTCGGAGGCCCGGGCGCGCGGCGGGCCCGACTCGTCGACGATGCCGACCTCGATCGGAGGCACGGCCTGGGCTCGGATGATGCCGAGCGAGCGGATGGTGAGGTCGAGCGGTTCCCCGGTCTCCGGGTCGACGGCGAGTCCCTCGGTGAGCACCCACCCGAGCGCCATGTGCGCGGCGCCGATCGCGTACGACCGCAGCACGACGTCGTCGAGCGGATCGCCCGCGGCCACGCGCACCTGCACCCCCTCGATGCACCCGGAGGTCGCGTCGACCTCGACCCGGGCCCCGGCGAGCGCACCCTCCGCGTTCGCCACGCAGGTGTCGAGCAGCACCGCGGCGGCGCGCCCGGCCGCCACGAGCCCGAGCCGATCGGCCCCGGCCGCGGTGAGCGCACCCTCGACGAGCACCGCGGTCTCGGCCGATCCGGCCGCCCGCAGGGCCCCGGACACCGCCGGGCCCGGGATCACCGCGGGCCGCCAGTCCGCCTCGATGCCGATCCCGTAGGGGGACGCCACCGCTGCGGCCGCGGCCAGCGACTCCTCGCCGCCCGCCGCACACACCCCGTCGATGCGCACGACCCGACCGTCGAAGGTGGCGGTGGCCGCGATGGGCGCCCGCTTCGGTGCACGGCGCACGACGTCCTCGCGACTCAGCACGACGCGCACCGGTCGCTCGAGCCGATCCGCGAGCGCCCGGGCCGCGGCGGGCGCGATCGATGCCGCCTTCCCGCCGAACCCGCCGCCGTTGCCCCGGGCCGAGGCGGGCTCCCCGCCCGGCACGCACCACGACGCGTCGGGCTCGAGGTAGGCCGGGTCGACCCAACCGGTCGCGAGCGCGTAGCCGCCGATCGGCGTCGCGGGCGCGGGGAACGGCGGCCGGTCGTCGACCGTCGTCCGCCGGCCCTGCACGGTCCCGGCCGTCCGCCGTGCCGTGGCGAGGTCGGGACCGATCACCCACGCCGTGCCGTCGACGATCTCGGCCGGGGCCTCCGAACCCGCCGGCCGGAGCACCGCGACGAGTGCGTCGCGTGGTGCCGCGTCGTCGGCGAACTCGGCCCCGCCGAGCGGGACGGCGCGGTCGACGCGCTGCGCGACCCCGCCCTCGAGGCGCGCCCGCTCGGCCGCGCGGTCGAGGTCCCGCGGCCCCGGCACGACGCCGTCACGCAGATCCGTGAACGCCTCGACGATCGTCTGCCAACCGGTGCACCGACACACGTGCGCCGCGAGCGCGCGGCCGAGGCCGGCACCGTCGCCGCGACCCTTGGCGGTCGCCGCCGCCGCGCGCACGATGATGCCCGGGGTGCAGAAGCCGCACTGCGACCCGCCGGTCGCGACGAGGGCCGCCGCCGCGTCGTCCCGCCACCCCGGCTCGAGACCCCACACCGTCGTGACCCGCCGACCCGCGACCCGGGCGACCGGCGTCACGCAGGCCACACGCGCGTCGCCGTCGACGAGCACCGTGCAGCACCCGCACTGACCCTGGGGTGCACATCCGTCCTTCACGTCGGTGACGCCCAGCCGCTCGCGCAGCACGGTGAGCAGCGTCTCGCCTGCGTCCGGCGCGACCGAGACCTCCACCCCATCGAGTTCGAACGAGACGTGATCGGACACGCGCCACCTCCGGCTGCGAGGATAGGGCGATGCGCACCCCCGACCTCTCCCGTCGTGCCTTCCTCGGCGCCGGCCTCGCCGCCGGCGGGGCCGCGGCCCTCGCCGCGTGCGGCGGGTCCTCGTCCTCCGGATCCACGACCTCGACGACGCGGTCGGACCGACTCCAGGCCCTCATCGTCTCGAGCGATCTGTACGTCGATCCCCGACCCCAACGGTTCGCGTTCATCTTCACCCGCGGCGAGGAGTTCGTCGACGCCGGGGAGGCCACCGTCTCGATCCGACCGCAGGACGGTGCGTTCGGCGACGTCATCCCGGCGACCCTCCACACCGAGGGTCTGCCCGCCGGACGCGGCATCTTCACCGCCCCGCTGCTGCTGCCGCGCGCCGGGGTGTGGGAGGCCCGCGCCACGCTCGACGGCCGGGACGCGACGGCGTACTTCCAGGTGTCCGAGCAGGCCATCGCGCCCGTGCTCGGCGATCGTGCCCCGGTGGCCGCGTCACCGACCTCGATCGCGACGCTCGGCGTCGACCCCGTCTGCACGCGCGAGCCAGCCTGCCCGCTGCACGCGAGGTCGCTCAGCGATGTGATCGGGCGCGGTCGGCCGGTCGCCGTGATGTTCGCGACCCCGGCTCGGTGCCAGACCCGCTACTGCGGACCGGTCCTCAACCAGCTGCTCGCCGTCGCACCGGAGTACGCCGAGTCCATCGACTTCGTGCACGTCGAGATATACGCGTCGACCGAGGGCACCCAACTCGTGCCGACGGTGCAGGACTGGGGCCTCGACAGCGAGCCGTGGCTCTTCACGGTCGGGGCCGACGGGACGGTGCAGGAACGGCTCGACGGTGCCTTCGCCACCGACGAGATCCGCGGCCTCCTCGACCGCGTCGGCGCCTGACGCCGAACGACCCGCGTCGCTACCGCTTCGCGGTCGCCTTCTTCGCGGTCGCCTTCTTCGCGGTCGCCTTCTTCGCGGTCGCCTTCTTCGCGGTCGCCTTCTTCGCGGTCGCCTTCTTCGCGGTCGCATTCTTCGCCGGGATGGCGAGGCGGCGGCCACCCATGAGCGCGGCGCGGACCGTCGCGAAGTCCTCGTCGGGGATGCGGTGGAGGTTGCCCTGGAACGCGAGCTTCCAGTGCTCGGCCGGCCACTTCTGCACGTACTCGAGGCCCGGCGCGATCTCCGAGGTCGGGATCCAGTCCTCCTCGACGAGCACCCGGTCGGGCCGTACCGCCACTCGCCACGGGTAGTCCTCACCCGGCTTCGAGGTCCAGATGAGCTCGTGGTCCTCGTACCCGTCCGAGGTGATGCGGGCCGTCGCCGCGAACACCTGCACGCCGGTGACGTAGTAGAGCAGGTCGTCGCCCGGCGCCATCTGCTCCATCACCTTCTTGCGCTGGCGGGCCTTGAACCCCTGCTTCGTGAAGCCGAGGTCGATCGTCCGCTGGAAGTTGTCGACCGAGGTGACGACCATCCAACTGCTCATGCGTGCCTCCCGGACGCGACGAGCGGCCCCCTCGTGCACCGCACGCGAGGACCGCTCACCGAAGGAATCGAACGGATCAGGAGAAGGACTGGCCGCAGCCGCAGGTGCGCTGCGCGTTCGGGTTCGAGATGTGGAACCCGGCACCCTGGAGTCCGTCCTTGTAGTCGAGCGACGCACCGCCGAGGTGGGCCATCGACGCCGGGTCGACGACCACCTGCACGCCGCCCTGCTCGCTGCGCACGTCGTCCTCGGCGATGTCGCCGTCGAAGAACATCTCGTACGAGAAGCCGGAGCAGCCGCCGGGCCGCACCGCCACGCGCAGGGCCAGGCCGGGCTGGTCCTCGGCCTCGATGAGCTCCTTGAGCTTGGACGCGGCCGAGTCGGTGAGCAGGAACTGCGACCGGGAGTCGGTGACCGAGAACATGTGACCTCCACGAGGGGTCGGGGTCGGGGCATCCCCCGACGTCGAGTGGCCTGCAGGGTACCCGACGGACGCGGGTCACCACCCCTCGCCGGGTCACCGGGGACAACCGCGCCCGGTCGGTCACCATTCCCGGCGGCCGACCGGCACGGCCGCGTCGTAACGTGGCAGTCCCGGCGACGCGTCACCCGACCTGCGTCCGCCCCGCCCGAGGTGACACCTCCGTGACCACGAACGACCCGCAACCGAGTGCACCGGTCGCCACCGCCGAGGGCATCCGCGCCATCCTCGGCGGGGTGCTCGACCCGGAGCTCGGCGCCCCGATCACCGACCTCGGCATGGTCGGCGCGGTCGAGCTCGTCGACGGGACGGCCCGGGTCGAGATCGTGCTCACCACCCTCGGCTGCCCGCTGCGAGCCCAGATCAAGCGCGAGGTCATCGCCCGCGTCGAGTCCCTGCCCGGGGTGGACGAGGTCGGCGTCGACTGGATCGAGATGACCGCGGCCCAGCGCGCACACACGATGGACGTCGCACGCCGGCGGGCCCAGGACCGCGCGCCCGAGACCGAGATCCCGGCGACGACCCGCGTGCTGGCGATCGCGTCGGGCAAGGGCGGGGTCGGCAAGAGCAGCGTCACCGTGAACCTCGCCGCCGCGCTCGCCGCCCGCGGGTTCACCGTCGGCGTGCTCGACGCCGACATCTGGGGCTTCTCCGTCCCCCGGATGCTCGGCGTCGCCCAACGGCTCGGCGGCTCAGACGGGAAGATCGACCCGAACGAACTCCCGGTCGGCCCGGGCCTGCTCCGGATCGTGTCGATGGGCTTCCTCGTCGAGGACGAGGGCAGCGCGCTGATGTGGCGCGGCCTCATCCTCACGAAGGCGCTCGAGCAGTTCCTCACCGACGTGCGCTGGGGCGCGCTCGACTACCTGCTCGTCGACATGCCACCGGGCACCGGCGACGTGCAGATGGGACTCGCCCGCCTGCTGCCCCAGACCGAGATGCTCGTGGTCACCACGCCCGCCCGGGCGGCCCAACAGGTCGCGGCGCGGGTCGCCGACATGGCCCGGCGATCGCACCTGCACGTCGCCGGGATCGTCGAGAACATGAGCGAGCTCGCGTTGCCCGACGGCCAACGCATCGCCGTGTTCGGCTCGGGCGGTGGCGCCGCGCTCGCCGAACGCACGGGCGCGCCCCTCGTGGGCCGCATCCCGCTCGAACCCGCGGTCGGTGAGGGCGGCGACACCGGGGCTCCGGTCGCACTCGCCGGCACCGGTCCGGCGGCCGAGGCGTTCCGCGACCTCGCCGCCCGCATCGCGACCGAGCTGCTCCCGCCCCTCGACATGGCCGGCTGCACGGCCCGGATCCTCGAGGCGGCCGCCGCCGCGCTCGACGCGCGCGAGGCCTGAGGACTCAGGCGGCGCGCCAGACCGTGCGCGAGCTGCGCCCGGTCACCGCGCCCTCGTCGCGCAGCTTGAGCAGGTGCGCGTGCACCTGTCGCTGCGCCACCGGCACGAGCGCCTCGACGAGGTCCGGGTACAGCCGCGCCACCAGACGCGGGATCGTCGTCGGCTCGTGTCGGACGGAGCGCAGGATCTGCCGCTCGCGATCGCGCCGATGCTGCAGGTACTCGTCGATGCGGGCCCGGGCGTCCTCGATCGCGTGACCGTGCGCCGGAGCGAGCCAGGCGCTGCGCACCGCCCGCATGCGTTGCAGTGACGCGAGGTAGGTCGCCATGTCGCCACCCCGATCGGGCGAGACGACGGACCACATGCCGTCGAGCACGTTGTCGCCGGTGAACAGCACCCGTTCCTCCACGAGCCGGAAGCACAGGTGGTTCGGCGCGTGGCCGGGCGTGTGGAGGGCCTCGAGTCGGAACTCGCTCCCCTCGATGGCGTCGCCGTCGCGCAGGCGTCCGTCGAGGCGCAGCCCCGGCTCCCGGGTCGGGTGGGCGAGGATCGGCGCGCCGGTGCGGGCCGCCAGCGTCACCGCGGCCGGCCAGTGGTCGACGTGCGTGTGGGTGAGGACGATCCACCGGATGCGTCCCGACGCGGCACCGAGGATCGCCTCGACGTGGGCGGCCTCGTCGGGGCCGGGATCGATGACCGCGACCTCGTCGACCCCGACGAGGTAGGCGTTGGTGCCGGGCCCCGTCATGTGCCCCGCGTTCGGGGCGACCACCCGACGCACGAGCGGCGAGATGGCGACCGCCACCCCGACGGGGAACTCGCTCACGACGCCGCCCCGACGCCCGCGTCGCCCGGGACGGGGATGCACTCGCCGCCGCCCACGTCGTCGACCATCCGGACCCGGTGCGTGCCGTCGCCGCCGACCCGGCGGGCGTGGGCCAGCACCGACGCCGCATCGGGGAACGCGCACAGGACCTCGAGGCTCCGGCGCGTCGGGAGGATGAGATCGATCTCACCACGATCGTTCGCCGTCACTGCGTCCTCGGGACGCATCCAGACCGAGGCCACGGTCTCGATCGCATCGTGCTCGTAGGTGTGACCCGCCGGGGCGGCGGCCACGAAGAACCAGGTGTCGTAGCGCCGGATCTGCCCGGGCGGCGTGACCCAGTGCGCGAACACCTCGAGGGCATCGACCTCGAGGATGAGCTCCTCGTCCTCGAGGACCGCACGCAGGTCGAGATCACCCGCGTTGAGCGCGTCCCGGGCCTCGGTGAGGCGTGCCCACGCCGCGTCCTGCGGATCGAGGGCCCGTCCGTCCCCGTGGCGGGCGAGCAGCACGCCGGCCTCCTCGAACGCCTCGCGGATCGCCGCGACCCAGTAGCCGAGCCCGCCGCTGCGATGTCCCAACCGAGCGCTCGCGTCGGCGTCGCTGCGGTCCGGGCACCGGACCCGCACCGCATCGTCGCGGTCGCCCGGCTCGAGCGCGCCACCCGGGAACAGGTGCACACCGCCGTTCCACGCGGACTGAAGGTTGCGGCGCAGCATGAAGACCTCGAGCGCCGGGGCGTCGCGCACGAGCAGGACCGTGGCGGCCTCGCGGGCGCCGGGGGTCACGCTCGCGTCGACGCCACCGTCCCGGGTCACGGGGACGATGCTACGGGTTCGACCGACGTCGCGGCTTCGGGGGCGCCGGCGTTCCGGCGCCGCTCACGCGTCGAGCAGGTGTCGACGCTCCGCCTCGCTGAGCCCGCCCCAGATGCCGTGCGGTTCGCGGATGGACAGCGCGTAGGCCCGGCACTCGCGCTGCACCGGGCAGGTCGCGCAGATCGCCTTCGCACGCCGCTCGCGCAGGTCGCGCTCCTCGCGGCGTTCGCTCGTGGTCGGCGGGAAGAACAGTGCTGACTCCGGACCGCGGCACGCGGCCCGGACCTGCCAGGCATCGATGGTCGTGGTCTGTCGCATGGGTCGTCGACTCCCGGGGCACCTTCTCCGCCGGGTGCCCGCGGGCCGAACCTATCGCCGGGTCCGCGGGCTCACAAGGGGCGGACCGATGCGGGCGCCGATGCCCGGAATCGCCCGGTTCCCTGAGGATTCGAGGGGTTCGGGCGCGTCCGCACCTGAGCCGGAGCGAGTCCGGTGACCCCTCAGGGCCGTTCGGCGCGGGGCACGTCGGCGGCCACCTGCGCCGAGCCCGTGACGCCGCCTTACCTCGCCGAGCGGATACCGGTGGGCGACGGGATGCCGGCGGATCAGCCGGTCGTGTCACCCTCGGGGTCGCCGACCCGGCCCCGCCGCATCTCGCGGTAGTCCTTCGCGCCGCCCTCCTCGGGTTCGACCTCGAGCACGAGACCGAGCACCTCGACGACGCGGATCTGAGCGCCGGCGGGGATCGGTGTGGCCCGGTTGGTCCGGGCGCGCCACCGAGCGCCGTCGATGAGCACCACGCCGTCCGGGTCGATCGCGACCGCGGCCTCGCCGAGTTCGCCGATGAGCGACTCACGACCCACCGTCGGGGTCGAGAACCGCGACCGGACCGCGATCGGCATTCCACCCAGGTAGAAGAGCAGCGCCGAGGCGACCATCACGATGACGAGCCACCACGGGACCGCGAGACTCGAGGAACCCGTGTAGAGGAACAGCGACCCGGTGATGAGTGCGACCGTGCCGATGCCGCTCCACACCGCGGGCCGTCCCACCTGCACGTCGACCGCGAACGCGAACGCCGAGAGCCCCAGGAGCGCGATCCCCCACCAGGTGACGGGCAGGTGGGAGAAGCCCACGCAGGCGCCGATCACCGCGAGCGCACCGGCGCCGCCGGCGAGACCGATGCTGATCGTGAAGAACTCGAACACGATGAGCGCGAGGCCGATGATGAGGAGCGCGTAGGCGATCGACGGGTTCGTGAGGGTGTGCTCGGCCTGACCGGCGAGCGTCAACTTCCGGAACGCCACCGGTTGGTTCGGCTGGCGCCGACGATCCTGGCCCTGCCCGATCACCTTCGAGGTGTCGAGCCGGACCTCGCCCCGGGCCGTGGTGACCACCCGACCGTCGATGCGGACCACGAAGTCACCGAGGGTCGCACAGCCGTCGCCGTTCGCCGGGCGCCCGCAGATCCGATCCGCCGCCCCCGACGCGGTCACGGTGCGGGCGTCGAGCCGGGCCGCGACGAGGTCCCGGGCCGCGGCTGCGTCGCGTCCGTTGCGCTCGCTCAGACGGGCGAGCCGGGCCGCGACCGCCGAGCGCGCAGGCTCGGTCGTGTCGCGGGCCTCCGGGTGGGCGGGTCCGATGTGGGATCCGGATCCGACCCCGAGGACGGCCGACGCCGCAGCGATGACCGCCGCCGCCCCCTTGGCCTCGGACCCCGCGGGTCCGACCCAGGTGGTGACGGGGACGCGCGAGGAACGGATCGCGGCGAGGACGGGCTCGAGGTCGAGGTCGACCGCGCCGTCCGAATCGATGTCGAGCACGACCACTGAGGCCCGCGCCCGGTTCGCGTCCTCGATCGCGCTCGTGATGAGCCGGGCGTTCGGCGGGTCGAGGAGGCCCTTGACCTGCACGACGATGATGCCCCCGCGACCCGAGGAGACCGCCGCCTCCGTGCGCGCCCCGCGACCGCTCGCGCCGGCGGTCCCCGCCGTCCCCGCGACGAGGCACGCGACGCCCAGGAGGATCGTGGCGAGTCGACGGCGGTGGCGCACAGGGTCTCCCGTAGCATCGGGGGCGATGGACCAGCGCCGATTCTGTACCAGCGCCCGGGTCGTGGTCGTAGCCGGGAAGGGCGGCGTCGGGAAGACCACCGTCACGGCGGCCCTCGCGGTGCTCGCCGCCCGCCTCGGGCTGCGGGTCCTCATCGTCGAGGTCGAGGGGAAGTCCGGACTCGCGTCCGCCTTCGGCGTGCCCGACCTGACCTACGAGGAGATCGATCTCGCACCCGGGGTGCGCGGCCGGACGCTCACCCCCGACGAGGCGCTCGTCGACTGGCTCGAGGGCAACGGGTTCGGCCGGATCGCGCGTCGGCTCGGGACGACGGGGCTCCTCGACGTGATCGCCACCGCCGTGCCGGGCATGAAGGACATCCTCGTGCTCGGCAAGGTGAAGAGCATCGAGATGGGCCCCACGTTCGACCTCGTCCTCGTGGACGCACCCGCGGCCGGTCACGCCGTGACCTTCCTCACCTCGCCGCTCGGCCTGCTCGACGCCGTGGCCGTCGGCCCGATCAGGCACCAGGCGGCCGACGTGGTCGCCATGCTGTCCGATCCGGCACGATGCCAGGTGCTGCTCGTGACCGCGCCCGAGGAGACCCCGGTGCGCGAGGCCACCGAGACCGCGTTCGCGCTCGAGGACCGCGTCGGCGTGTCCCTCATGCCCGTGGTCGTGAACGGGATCTACCCGGAGATCGGCGCGCCTGAGGACGACACGCACGCCACCGCCATCGCGGCCGACGCCGCAGCGCTCGACGTCCCGCTCTCGATCGCTGAGGTCGACGACCTCGCCGCGGCGACCGCGTTCCGACGGGCCCGGCGCGAGGTGCAGCACGCCCAGGCCGCGCACCTCGCCGCGGCGCTGCCGCTGGCACAGCTCCACCTGCCGTTCATCTTCGATGCCGACATCGGACGGCCCCAGATCGACGCGCTGGCGACCGCACTCGGCGCGGCGATCGATGCGCTCGAGGATCCCGGAGTTCCGCGATGACGACGTTCCGGGAACTCATCGACTCCTCACGCGTCATCATCTGCGCGGGCAGCGGCGGGGTCGGCAAGACCACCACGGCCGCGGTGCTCGCCATCGATGCGGCCCGAGCCGGCCGACGGGCCGTCGTCGTCACCATCGACCCGGCGAAGCGTCTCGCCGACGCGCTCGGGCTGCCCGCGCTCGCACCCGATCCGGTCGTCATCGATCCGACGCACTGGTCCCGGCCCGACTCGGTCCCGGGCGGACGCCTCTCGGCGATGATGCTCGATCCGAAGGCGACCTTCGACGCACTCGTCGCCCGCCACGCCGCCGATGAGGCGCAGGCGGCCCGCATCCTCGACAACGGCTTCTACCGGACGATCTCCTCGGCTCTCGGCGGCACGCAGGAGTACATGGCGATGGAGAAGCTGCACGAGCTGCACGAGGACGGCGACTTCGACCTCATCGTCATCGACACGCCGCCGAGCCGCCATGCGCTCGACTTCCTCGACGCGCCCGAGCGTCTGCTGCGCCTGCTCGAGAACCGGGTGTTCCGCGTCCTCGTCGCGCCCGCCCGCACCGGTCTGCGGGTCGCCGGCGTCGCGGTGCAGGCCCTCGTGCGCACCGCGAGTCGCGTCGTGGGCACCGAGGTCGTCGACGACATCGTCGCCTTCTTCCGGGCCTTCGAGGGCATGGAGGAGGGATTTCGGGACCGGGCGCGCCGGGTGCGTGAGGTCATCGCGGAGCCGACCACCCGATTCGTGCTCGTGACCTCACCCCGCCGGGACGCCGTCCTCGAGGCCGAGTACTTCGCGCAGGCGATCGGCGATCACGGGTTCCGGGTGGCCGGGCTCGTGGTCAACCGTGTGCATCCACACTTCGGGACCGAACGGGGCGACGTCCTCCACGCTCGCGCCGCCGCGCTGCGCGCCCTCCCCGCGGCCGACGCGCCCGTCGAGGCGGCCCGTCGCCGGCTCGCCGACCGCCTCGAGACCCTCGGGGACTTCCAGGAGGTCGCGGCACGGGAACGGCGCCACCTCGAGGGGGTCCGGATGCGCCTCGGCACCGGGGCTGCGGTGTCGTTCGTGGCCTTCCTGCCCCACGACGTCCACGATGTCGAGGCGCTCGACGCCATCGCCGAGCGCCTGCTCGCGCCGGACGGGACCTGAACGCACCCGGTCGAGGGGTCACCGCCGACCGGCGATAGCCTCCGGCCCGTGACCACCATCCTCGTCGCCGCCGAAGCCGCCTGGGTGCGGGACCAGATCCGCACGAGCCTCACCGGACCGGGCCAGCGTGTCGTCGAGGTCACCCGCGGGCAGGACGTGCGCACGACCGTCGCCGCCGACGCGCCGGACCTCGTGATCCTCGATCTCCAGATCGCGAACCAGGGCGGCATCGCCACCGCGATCGACCTGCGCCTCGAGGCCGCCGCCGGTCGTCTCCCGGAGCTGCCGATCCTGCTGCTGCTCGACCGGGAGGCCGACCGCCACATCGCCCAGCGTGCCGATGCCGACGCCGTGCTCGTGAAGCCGGTCGACGCCGGTCAGCTGCGCCGAGCGATCAAGCGGCTGCTCAGCCCGGTCCGGGCGGTCGAGGGCGAGGCCTGAGCGGCACCCGGTTACACTCACCACCCCTTCGGGATGTAGCGCAGTTTGGTTAGCGCGCAGCGTTCGGGACGCTGAGGCCCCGGGTTCAAATCCCGGCATCCCGACCACCGTCGACGGCGCCCTCCGGGGCGCCGTCCTCGCGTGCGGGAGGCGCGTGCGGGAGGCGCGTGCGGTACCCGCGTGTGGGCCGACACGCGGTGGCGGCCCTCAGCCGTGGGCCACGAGGATCTCAGCCATCTGGATGGCGTTGAGGGCCGCCCCCTTGCGGAGGTTGTCCCCGGTCACCCAGAGGTCGATCGTGTTCGCCTGGGTCGGGTCGTCGCGCAACCGGCCGACGAGCACCGGGTCGATGCCGGCGCCCTCGAGCGCCGTCGGCGCCCCGGCCCCGCCGTCGACGAGGCGCACACCCGGCGCGTCGGCCAGCAGCTCGGCCGCCCGCGCGGCGTCCATGGCCGACCGGAACTGCACGTTGGCGGTCATCGAGTGCCCGACGTACACCGGCACGCGCACGCAGGTCGCGGTGACCCGGATCGAGTCGTCGTGGAGGATCTTGTGGGTCTCGCGGACGAGCTTCCACTCCTCCGAGGTGTAGCCGGCCTCCTTGACCGAACCGGCGACCGGGATCGCGTTCCCTGCGATCGGCGCGCCCCACACCTTGCCCGGGGTGATCGTGCCGTCGATGGCCGCGGCCCGGCGCAGCGGGACGAGGTCATGGGCCCGCGCCGCCCACTGCTCGTCGAGTTCGTCGATGCCAGCCTGTCCGGCGCCGCTCACCGCCTGGTAGGTCGACACCACCATGCGGTCGATGCCGGCGGCGCGGTGGAGCGGCGCGAGTGCGGTGAGCAGCACCATCGTGGTGCAGTTCGGGCACGATGCGATGTTGCGCGGCAGGTCGAGGAGGTCGTCGGGGTTGACCTCGGCCACCACGAGTGGCACGTCGGCCTCGCTGCGGAACGCCGCGGAGTAATCGACGACGCGCGCACCGGCCGCCGCGGCCACCGGGGCCCACTCGAGCGCGATCGGATCGTCGACGTCGACGATCACGATGTCGAGGCCGTCGAAGCAGCCGTCGCGCAGCACCTCGCAGGTGATCTCCCGCTCCCCCGAGGTGAGCACCCGACCCTCCGAGCGCGGCGACGCGTACGCCCGCACCTCGTCGGCCGGGAAGTCGCGCTCATCGATGAGTCGCAGCATCTCCTGGCCGACCAGTCCGGTCGCCCCGATGACGCCGATGCGCACGCCCATCGTCAGCCCGCGTCCAGCCCGAACGCCGAGTGCAGGGCCTGGGCGGCCCGCTCGACGTCGCCGGACCGGACCACGCACGAGGTCCGGATCGTCGAGGTGCTGATCATCTCGATGTTGACACCCTCGGCGGCGAGCACCTCGAACATCGTGGCCGCCACGCCCGGGTTGGTGCGCATGCCGGCCCCGACGATCGAGACCCGCGCGATGTCCGGGTCCGCCGCCACGCCGCTCGCGCCCACGGAGGTCGCGATCTCCTCGGCGACCTGCAGCGTGCGCGTCAGGTCGACCTCCGGAACGGTGAAGGAGATGTCGGTGTGCCCATCGGTCGACACGTTCTGCACGATCATGTCCACGTTGATCTCGCTGTCGGCGAGCCGACGGAACAGCCGGGCGGCGACGCCCGGCTCGTCCGGGACGCGCGAGATCGTGACCTTGGCCTCCGCGGTCTCGTGGGTGACTCCGCTGACGATCGCCTGCTCCATCGAGGGGTCCTCCTGAACGACCCAGGTGCCCGGCTCCCAGGTGAAGCTCGAGCGGACGTGCACGGGCACG
>JBJTOY010000121.1:0-9687 GCA_046074845.1 Actinomycetes bacterium | reverse complement strand
TGGAGCAGATCGACGTGGACGCCATCGTCGCCCGGGTCGACGTGGACGCGCTCGTGCGACGGGTGGACGTCGACGCGATCGTCGGCCGGGTGGACGTGAACCGGATCATGGAGCGGGTCGACATCGCGCCGATGGCGGCCGAGGTCCTCGACACGGTCGACATCGGGCAGATCGTGCGAGAGTCCACCGGGACGGTGACCGGCGACATCGTCGACTCGGCCCGGATCCAGTCGATGCAACTCGACACCTTCGTGAACCGGGTGGTGGACGCGCTGCTGCTCCGACGTCGACGCGAGCGTGCGCACGTGGGGCAGGACTGGCGGGTCCGACGTCCCGATGCTGCCGAGGCCGAGGGCCCGACGACCCCGCCCGACGCGCCCGACTCGGAGGATCCGGCGTGACGACGATCCGTGACCCCCGCGCCGCCGCGCTCCAGGGTCAGGAGGCCGGCATCGTGTCGCGGGCGCTCGCGGACCTCGTCGACTTCCTCGTGGCCCAGGGGATCCTGCTCGGGACGATGGTGGGCATCGGCCTCCTGCGCTACGTGGTCGGCTCCGATCGCCGCCTCGCGACCTGGCAGCCCGATCCGATCGTCATCGTCGTCGCGCAGTACCTGCTCCTCGTCCTCGTCTTCGCGATCGGGTGGGGCGGCGGCGGCCGCACGCTCGGGAAGGCGATCCTCGGACTGCGGGTCGCCCGCACCGACGGGACAGGCCTGGGCTGGGGGCGGGCGGTCCTCCGGGCCCTGCTGTGTGCCGCCGCACCGTGGATCCTCGGTTTCGTCGCGCTGAGCCGTAAGAATCATGGGATCCACGACGTGCTCCTCGGCACCCGCGTCACCTACGACTGGGCCCGCCGGCGCGTCTGACCCCGACCTGCACGGGCCGGGCCACGGGAGGGACGACGATGGGTGACGAGATGGTGGTGGGGACCGCGGTGCCGCTCTCGGAGGTGGCCAAGGCGGCGGCGAAGCTCTGGTGGGTCCTCCTCGTGGCCGGGATCCTGTCGCTGGCCTTCGGCATCTGGCTCCTGTTCGAGCCGGTCAAGGGGGCCGAGACGGTCGCCTGGGTCGTGGGTCTGTACCTCGTGGTGGTCGGCATCGTCGACCTCGTCCACTCCCGTCACGCCGTGAACCGCACCCCGGCCGTCGTCGCGGGCATCGTGCTCATGGGCACCGGCGCGCTCATCGCCTTCTGGCCCGACGTCACCGTGAAGGTCATCGCCATCGTCTGGGGCATCGGCTTCCTGCTGGGTGGGCTCATCCGGGTCGTCTCGGCCTTCGCCGACAAGGGCTACGCGTGGGGTTGGCGCCTGCTGCTCGGCGTGCTCGGCATCGCGGTCGGCGTCGTGTTCGTCGTCTGGCCGAACATCGGGGTCGGCGCGATCTTCCTGCTGGTCGGGATCTCGGCGGTCATCACCGGCATCATGTGGACGGTGCTGTCCTTCTCGCTCCGCAAGGCCCCGGAGCGCATCTCGGCGGCCGGCGACGGCGACGTCGTCGTGTTCCTCTGAGCCGCACCGACCGATGACCGAGCACCGGTACCGGGGGCCGCAGAGTCGCGGCGCGTCCCTCCTCATCGTCCTGCTCGCCTACGTGGTGGCGGGCGCCGCGATGTGGTGGGGTTCCTCCCTCGTCGGCATCTCGAGCCCGTACTGGGCGATCGCGGTCGGGTACGCGTGCGCGACGGTCGTGATCTACCTGGCCTCGTGCGCCACCGGCAACGGCTCGATGTTCGACGCCTACTGGAGCGTCATCCCGCCCCTCGGCGCGGTGTGGCTCGCCACGCAGGCCTCGGGGATCGACGGCACCCGTACCGCCCTCGTGCTCGTCGTCGTCATGGTCTGGGGCGTGCGGCTCACCGCGAACTGGGCGCGTGGCTGGCCCGGACTCCACCACGAGGACTGGCGCTACGTCGACATGTACGGGAAGGCGAGGATGCCGCGCTTCCTCGTGAGCCTCCTCGCGGTGCACCTGTTCCCGACGATCCAACTCTGGCTCGGGAGCCTGCCGATCGTGGTCGCGCTCGCTCGCACCGGTAACGCCCTCGGACCACTCGACGTGATCGCCACGGTGGTCGGCATCGGCGGCGCCCTGCTCGAACTCGTCGCCGACGAGCAGATGCGGGCGTTCGCCAAGGTGAAGGCCCCGGGGCAGGTGATGGACCGCGGGCTCTGGCGCTACTCGCGGCATCCCAACTACCTCGGCGAGATCATGTTCTGGCTCTCGATGTACCTCTTCGCCCTCGCGGTCGGGGTCGGGTACTGGTGGACCGGCGTCGGTGTGGTCGCGATGGTGGCGATGTTCCTCGGTGCGAGCATCCCGATGCTGGACGACCGGAGCGAGGCCCGCCGTCCGGAGTTCGCGGCCTACCGGCGCCGCACCTCGGCGCTCATCCCGCGCCCGCCCAAGCGGGGCTGATCCGTGCCGGACGCCGTCGCGGGCGGACCCGCCCAGACGTCGCGCCGTCGGCGTTGGCTCTGGGTGCTCGCCACCACGAACCCGCCCGAGGGCGAGATGGACGCCGTCTCGCGCTGGCTGTTCCTGACCCGGGCCGGTGTCCTGCCGATGACCCTCGTCGCCGCGGCCCAAGCGGGACTCCTCGCGGTGTTCCGCCGCGATCCGGTGGATTGGGGTCTGTTCCTCCTCGCGACGATCGGACTCGTGCTCGCCCACATGGCGAACAACCTCATGAACGACCTGTTCGACGTCGAGGTGGGTACCGACACCGAGGACTACCCGCGCAACCTGTACTCGCCCCACCCGGTGCTCAGCGGGGTGATCACCGTCGACGGACTGCGTCGCCTGGCGTTCGGCGTCAACGCGATGTGCGCCGTCATCATGGTCGTGCTCGCGCTGGCCCGTGGCTGGGCGATCGTCGGCTTCGCACTCGGCGGGTTCCTGCTGTCGGTCGCGTACACCGCGCCGCCGCTGCGCCTGAAGAAGCGGGGCCTCGGCGAGCCGACGGTCATCGTGGTGTGGGGCCCGCTCATGGTCGGCGGCGTGTACGACGCGGCGACCGGTTCGATCCCGGCCGCGGTCCTCTGGGCCTCGCTGCCGTACGCGATCCTCTGCACGACCGTGCTCATGGGCAAGCACATCGACAAGGCGCCCTGGGACGGTCCGGCGGGCACGAACACCCTGCCGGTAATCCTCGGCGACCGGACGGCCCGGCAGGTGACCCGGGGCATGTTCATCGCCTTCTACCTCGCGATCTCCGCGCTGGTGATCGTCGGCGGGTTCCCGGTCGGGACGCTGCTCGTGTTCCTCTCGCTCCCGCTGCTCGTGCGGGTCTGGCGTGTGTACGGACAGCCGAAGCCGGCCACCTCGCCGATCCCGAACCCGGTGTGGCCGCTGTGGTTCGCTCCGAACGCGTTCCTGCTCACCCGACGAGCCGGCGGGCTGCTGGTGCTGGGCTTCGTGCTCGGCGCGCTCTGGCACTTCTGACCCTGCGCCGAGGCACCCCCGTGCGTCGGGCGGCTACGTTCGGCGCCCGGATCCGGCGATCGCGCCGGGGGTGTGGAGGGGACCGAGATGCTGAGCACGATGCAGGACTACCCGTTGACCGTCGGGATGGTCTTCCGGCACGGGCGGGCCGTGCATCCGGACGGCGAGGTGGTCACCTTCGACGGCGAGGCCACGCGCACCGCGACCTTCGCCGAGGTCGCCGGACGCGCCGAGCGGCTCGCCGCCGCACTCGACCGACTCGGCATCACCGCGGGCGACCGGGTCGCCACGCTGTGCTGGAACCACCAGGAGCACGTCGAGGCGTACTTCGCCATCCCGGGGATGGGCGCGGTCCTGCACACGCTGAACCTGCGCCTGTTCCCGGAGCAGCTCGAGTACATCGTGAACCACGCGGAGGACCGAGCGGTCATCGTCGACGCGAGCCTCCTGGGGATCATCACGCCGCTCGCGCACACGTTCCGCACCGTCGAGCACTACATCGTCATCGGCCCCGCCGAGACCGAGGGCCTCGCGGCACTCCGGTCCGCAGCCGACCGAGCGGGGGCTGGCGCGGATGTGCTCGACTACGAGACGCTGCTGGCGGCCGAGTCCGACGGGTTCGCGTGGCCCGAGGTCGACGAACGCGCCGCCGCGGCCATGTGCTACACGAGCGGCACGACCGGCAACCCGAAGGGTGTCGTCTACTCGCACCGGTCCACCGTGCTGCACTCGATGGCCGCGTGCTTCGCCCAGACGAACGCGATCTCCGAGCGCGAGCGCATCCTGCTCATCGTGCCGATGTTCCACGCGAACGCGTGGGGCCTGCCGTACGCGGGCTGGCTCGTCGGCGCCGACCTGCACATGCCGGCCCGGTTCCTCCAGGCCGAGCCGCTGAGCCGGTTCATCGAGGCGGCGCGGCCGACCTACTCGGCCGCGGTGCCCACGATCTGGGCCGACATGCTGCGCCACGCCCGGACGAACCCGGTCGACCTCTCATCCGTCCGCACGATCATCTGCGGGGGTTCGGCGGTCCCGCGCCAGCTCATCGAGGCCTTCGAGGCCGAGTTCGGGATCACGATGCTGCAGGCCTGGGGGATGACCGAGACCAGTCCGCTCGCCGCGGTGGCCCGTCCGCCGCGCGGGGTCGAGCCCGGCACCACCGAGGAGATGGACTGGCGTTCCCACACCGGGCGCGTCGTACCCGGGGTGGAGCTGCGCATCGTCGACGACGAGGGCACGGTCCTGGACTGGGACGGCGAGTCGGTCGGTGAGATCCAGGTCCGTGGACCGTGGATCACCGGTTCGTACTACCTCGACGACTCGACCGAGAAGTTCGACGACGGCTGGTTGCGCACCGGTGACGTCGCCCACGTGAACCGTCTGGGCTTCGTCCAGATCACCGACCGCTCGAAGGACGTCATCAAGAGCGGTGGCGAGTGGATCTCCTCGGTCGAGCTCGAGAACGCGATCATGGCCCACCCGGAGGTGCGCGAGGCCGCCGTCGTGGCGGTCCCGGACCCGCGCTGGGACGAGCGACCGCTCGCCTGCGTCGTGCTCGAGGACGGCGCCGCGGTCGACGCCGCGGGCCTGCGCGAGTTCCTCGGCGGCGCCGTCGCCAAGTGGCAGCTGCCCGAGCGCTGGGCGTTCATCGCCGAGGTGCCGAAGACCAGCGTCGGGAAGTTCGACAAGAAGGTGCTGCGGGCGCGCTACGCCGACGGGGCCCTCGAGGTGATCACCCTCTAGCGGTCGACGCCGTTCGGCGCCGTCACACCCCTCGGTTCGGACCGCTGCAGCCCCGCCGGAGCCCCGGCGCACCTCCGGCAGCACCGGTCGTCATCGGCGGTCAGGTCTCGAGGTCGAGCACGGCGTCCGCGATCGCACCGAGGGGCACGGCCGGGTCGTGCCCCGGCTCGGCCGATCCGCCCATCGGCACCACGACCAACTTCGAGAACCCGACCGCGATGAACTCGGCACACCGGGCATGGAGCGCGTCGAGTCCGACCGGGATCAGCACCCGAGGGTCGACGTCCGGGTTGCGCGCGGCCAGCACGGGGAGCAGTGCCTCGGGCAGGGCCGCCTCGGCGGCGAAGACCATCGCGCCGTAGTGCTCGGGGTCCATGGTCCGACCGTGCTCGGCCGCGCAGGCCTCGATGACCTCGCGCCCGGCTGCGCACTCCTCGGGCATCGCGAACGACGCGAGCCAGCCGTCGCCGAGTCGCCCGACCCGGCGCAGCTCGGAGCGCGCCCGTCCGCCGAACCAGATGTCGGGCGGCCGCTGGATCGGGCGCGGCCGCACCCGGAGGTCGGTGTAGCGGTAGTGCGGACCCTCGTGGTCCACCGACTCCTCGGTCCAGAAGCGCCGCAGCAGGGGGATGACCTCGTCGAAGCGGGACGCCCGCTCCTCGCGGGTGACGCCGAAGGCCTGCTGCTCGCGGGGGTCCACGCCGCCGAGCCCGAAACCGGGCAGGAACCTGCCGCCCGACAGCACGTCGAGTGAGGCGAGGGACTGCGCGAGGAGGGCCGGGTTGCGCCCGGGAACCACCTGCACGCTCGTGCCGAGCTTCATCCGTGTGGTGCGGCCGGCCGCCACCGCGAGACCGACGATCGGATCGGGGTTCGGGCCGGAGACGCGCTCGGACAGCCAGAGCGAGTCGAAGCCGAGGTCCTCGAGCGCGTCGACCGTCGAGGCGAACGCGCCCGCGTCGGCCGGCAGGCCGGCTGCGGGCATGAACCCGATGCGGACCTTCACCCTCGTGCCCCGATCAGGGCGCGGGCCGCAGGTCGGCGAAGCGACCGAGCTCGCGGCGGGCGATCTGCATGAGGTGGACGTCGTCCGGCCCATCGACGAGGTGGAGCGTGCGCGCGTGCGCGTACATGTCGGCCAGCGGCCAGTCGCCGGACACGCCCGCACCGCCGAACACCTGGATGGCCCGGTCGATCACGTCGGTGGCGGCTCGCGCCGCCACCACCTTGATCGCCGAGATCTCGGTCTGCGCGCCCTTCACGCCCACGGTGTCCATGAGCCATGCGGCCTTGAGGGTGAGGAGTCGGGCCTGCTCGATCTGGAGGCGGCTCTCGGCGATGCGCTCGCGCACGACACCCTGGTCGGCCAGCGGCTTGCCGAACGCGACCCGCATCTGGGCCCGCATGGTCATGAGTTCGATCGCCTGCTCGGCGAGCCCGATGGCGCGCATGCAGTGGTGGATGCGACCGGGTCCGAGCCGGGCCTGCGCGATCGCGAAGCCCATCCCCTCGGCGCCGATCATGTTCGACGCCGGCACCCGCACGTCCTCGAACAGCGTCTCGGCGTGACCCGGGCCCGCGTCGTGTCCGAACACCGTGAGGCCGCGGCGCACCTGCACCCCGGGGGTGTCCATCGGGACGAGGATCATCGAGTGCCGTCGGTGCTTGTCGGCGTTCGGGTCCGAGACGCCCATGAGGATCGCGACCTTGCAGCGGGGCGAGAGGGCGCCCGACGTCCACCACTTGTGCGCGTTGATGACGTAGTGGTCACCGTCACGCTCGATGCGGCTCTGGATGTTCGTCGCGTCGGAGGACGCCACCCACGGCTCGGTCATGGCGAAGCAGGAGCGGATCTCGCCGTCGAGGAGGGGGAGCAGCCACTGCTCCTGCTGCTCCGGGGTCCCGAACTCGGAGAGCACCTCCATGTTGCCGGTGTCCGGTGCGGCGCAGTTGGTCGCCTCGGAGGTGAGGAACGACCGCCCCATGATCTCGGCGAGCGGCGCGTACTCGACGTTCGTGAGGCCCGCGCCCCAGCGCTCGTTCGGGAGGAAGAGGTTCCAGAGGCCGCGGGCCCGGGCCTCGGCCTTGAGCTCCTCCATGATCGGCGGGTGGAACCGACGATCGCCGGACTCCTCGAACTGCTGCCAGTAGATCGGCGTGGCCGGCGTGATCCGCTCGTCGACGAAGGCCTGGAGGCGTGCTCGCAGTTCCTCGGCCCTCGGGCTCATCGAGAAGTCCATGGTTCCCCCTCCGGCCCGGCCGCGGGAGGGGGACGGCGCCTCGCGCACCCTAGCGCCGGGTCGCGAGCGTCCCGCCGTACGATGGGTGCCCGTGACGTTCATCACGCGGATCGTGCCGCTGGTCGTCGGGTGGTTCGGTGCGTGGTGGTTGCTGTGGCGCCTCCCGGTGCCCCGTCCGCTCACCGGCGGGATCGACGGTCGGCCCGGCACCGCGCCCAACGGCGCGTCGGGCGGCGCGTCGGGTGGTGCGCTCGACGACGTCGTCGTCATCGTCCCGGCGCGCGACGAGGAGGCCAACCTCCCGCGCCTGCTCGCGTCGCTCGACGCCTCGCGGGCGGCCGGGGTCGAGGTCGTGGTCGTCGATGACCACTCGTCCGACGCGACGGCCGCGGTCGCCCGGACCGCGGGCGCGACGACGCTCGCCGCGCCGGACCTCCCCGACGGCTGGGCGGGCAAGCCGCACGCGTGCGCGGTCGGGGCGGCGGCGACGGACCGTGCGACGCTCGTGTTCCTCGACGCCGACACCGACCTCGAGCCGGACGGGCTGGCCCGCATCGTGACCGAGCAGCGGATGCGGGGCGGGCTGGTGTCGGTGCAGCCGTACCATCGCACCGAACTCCCGCACGAGCGGCTGGCCGCGATCTTCAACCTCGTCGGCGTCATGGGTGTCGGCTGCGCGACGGCGCCGCCCCGGCCCCGCGTGGCGGGTGCGTTCGGCCCGTGCATGGTGACGTCCCGCGCCGACTACGAGACGGTCGGGGGGCACGGCGCGGTGCGGGCCGCGGTCCTCGAGGACATCGCGCTCGGCGAGCACTACCGCCGGGCCGGGTTCCCGGTCGCGGCCCTCGGCGGGCGCGGGGTCATCTCGTTCCGGATGTACCCGCAGGGGATGCGCCAACTCGTCGAGGGGTTCACGAAGAACTTCGCCGGGGGCGCGGGCGCGATCCCGGCCTGGCGCACGGCGCTGATCTTCGTGTGGATCACGGGGCTCCTCGTCGCCGGGTGGATGCTGCCGATCCAGTCGCTCGGGTGGTGGTCGGGCGGCCCCACGCCGACCGCGGTCGCGTACGCGGCCTACGGCGCCTACGCACTGCAACTCGTCGTGCTGCTGCGCCGGGTCGGCCGGTTCGGGCCGTGGGCGCCGTGGGCGTTCCCGCTGCTCGTCGCCGGGTTCCTCGGGATCTTCCTGCGATCGTTCGTGCACTCGGTCCGCGGGCGGACCACCTGGCGGGGTCGCACGGTCGCGACCCGGGGCGTGTGATGGGGACCACCCTCGCGCTGGTGCTGCCGGTCGTCGTGCTGCCGAAGTGGGTCCAGGCCCTGCTGTGCGTCGTGGTGTGGTTCGCGGCGAGCGCCGGGTTCGGGTACCTCGGGCACCGCGCGCCGCTCACGCGCTTCGATCACGACGCCTGGTGGTCCCGCCTGCGCGGGGCCGAGGTCGACGGGCGTCGGTACGAGCGGCTCGGCATCAAGCGGTGGAAGGACCGCCTGCCCGAGGCCGGCGCGCTCTACGCAGGAGGGTTCTCCAAGCGGGACCTGCGGGCGCACGACCGCGAGCACCTCGTGCGGTTCGCCGCCGAGACCCGGCGGGCCGAAGCGGTGCACTGGTGGATCCTCGCGACCGTCGTCGTGTTCCCGTTCTTCGTGGTCTGGTACGCGGTGATCCCGAACGTCGTGTACGCGGTCGTGGCGAACGTGCCGTTCATCGCGATCCAGCGGTACAACCGCGCCCGGCTCCTGCGCATCATCGCCCGTCTCGACGCCCGCACCCACGACCCCTCGTCCTGAACCCGGCCGCGCGCCGCGCGGCACCCGTGGTGGGCCTCAGGCGGTCGGCATGGGGTGGGCGACGCCGTCCGGGGTGTGCAGGGTGATGCCCTTGGGTGCGGTGGGCGCGGGGGCCTCGGCGGTGAGCAGCTCGAGGGCCTCGGCCCGATCGGCATCGGTGAACTCGCGGGTGCTCGTGCACCACTCGACGAGGATGTGGTTGGGGTCGAGGCAGTAGATCGAGGTGCACCAGCCGTGGTCCACCTCGAGGCAGGCCTGCCCGGCCGCGAGCCAGCGGTCGCGCCGGGTCGCGAGGTCCTCGAGGGTGGGCGCGTCGAAGGCGAGGTGGTTCGTCCACTCGGGGAGGCCCAGCGCCCGGCTGATCGACGGGTCGAGGTCGGCCGGCACGCTGTCGTCGTGGAGGTCCCAAAGCGCGAACATCCCGCCGCCCGGGATCTCGTAGAACACGTGGCGGGCCCAGCCCGTGCCGCC
>JBJTOY010000120.1:0-29553 GCA_046074845.1 Actinomycetes bacterium | reverse complement strand
GCCTCGGCGCGCGCAGCGCGCGATCCGGTAGAACGGGGCGAACCGACCGCAAGCACTTCCCAGATCCGAGTCGTTCCATGCGTTCCCCCATCGGTCGTCCGTCGACCCTCGCCCGCATCGCCGGGGCCCTCGGCCTCGTCGCGGTCGTCACGGGCGCGATGTCCGCCGCGTCGGCTGCGCCGCGCGGACTCCCGACCATCACGCTGCGCGCGCCCGACCCCGCGACCTACTCGCCCGCGACGGGCGGCGGGACCTGGGGCGACGGCCGAGGCCTCATGCCCTCGCTCGCGCCGCGCCCGGTGAGCTGCGGATCGACGGTGTCGTTCCTGCTCGCGATCGACTCGCCCGTCGATGCGACCACCGGCGATGTGCGCGTGGTCGTGGCCATGTCCCCCGAGATGACCGGCCAACCCGGTGCGGGCTTCGTGCCGGTCCCCGGTGGCATCACGATCGATGCTCGCGACATCGGTCAGCGCAACGACGGCGGATCGGCGATCACCTCGGTGGTGACCACGGCCGCACCCGACCCGACCGCGGGTGGCGCAGTGTCGCGGGTGGACTTCATCGTCACGGACGTGGATGCCGGCGAGCGGATCATCGTCCGACTCGACGCGCTCGTGGTCTGTCGTCCGGGCTCATCGCCGACCGGAGTGCTCCACTTCGCCGTGGACTCCGCGGCGATCGGTGACACGGTCGTGCCGGTCGGTCGCCAGACCATCCCGGTGAAGGTGGACCGTGCGTCGGCCGCGGCGACGACCAGCACGACCACGACCACGACCACGACGACGACCACGACCACGACCACGACGACGAGCACGACGGTGCCGTCGACGAGCACGACGGGAGCGGGGACCCGGCGCAACACGGACACCCTGGGCGACGACGCGGCCGACGCGGCGTCCTGCCCCGAAGGGGCGGGCGCGACGACCGCGACGACCGCGACGACCGCGGTGCCATCCACCCCCGGGGCGACGATCCCGGCGGAGGTCTGCGGGGCAACCGCGGAATCCACCGAACTCGCGTCGACCGGGTCCCGGACGGCGACCGTCCTCGTGACGCTCGGTCTCGTACTGCTGGCGCTGGGTCTCGCCGGGGTCCTCGTGGGCTCCGACCCCGACCGCCGTCTGCTCTGAGGGGCGGGCCGGCCGAACGGGTCGGTCGGTCAGTCCTGCGCCCGCCCGCACCTCGGTCGCCGCGTCACGCCACTCGGTGGCCCCGACGCGGGTCAGGAGGTCGCGCGGACCTCGCGCACGGTGCGGGCGATCTCCTCGAGGTGGTCGTCCCAGGTGCCGCAGCACCCGCCCCAGATGTCGAGGTGCGGGTGCTGGCCCGCGAGTTCGCCCATGAGGCGCCCGAGCAGGGCCGGATCGCCCGCCTCGAGGTGTCCGAGCGTGCAGAGCGAGATCTTGTCGGCCATGGCGGCGTTGGGGCGCAGCGCGCGCACCCGTTCGAACCAGGGCCGTGATTCGATCGCGGGCATGAACTCGTACGGGTGCGAACAGTTGATGCCGTAGAACGCCGGTCGCGCGTCGCCGGTCACCGCGTCGATGTGCTCGATCGCCTCGCCGAGCGTGCCGCCGGAGAGCAGTCGGTGGTCGGCGTCGAGCGTGAACGAGATCGAGAGCGGCACGCCGGCCGCCGCAGCGGCTCGGGACAGCCCGATCGCCTCGTCGACGCTGCCGAAGGTCATGCCCTCGGCGAGATCGACGCCGGCGGCCGCCAGCGTCGCGAGTTGCACCGAGTGGTAGTCCTCGGCCTCGTCGGCGGTGATCGTGCGGTTCGCCTCGTAGGCGTCACCCCGGGGCCCGATGATGCCGACGATGCGGATGTCGGGGATCTGTCCGGCGTAGGGCGCGGCCGCCTCGTGCAGGAACGAGATGCAGCGGTGCTGCATCTCCTCGAGGGCGGCGGGCGAGTAGCCGAGCAGACCCGCCCAGTCCGGGCTGGCCCGGTAGTCGAGACCGCCCATGAGCACGCCGAACCCGTGGCGCGCTGCGACGTCGAGGTACCGGCGGTACATGTCGTCGAGGACCGTGACGGCCTTCGGGTCGTCGAGCAGTGGGAACATCGCGAACTCGGGGAGTTCGAACCCGTGCTTGTAGAGGATCTCGGTCTCCTGGCCGCCCTCGGTCAGGTACTCGAGACCCGGGGTCCTCTCCGGGAATGCGCTCACGGGCCGCCCTCCTCGTCACGCATCAACCGGCCGAGCGTAGCGACTGCGCCCGCGGGCGCGCTCAGTCGCGTGATGAGCGAGGACCGGCCGTGCACGAGCGTCTCCGGTCAGTCGCGCGCGGTCCGCAGGCCGCGGTAGAGGACGCGGGTGACGAACGCGCCGACGAGGAACCGTTCGGCGATCCCCCTCGGGACACGGGTCCGCTTCCCGTCGGGTTGCACGATGACCATGCCGTCGTCCTGCACGCCGAGGACCGAACCCCAGCGGTACTCCGGGGCCGAGAACGCCTTCATCCGGCCGCCGCGCAGGAACGCCCGCACGTTGCGCACGATGATGCGCCAACCCCAGTTGCGGGCCGAACTGCGGTTCGGGTCGGTTGCGGCCACGTCGCCGATGGCGAACACCTCGGGGTGGCCGGGCACCTGCAGGTGCTCGTCGACCCGGACGAACCCGTGCTCGTCGAGGATCTCGGGGGGCAGGAACCCGCTGTGCGGTCGTCCGCCACCGACCGCCCAGAGCACGAGGTCCGCGATGAACGGGCTCTGGCCGGTTGACCACTCGATGGGTTCGGTCGTCATCCGTTCGCCGGCGAAGCCCGCCGGGGTGATGGCGCGGTGTCCGGGATGGAGGGTGACCCCGTCAGCGGTCAGGCGGCGCACGATCCAGGACCGGGCGCGCGGGTGGTAGCCGGGCAGGGGTTGCTCGCCGCTGTGGAACAGGTGCACGGCAGCGCCGCCGCGGCGGGCGAGGTTGTCGGCCACGCTCACCCCGGTCGCGCCGCCGCCCACGACCGCGATGGTCGACGCGGCGGCGAGCCGATCCGCAGCGTCGCGGGTGAGGGCCTCGACCTCGGAGACGCCCTCGACGCGGTCGTGTCGCCAGAAGCCGTTCGAGGTGCCGGTCGCGACCACGAGTACGTCGTAGGGCTCGACGCCGGTCGATCCGTCGGCGTGCTCGACCGTGACCGTGCGCGCGTCGAGGTCGCTCGCGACGATCCGGCCGTGGACGGTGCGCACCCGATCGAGGTGGCGGAACCGTCGGTGCGGCACGACGTAGGTGCGCTGCCAGCGCGGAGGGTCGACGAGGCGGGTCCCGAGTTCCTGGCCGCTCACGAGGGCCGGCCGGGTCGAGACGCCGACGATGTCGGCGACCTTCGTGAGCCGGATCGCGATGAGCATCCCGGTGTCGCCGAGCCCGGCGATCACCACCCGGGGTCGGTCGGCCCCGCTCGTCGCCCGCCCACCTGCATCCGCCACGGGCGCCACGGTACGCGAGCCGTGGGGGTGGCGGCCGTACCCGCCGACCGGGCATCGGTAGCCTGCGCCGATGATCAGGATCGACGACGACGGGGCCGTGCGCACCATCACGCTGGATCGGCCCGAGGCACTCAACGCGTTCGACACCGCGCTGTACCGGGCGGCGGGCGCCGCGCTCGACGCCGCACGGGCCGAGGACTCGGTCAAGGTCGTCATCGTCACCGGGGCCGGACGCGCGTTCTCGGCCGGACAGGACCTCAAGGAACTCGAGCGCATCGCGAGTGGGGAGGCCCATGAGTCCGGCTTCCCGGCGCTCCTGGATGCGCTGGGTACCTTCGACAAGCCGCTCATCGCCGCGGTGAACGGGGTCGCGGTGGGGATCGGCTTCACGATGCTGGCCCACTGCGACCTCGTGTTCGTGGCCGAGAGCGCGCGCATGCGGACGCCGTTCGGCGAACTCGGCGTGCCGCCCGAGGCCGCGAGCAGCTGGCTGTTCCCGCAGCGAGTGGGCTGGCAGCGAGCCGCACACATCCTCATGGCGAACGCGTGGGTCTCATCCGAGCAGGCCGTCGAGTACGGGATCGCGCTCGAGTGGGTGCCCGACGAGGCGCTCATGGAGCGCGTCCGGGCCGAGGCCGCCCAGATCGCGACGGCACCGCTCGGTGCCCTCCGGGCGATCAAGACGACGATGCTCGACGGCCAACGCGACCAGGTCGCGGCGGCCCGTCGCCGGGAGGACCGCGCCTTCGCGGCGACCTTCGGCTTCGATCCGACTCTGCTCGACGACTGAACCGGCGCACTCCCCGCCGCCCCCGGGCGTGCGACAGGATGGTGGCGGCCACGGACCACGGAGGAACGACCATGACGACGACCACGACCTTCGGCGTGACCGGCATGAGCTGCGGGCACTGTGAGGCCGCGGTCGCCGAGGAGGTCGGGAACATCCCGGGGGTCACGGCCGCGTTGGCGAGCGCCGAGGCGGCGACGGTCGTGGTCACGAGCGATGGGCCCGTGGCCCGTGACGCGATCGCGGCAGCGGTCGCCGAGGCCGGCTACGAACTCGCGGACTGAGGGCGCAACCGTGGTCGAACTCTGGATGCTGACCTTCCCGCCGCCCGGCGCCGCCGGACTCGTGGCCGAGTTCGCGCAGACTGCGGGCTGGGACGGCGTGGTGTTCGCGGACACGCAGAACCTTGCGGCCGACGTCTACGGCTCGCTGTGCCTCGCCGCCGCGGCGACCTCCACCCTGCAGCTCGGCACGGGGGTCACGAACCCCGTAACCCGCCACCCGGCGGTCACCGCCTCGGCGATCGCGACGGTCCAGGCGGCCTCGGGCGGGCGCGCGGTGCTCGGCATCGGTCGGGGTGACTCCTCGCTCGCGCACATCGGGCGCGAGCCGGAGCGGGTCGATGCGTTCGAGGTCTACCTCGAGCGGGTGCAGGGCTACCTGCGCGGCGGGGCGGTCGATCTCGGGGACGGGGTGACGAGTCGGAACGAGTGGATCGGCGCGCTGGCCCAGCCGAAGGTGCCGGTCGACGTCGCGGCGACGGGCCCGCGGGTCATCGGCATCGGCGCGCGGCTCGCCGAGCGGGTGACCTTCGCGGTCGGCGCCGAGCCCGAGCGGGTCGCCGCCGCCATCGCGACGGCACGCCGTGCCCGCGAGGAGGCCGGTCTCGATCCGATGGACGTCTCGCTGGGCGCGTACGTCAACGTCGTGACGCACCCCGACGTCGCCACGGCGCGTTCGATGGTCCGGGGAGGTCTCGGATCCTTCGCCCACTTCTCGGGCATGCCCGGTGCGCCGACCCTCGAGGGCCCCGACGCCGCGATCTACGGCGCACTCACGGATGGCTACGACATGGCGAACCACGGCGCGGCCTCTGCGGCGCACCAGGCGGCACTGCCGGACGAGTTCGTCGACCGGTTCGGCGTGGTCGGTCCGAGCGAGGAGGTGGCCCGTCGCCTTCGCGACCTCGTGGACCTCGGCCTGGACCGGCTCATCGTCATCGGCGGGTCACGTGACGCCGACCCGGGAGCACTCATCGCGGCGAACCAGCGCCTCATGGCCGAGGTCGCGCCCGTGCTGCGGAGCGCCCCCGCCTAGTTCGGTTCGAGTCCGAGGCGGGCGTACTGCTCCTGCGGAGCCTCGACCGCGTGCAGGGCGTGGCGCAGCAGGTCGACCAGCTCGTCCTCGAGCGGTGAGCCGACGAGGTTGCGCTGCTCGTCGGGGTCCTCGGCGAGGTCGTACAGGTGGTGCCGACCGACGATGTGTTCGCCGGCGGCCCACAATGGTCGTCGATCGCCCGGTTCGAACGGTTGCCGGAGCACCGGGACCTCGGATCCGGGCATCGTGTCGAGCCAGGCCCGCCGGTCCGGCGCGGGCAGCGTGTCGAACTCGGTCCAGTGCACCGGCATCGTCGACCACCGGTTCGACCACATCGAGAGGGGCGCGTTCGTGCCGACGGGGGCGCGGGCGTACTTGCGGGTGCCATCGGTCACCTGCACCCAGTTGCCCCACACCCCACCGAGCGCCCAGTCGCGCACCTTCGTGGCGGTGCCGGCCAGGAGCGGCTGGAGGGAGGTCCCGTGGGTGCGGTGTTCCACGGTCACGTCGAACACCTCGGCGATGGTCGCGGACAGGTCCACGCTCGTCGTCAGGGCGTCGCAGGTCGCTCCGCCGGCGCGCCCGGGCCAGTGGATGAGCAGCGGCATGTGCCCGAGCGGCTCGAACTGGGGTACCCCCGGCTTGCCCCAGAGGTCCCGGCCGTTCCGCACGTCGCCGAGGTAGTGCCCGTGGTCGGTGCAGACGATGAGTGCGGTGTCGGTCCAGAGGTCGCGCTCGTCGAATGCGTCGAGCACGAGCCCGAACCAGTGGTCGATCATCGACAACTTCGCGCCGTAGTTCGCACGCAGGTGTCGGGCCTCGCGCCCGCTGAGTTCGCCCGCGCTGACGCCCCCGTCGAGGTAGGGCGGCCAGATCATCATCGGGTCGTCCCACGGACCGTCCTGGTAACGGCTCGCCCACGGCTCCGGGGTGTCGAAGGGTTCGTGTGGGTCGAACTCGTCGACGAGGAGGAACCAGCGGTCGTGGTGGGGGGTGGCCTCGACGAGGAACCGCTGCGCCTCGCGCATCGTGCGCGGACCCGGGTAGTCGGCCTCCTCACGGAAGAACGTTCGCGACAGGTCTGCACCGACGGTCGACGTGGGGATGCCGGTCCGTCGGGCGATCTGCCAGCCCTGGCGGTTGGCCGGCATGGCCGGGGCGCCGATCCAGGAGGGGTCCGGGTGCGTGCGCCACGGGTCGCCCTCGTGGCCGCGCACGTAGGACCAGCCGCCGAAATCGGTGTGGTAGTTCTCGCCGCCCGTCTCGAACAGGTGCGGGTGGTCGGTCACGAGGCACGAGGTGACGCCGGCCCGCCGCAGTGCGCGCGTGATCGGCTGCTCCCACGCCTCGATCGAACCCCACGGTCGCCAGAGGAAGTCGAGCGATCCGACGAGGATGTCGTGGCGGGCCGGGATGCAGGGCAACGAACCGGTCACGTGCCGGTCGAAGCGGACGGCGCGGTCGCGGGCGAAGCGGTCGAGGTTCGGCGTCTCGAACTCGGATCCGCCGTAGCAGCCGAGGTCGTGGCGGTTGAGCGAGTCGAGGAGCACCACGCAGACGTTCGTCGGGGTGCGGGCTGCCTCGCTCACGCGGGCGACGCTAGTGGTCAGCGGTCCAGGATGCTCACGACCTCGACGTGCGGGGTGTGCGGGAACGGGTCGAGCGGGGTCGCCCGGGTGAGTTCGAAGCCGCGGCCGCGCAGGTGCGCGGCGTCGCGGGCGAGTGCGTACGCGTCGCAGGAGACGAGCACGACACGGGTCGCGCCGGTCGCGTCGATCACGGCGGCGCCGTCCGGACCGAGGCCGGCCCGGCTCGGATCGGCCACGATGAGTTCGGCCGGCTCGGCCCGCCACGCGGTCACGTCGTCCTCGATGACGTCGACCTCGAGGTCGCGCAGGTTGTGGCGGGCGTCGGCCACCGCGCTCGGTGCCCCCTCGACCGCCGTCACCGACCATCCGCGATCGGCCAGCGCGCCCGCGAACAGCCCGACCCCGCTGTAGAGATCGATGGCGCGCCGGATCGGTACCTCGCCGGCGGCTCGCAGCACCGCTGCGACGAGTGCGTCCATGGCCTCCGGGCTCGCCTGCGCGAAGGAGTCCGCCGAGATCCGCCAGGTGCGGCCCGCGGCCTGCTCGTGGATGCGGTCGCGACGCACATCGGCGGGCACGCGGATGGTGACGTCGGCCGGGAGTGGTGCCGCCATCCGCTCGCCGGTGCGTGCCCCGCAGCGCAGCAGGACCTCGGTCGCCTCGCCGTAGTCGGCATCGGTGATGAGCTCGGCGAGGAGCGGGTGCGCGACGAGGCAGCCCTCGATCGGCACGGTGCGGTGCGATCGGTACCGGCGCAGCCCGGCCCGCCCCCGATCCACCGCGGCGTCGAGGGTGGTCCGGAACGCAGCGTCGGCGAGGGTGACGGTGGGCTCGAGCTCACCGTCGGCTACCGCGAGTGCTTCGGCGATGCGGGCCCGCTTCTCGGCCCGCTGCGCGTCGAGCGCGAGGTGCTGCCACTGGCAGGCGCCGCAGCCGCGGGCCACCTCGGCACACGGCGGGCTCACCCGATCCGGCGACGCCTCGAGCACTTCGACGACCTGTGCGTGCACGACGCCCTTGCGCTGGGCCATCGCCCGTATCCGCACGACCTCGCCCGGGATCGCCCCGGGGATCGACACCCGCCCGCCCGGGATCCGGGCCGTGGCGTCCCCGGCCCGGCCGAACGCAGTGGGGGTGATGTCCCACTCGTCCCCGCGGGCCGGGCGCGGGGCGCGGTGCGATCGGCTGGACCCGCGTCGGATGCTCACCGGACCATGTTGGTCGGTCGCCCTCCCCGCGTGCCGGATCCGTGATCCGGACCTAGGTTGGGGTCCCCAGCCCCCATCACGAGGAGACCACGGTGAACCACTCGATCGACTACGGACCGGCGTTCGCCATGGCGACCTGCAACCTCGATCCCGGCGACGTCGTGATCGCCGAGGGCGGCGCCATGGTCTCCATGAGCACCGGCATCGAGGTCGCGACCACCTCGGGCGCCGCGGGCGGGGGCGTGCTCGGTGGCCTCAAGCGCGCCGCGCTCGGTGGGGAGTCCTTCTTCATGAACACCTTCACCGCGACGGCGGCCGCCCAGATCTCGTTCGCACCGGCCTCACCCGGTGACATCGTCGCCCATCCGCTCGACGGGTCGAACCCGTTGCTCGTGACCTCGGGCTCCTACCTGTTCAGCGGGAACGGGGTCTCGGTCGACACGAAGTGGGGCGGCGCGAAGACCTTCTTCTCGCGTGAGGGTCTGTTCCTCCTCAACTGCTCGGGCAGCGGCGACCTGTTCCTGTCCTCGTACGGCGCGATCCGCAAGGTCGACCTCGTCGCCGGGCAGATGTTCACCGTCGACACCGGCCACATCGTGGCCTTCGACGCGACGCTCACCTACCAGGTCCGCAAGTTCGGCAACTGGAAGTCCACGCTGCTCGGTGGCGAGGGTCTCGTGGTCGAGCTCACCGGCCCCGGATCGGTGTGGGTCCAGACCCGCAGCATCCAGTCCTTCGCCGGTTTCCTCGCGCCCTTCCTGCCCACCCAGACCTCGGGCAACGCGGCGAGCGGGATCGGCGGGTTGTTCTCGTCGTGACCCGCCGCGCCCGGTTCGCGGCGGTCATGGTGGCCGGCACGCTCATCGCGGTCTCGGCCCTCGCCGCGCCTGGGGATGCGGCCGGGACTCCCGCACCGCTCGGGACCGGCGCGCGCTGCGCGTGGCCGATCCGGGCCGACCGGGCGACGCTCAACGTCGCGTACCCGGACACCGCGGCGACCTACTGGGTCCAGCGCTACTCGCTCGCGCCGGGCGAGTCGATCCTGTACCGGTGGACGCGACCGGCCGCCCGGTACTCGTCGTTCGTCGTGTACGACGCGTCGGGCACCGTGGTCGGCCACCAGTCGGACCGGACGCGTGGGCTCGACGGTCGCACCCGTTCGACCCACATCGTGGTCGGCGCGATCGAGGACGGCGACGACACGATCGTCACCGCGCCGATCGGTGCGAACGGTCGGTCCGAAGGCTCGATCATCTACCGCGTGTACCTGCCGGATCGCGGCGTCGACCCTGCGGGTGGGGTGCCGCTCCCGCGGGCGACGCTGATCGACGTGACGGCCCGCCGGACCCGGGTCCCCACCTGCGACCGACCGATCGCGAACCCGGACGTCGCGGCCGCCGTCGCTCGGATGGCCTCGATCACCGGCACGCCGGTCCCGGAGGTCCCGATCTTCATCCGTCCGCGCGGGGACGGTGCGACGCTCTATGCGAACCCCGACAACACCTACGTCGCGACGATCGTCGACCATCGGCCGGGACGAGTGGTCGTCATCAGGGGGCGTGCCCCTTCGTTCCCCGACACCCGGGCGGGGGAGCGCCCCAGCACGTCCGATCAACTCCGGTACTGGTCGTTCTGCACGAACGAGTACGTGAGGCCGTACCGCACCTCGGCGTGTCGGCACGATGCGCGGATCGCGACGCGGCGGGGTTCGTACACGATCGTCGTGTCGACGCGGGCCGACCGACCCGCCGGTCTCCGTGCACGTGACGGGGAGACCTGGCTGCCGTGGGGTTCGACGCGCGTGCCCTCCCTCATCCTCATGCGCGAGATGCTGCCCGCGCCCGAGTACGCGCAGGCTGCCGCGCGGCTCGCGCCCGGCCAGCCGGCATCCGTGGTGATGGGGGAGTACGCCCCGCGTGCGGTGTACTGCCGCCGGACGACCTTCGAGCGGGGCGGAGCCGCGGCCTGCGGTCGCTGACCGCCCGGTCCGGACCCCGGTGAGCGTGGAGGTGCCGGGCTCGGATGTCCGACCCCCTCCCCATAATGGGAGCCGGAGACGAGTGGAGCCCGGGAGCCCGGGAGCCCGGAAGCGTGGGAGCCCGGGAGCGTGGGGCCCGGACGAGTCGAGCCCGGAGGAGCCCGGATGGCGGATGTGAACCCGATGATGGAGGCAGGAGAGGCGGCCCGCGGCGGCGCGATCAGCCCGCAGCACGCGATCGGTGCGCTCAAGGCGCCGCGGTCGGTGACGCGCTCGGCGCGCCGTTCGAGTTCCAGGCGGCCGGGATCTTCGCCGAGTCGAACCCGGTTCGCCGCCTCGCCGGCATCGGGGAGATGCGCGGCGGCGGGTCGTACGCGTGGCGACCGGCCGAGTTCACCGACGACACGCAGATGGAGATCGCACTCGCCGAGTCGCTCATCGCGTGCGACGGGTTCGATGCGGCCGATCTCTGGGAACGCTGGCGGCGTTGGGCCGAGGGCGCGCCCGATGTCGGCGTCCAGACCCGGAGCGTGCTCGCAGCGCCCGACCACACCGGAGCGGCCGAGGCCGTCCACGTCGCGATGGACGGGCGTTCGGCCGGCAACGGCTCGGTCATGCGCAACACGCCGATCGGTCTCTGGGCGGCGGGCCTCGACCTCGACGAGCTCATCGTGCTCGCCACGGCCCAGGCGACCCTCACCCATCACGACCCCCACAACGGGTTCGCCGCCTCCATCCACGCCGCGATGATCCGGGCCGGCCTGCGCGGCGAGGACGTGTTCGCAGCCATCGACGAGGTGCTCGACCGTCTCCCGGCCGCGGCGCGGGCCGTCTGGGGTCCGCTGCTCGCCCCCGGGTACGAGGCGGTGCCGGACGCACCGAACGGCGACGTCTTCACCTGTCTCGCGCAGGCGGTGTGGGCGGTGCGGGGCGCGGCCTCCTTCGAGGATGCGGTCGTACGTGCCGTCATGCTCGGGCGGGACACCGACACGGTCGCGGCGGTCGCCGGATCGATCGCGGGGGCCCGCTGGGGGATCCAGGGCATCCCGAGTCGCTGGACCACCTACCTCAACGGCCGGGTCGCTCGGGGGCGGGACGACCACGGCCGGCTCGTCTTCACCGAGTACGACCACTGGGAGCTCCTGCACCTCGCCCGAGGCCTCATCGGCCGGGGTCCGGTGCCGGACCAGACCGCGGACACCCCCGGTGGTCCGACGCGGGTGCACGACGAGGTGCCCGTGTTCGCGTCCGACCTCGAGGGGGCGCGAACGGCGGGCCGGGATTGGGCCGTCATCTCCCTCTGCCGCACGCCGGGCGCGTTCGCCGAGCGACCGATCCGGCGGCAGGCGTACCTCGTCGATCAGGCCGGCGCCGAGCACAACGCGGACCCGATCGCCGTGCTCGAGGATCTCGTGGCCACCATCGACGCGTTCCTCGAGGAGGATCCGGATCGTCCGGTGCTCGTGCACTGCCACGGTGGCCGGAGTCGCACGGCGTTCGTGCTCAAGGCCTGGGCCATGCGCCGCCACGGCTGGTCCGAGGATGAGGCCCACCGCTGGCTCGAGGCCCGCTGGGACCGCATCACCCGCGACAACGCGACCTTCGTCGACGTGCTCAGGAACGGCTGGGCCTGAGCGCCCGGGTCCCACGGCTAGGTTGCGCGCCGTGACGAGGGTGCAGCGGACCTCACCGCAGAACTTCGCCGATATCGAGTTCGTGCGAGCCTGGCCCGAACGCGTCGTGGCGTGGGATGGCGGCCTCGACGAGCCGCTCGAGCTCCACCTCACCGACGCACCGGCCGTCGGCGACGAGCGGGGAGTGTTCCTGCTGCTGCACGGCGAGCCCTCCTGGTCGCTGCTGTACGAGCAGTGGATCCCGCGGCTCACAGCCGCCGGGTTCCGGTGCGTCGCCCCCGACCTCGCCGGGTTCGGTCGCTCCGACAAGCCGACCGACGACACGTGGTACTCCTACGAGCGGCACTGCGAGTCGGTGCGCCACATCGTCGAGGCGCTCGATCTGCGCCGGATCCACCTCGTGGTCCAGGACTGGGCCGGTCCGATCGGCCTGCGGTGCCTCGTCGACGATCCGGAGCGCTTCGACCGGGTGTTCATCTTCAACACCTGGCTCCACCGCGACGACTTCTGCTACTCCGACGGTGTGCGCCTGTGGCGGCGGATGGCGATGGACCCCGATGCGCTCGGCGGTGACATGCCGACGGGACGGATCGTCGCCGGCACGATGCGGCGCGAGCACGCCGATGCGGAGTGGGTCGCGGCGGCCTTCGACGCGCCGTTCGACGGGTACGCGTCGAAGGCCGGGGCACGGGCGTTCCCGGCGATGATCCCGTTCGGGGAGCCCGAGGTGGGCGGTGCGATCGAGCAGGCGCGCTGCGACGCCGCGCTCGCGGCCTGGACCGGCGCCCCGATCCACCTCGCCTTCGGCGACGCCGATCCGGTGTTCCCGTTCGAGCAGGCCGAGGCCTGGGTCGCCCGGATCCCGGGGGCCACCCTGGACCGGATCCCGGGTGCGGGCCACTTCGTGCAGTTCGACGCGCCGGAGGACTGCCTCGCGGTGATCGCAGGGCGACTCGGCCTCACGATCTGATCCCGTCGCCGACCGTCGTCGGTCAGACGTCGCCGGTCAGCCGCTCCCAGACGTCCGCCATCGCGCGGCGTACGGCCGGGTTCGGAGCGTGGGCCCGATCCTCGGTCCATGAGCCGACGCCGCCGGCGTTGGGGCGTGCAGCCAGGTGCTCGCGGATCCCGAGCGGATCAGCGATCGACGCGCCGACGAACGCGGCGATGCCGTCGATCCGCCGCTCGAGGTCGTCCGCGACACACACCATCGTGCGGTCCGGGAAGCGCTCTCGGACCGCGAGCAGGTGGCGGTTCACGGCGACGTAGTGGCTTCCGATCAGATCCTCGGTGTTCTGACCATCGAGGTCGGCGGCGAGGATCCGCCAGCGGTCGTAGTCGTCGCCTCGCCGCATGACCCCGCGGGAATGCGCCGACTGCACGTACTCGTCGGGGGCGCGGCACAGGATGACCAGGCGTGACGATCCCGTGACCCGCATGAGCGGATCGACGAGCGGCGCGCATCGCAGCGACTGCCCGTACGGCAGGTGTCGCCGGCGTCGGAGGGATGCGAACTTCCTGATCGCCGTCGGTGTCCAGGCCCACTGCCCGACATGGCGCCGATGCGACTCGCGCAACAGCAACGGTTCGGGTTCGTGCTCCACCTCGTGGTCCGTGTGCGTGTCCAACGCCGAGCAGACGGCCATCGTGCCGCACCGTCCCGTGCTGGCGATCAGGAACATCTCCCGATGATAGGAGCGTTCCCGTTCGACCATGGTCCAACCTGTAGATTCGCAGCGTGTTCGAACGCTGCGACGGTCCGTCGCCAGAAGGTGACTGGTCCCGCGGTGGATGCTGAGCAGGTGACCGTCGAGGATCGTCCGGTGGTCGCCGTCGTCGGAACGTTCGACGTCGAGAACTTCGGTGACGTGCTGTTCCCCCGGGTCATCCGCCATGAGCTGGCGAGTCGGCACCTCGATTGGGACGTTCGGGTCGTCGCCCCGTTCGGGGACGAGCGCCCGGAGCCGGCGATCGCCTTCGATCCATCGATCGCCCTGCCCGAGTGGGGCGAGTCCGGGCTCCGGCGTCTGGGCACCCTCGTCGACGCGGTCATCTCGGGCGGCGGCGAGATCATGCATGACCGCGACGAGCTCCTCGCCCCGCACTACGAGTCCTCGGCGGCCATCCTCTCGGTCCGGCGTCCCTCGTGGTTCTTCGCAGGTGGCGCCGGCCCATCGGTGCCCCTCGCATGGAACGCGATCGGTGTGCCGTTCGACCTCGAGGGTCCATTCGCGGAGCACGTTCGGGCCTCGCTCGACGGTGCGACCTACGTATCGGTGCGTGACCCGCACTCGAGGGATCGCATCCTCCGGTTGGGTGTCGAACGCGAGGTGGCGCTGGTGCCCGACGTCGCCCTCGGGATGCAGCGCGTCTTCGACCCGAGGACCCTGGACGGACGTCGCGAGGTGCACCGTGTCCTCGGCTCGATCCCGCGGGCGCCGTACCGCATCGTCAGCGGCAACGCGGATCTCGCCCACCACGCACCGGCGATCGCCCAGGCCCTCCGGGCGATGGACGCCGAGCGGCCGCTCGAGACGGTGGTCGTATCCACCAGCGTCGGACACGGTGATCGGGACTTCTACGAGCACCTCGCGCAGGCGATGGGGGAGCGGCCGCGACGTGTCCCGGCCCTCGCCGGCGTCGACGACATCGTGGCCGCCATCTCAGGTGCCGACGAGTACATCGGCGTGTCGATGCACGGTGCGATCACGGCGTGGGTCTTCGGCCTCCCGGTCGTCGTGATGAATCCGAGCGCGATCTCCAAGCTCGACGGCATCCGGCACTGGCTCGACGAGGGGTTGTCGGTGGTGCATTCGATCGACGAGGCGCCAGCAGCGATGGGCACCGTCCGACGGGCGAGTCGCGGTCCGGAGGCGCTGCGTTCGGTGCATGCCGCGCTCGATGCGCACTACGACGCCCTGGTGGAGTCGTTGGTGGCCCCCGTGGAGGCTCGGTTCGGGCGACGTGGATCCGTCTCTCCGAACGCGCGCTTGCAGCGGATGCGAGCCGAATTGACGAACGCGCAGCGCCGGCAGGCCGGGCTCGAACAGCGCCTGGTCGTGGAACGCCGCCGGGTGGCCTCGGCGATGTCACGTCTCCACGAGGACCTGAGGGCCACCGGCCTTCGGGAGGTCGAGGCCCGAGGGGCGCGTGAGGAGGCCGAGCGCAGAGCCGAGGCGGCGGAGGCGGAGGTGCGACGGCTGTACGCGACGCGCACGATGCGCATCCTGGGTCCGGCGCGTTCGGTCTGGGCTCGGATGCGCTCCGGGCGTTGAATGCACGATGACGGTGAGCATTGATCGTCGATAGCGGTACCGAGCCCGAGGTCTCCGTCGTCATCGTCGCCTATCGGAGCGGCGCAGATCTGGCGGAGTGTCTCCGTTCGCTCGCCTCGACCGAGGAACCGACGAGGTTCGAGGTCATCGTCGTCGACAACGCGTGCCCGGACCGGAGTGGGATCTCGGCTGCTGCGGCGTTCCCGTGGGTGCGCCTGATCGAAGCGACCGAGAACCTCGGCTTCGCGGTGGGCTGTGAGCTCGGCGTGCTGCACAGTCGAGCGGCGATGGTGTGCTTCCTGAACCCCGATGTCGTCGTCCGCGACGGTTGGCTCGCGCCGCTGGTCCGCGCCATCGAGATCGGTCCGGGCGCGGCCGCCGCGTCGGTGACGTTGAGTCCGACCGGCGAGGTGCTCGAAGCGGGATCAGGCCTCTACGTCGAGTCGAGCGGCGCATCCTTCACGCAGGCACTGCCGACCGCCGGTCGGCGGACGGTGGATTACGCGTCGGCCTGCTGTGTGCTGATCTCCAAGGCGATGCACCTCGCGGTCGGCGGATTCTCGGCCGCGTACTGGCCCGCGTACTACGAGGACGTCGAGTGGGGAATCGCGCTCGCGAAGTTCGGTGGGCTCCAGGTGGTACCGGCGAGCGTGGTGATGCACCGCATGGCCGGCGTCGAGCGCGAGATCCTCGCCGCGAGGGAGAAGTTCATCGTCCGCAATCGGCGAGCACTCGACATGGCGCCGACGGCGGTCCTCCACGGCGGTTCGGGTGAACAGATCTTCGTGATCGAGGACCGCATCCCGCACGTCGACGCCGGTTCGGGAGACCCGCGGGCGGCGCTGCTCGCCTCGACCCTGGCCTCGGTGCGCCCGAGCGCCGAGATCGTGTGGTTCGCCCGCGACGGGCGGAACGCCGACCGCTACCGGTCCACGCTCGACGAGGTGGGCATCGTGGTCGTGGCCGGTGACGTCGAGCAGGAGTTGCAGCGGCGGTGCGGTGAGGCGGGGGTGATCATCGCAGCGCGACCGAACAACCATGCGGACCTGCGGGACACGTTCGATCGTTTCCAGCCACAGGCACTGCGCATCTACGACGCCGAGAGCCTCTTCCACAAGCGGATCGCGCTCCAGGCGGAGATCTCCGGCGACGAGACGTTGTGGGACGCGGCGCGCGCGGCACGCGAGGACGAGGAGGCCGCGATCGCGTGGGCCGACGGAGTCCTCGCCGTGACGACCGACGTCGCCGAGTTCGCCCGCGAGGTGAACGAGGCGGCGATCATCAGGGTCGCGTCGTTCGCCGTTCCGATGGCCGCTGCGACGCCGAGCTGGGACGAGCGGGATGGGGTCGTCGTATTCGGTGGTTTCATGGCCGGTCCCGGGAGTCCGAACGAGGACGCCGCCGTCGTCGCCGCTCGGGAGATCCAGCCGCGCCTCGGAGCGCCGATCACCATCGCGGGCGCGCTGCCCACCGACGTCGTCCGCGCGCTGGCTTCGGACGTCGTGAGCGTCGAGGCCGATGTCGCGGATCCGGTACGGTTCCTCTCCGGCTTCAGGGTGAACCTGTGCCCGCTGCGCTTCGGGGCCGGGCTCAAGCTGCGGATCTTCGATGCGGCTTCCGCAGGTACTCCGACCGTGATGACGCCGTGCGGCGCCGAGGGAATGGGGCTCAGCGACGATCTCGCCGACCTGCTCGTCGCCGGATCACCGGCGGAGATGTGCGAGAAGGCCCGCCGCCTCCTCGACGACCCGGCCGCGTGGGACAGCGCGATCCGAGGTCTGCGCAGGTTGATCGAACGGGACTTCAGTCGGACGACCTTCGAACGTGCAGTGTCGGAGCTGTTGCGCGAGCTCGGGGCCTAACGCCCGAACGGGGACCGTGGGTTGCGCTGCGCATCGACGTCCGCGTTGCGCTCGGCCACGCGGGTACGGGTCACCGAGTGCGTGATGATCCAGAAGCGGTTCGCCCGCACCGCGTAGACGATCTGGCCGGCCACGTCCCGCGGATCCATCGCGACCGTGTGCATGAAGCCCTCGATCGTCGACATCGGGATCGGCGGAGGCTTGGGTAGACCGGTCGCCTCCGGGGCGTTGCGGGTGGCCTCGAAGATCTTCGTGTTCACGAGTTCGGGGCACAGGCACGACACGCCGACACCGGTGCCGTCGAGCTCCATCGACAACGCCTCGGTGAGGCCGACGACGCCGTACTTCGTCGCGTGGTACGAGCCGAGCATCGGGGTCGCCGACAACCCGGCCTCCGAGGCGGTGTTGACGATGTGGCCCTCACCCTGTTCGACCATGAGCGGCGCGAAGGTGCTGACGCCGTAGGCCACGCCGAGCAGGTTGACGCCGACGACCCAGTCGTAGACCGCAGCCGGGGTGCGCCACGACGGCATGCCCGCGGCGACCCCTGCGTTGTTGACGAGCAGGTGGGCCGAGCCGAACCGTGACACCGTCGCGTCGCGCAGGGCCTCGACCTGGGTCACCTCGGCCACGTCGGTCGGGACCGCCAGCACCGCGGCGCCGGCCGCGGCGAGGCGCGACGCCTCGGCGGCGAGCAGGTCGGCTTCGACGTCGGCCATGACCACCGACATGCCCTCATCGAGGAGTCGCTCGGTGAGGGCGAGGCCGATCCCTGATGCGGCCCCGGTGACGACGGCGGTGCGGTCGGTGAGTTCCATGGTGGTCTCCGGTCGGGCTCAGACGCCTGCGGCGTCGGGATCGAGGGTGCAGATGTAGCCGACGCGCGGGTCGGCTCCCGCCTCGAGGAGCTCGAGGTACGCGGCGGTCACCGCCTCGGGGCCGACGAACTCACGGAACTCGATCCAGGTGTCGCACCACCTGGCGTACTCGTCCCAGGCCGCTCCGAGCCGGGCGTCCATGGTCTGCTGGCCCCACTCCTCGACCCGCTTGGCGATCTGGGTCGGGGCGAAGAAGAACGCGGGCCGCGGACCCGGGAGGGTGCCGCCGGTGGCGTCGCCCGGCTGGTCCCAGTGCGTGCCGCCGACGATCATCGAGTGGGTGAGTGCGTCGCCGAGGTGCTCGTGGACGGCTCGCGTCACCCCGGCGTTCCCGGCCAGATCGACGAAGGTGCTCGGTCCGACGGGCAGTGCGCCGATCTCGTCGTAGGTGAGGACCCGGTCGTAGATGCCGAGTCCCTCGGTGAAGGCACGGTTGCCGGTGGAGGTGAGCCCGACGCAGCGGTGTCCGCGGGCGCGGGACCGGTGCCCGATGCCGATGCCGGTCTTGCTCGATGCGCTCGACACGACGGTGACCTCGCCGCCGAAGTCGGCGTGGTCGGCGAGGAAGTCATCCGCGAGGAACGAGGTGTAGAAGAGCGGGAACAGCAGCATCTGGTGCGCCTCCCGCCCGGCCCGCAGCATCGGGTCGGCGTCGACCCGTGCGTACCGGCTGTACGCCGCGGCCATCGCGGCCCGGTGCGGTGCGAGGTCGGCGACCGCGCGGTCGTTGCTGCGTCCGGGGGTGATGTCGAGGTCCGAGCCCATCGGCCAGTAGCCGTAGAGGCGTTCGCCGACCACGACGTCGGGGGCATCGGTCTCGACGACGCGGGCGAAGCCCCAGACCGGGATGCGACCCCAGGACTCGCCCTCGGCCCCGGCTGCGGCCGGGAAGAAGTCCCAGTACCGGAGGGCGTCGCCGAACGCGGCGTACGAGATGTTGTTCGACGAGAGCGCGAACGTCTCGATCCGGACCCGCGCGTCGCCCGGGGCGAGCGGCTCCGGGGCGGGGTCGACGGTCCGGACGCGGTGGAGGTCGCTGCGCAGCACCTCGATCTGCATGGTTCGCCCTCTCCCGACCCGCCGATCGTCGACGGGGACGTATTGACACTTCGACTGCCAGAACCTAGCGTCGCGGCATCGGCCGCACAACCGGGCGACCGGGCGTGGACGGATCGAAGGGGGCTGCGGTGGGCGAGGCGGTGCGCACGGTCGATGAGATCCCCGTCGCGTCGACCCCGACCGGCGGGTGGTCCGGCACGATGCCGGCGCCGGTGCTCTCGGGGTGTGTCGATCCCCTCGTCGCCGGTGCGCCCGACCTCCGCGGGCTCTGGCGAGTCGTCGCGGTCGCGGTCGATGGTGTCGACGACCCGGCGCACCGCGTCCTCGGCCACCTCCAGCGCATCGAGCAGGCCGGTGACCGCCTCGTCGTCACGGCGAGCGGCATCGTCCACGACATGCGTTGCGACGGCACCGAGGCGAACGGCGTGCACGACGTCGCGGAGTTCGATCACGTCACGCCCATCACCGTCGTCGCGTCCTACGAGGACGCCGTGCACGTGCTGCGCCCGGTGGGGTTGCCGGTCGAGGTACGCCGTCGACGCGACGGGGACCGGATGATCTGGGATTACCTCGACTTCACCGCGACCTGCGAGCGCATCGGCGGACCGGAGGACGCGTCGGCCTGAGCCGGCGCCGCGTCACTCGCGCTCGCCGCCCTCGCGTTCGGGCTGGATCTTCACATCGGACCAGGTCGCCTTCGCGCCGGAGTGACCGATGCGGTAGATCTGGTACGACGCGATCACCCCGATGAGCGCGGTGGCGATCGCGACGGCGAGCACCGCGGTCGGGTTCGATCCGAGCGCGACTCCGCTCGTCGCAGCGCGGCGGCGGAGCCACAGCCCGAGCACCATCACCGCGAGCAGACCGACGAAGAGCAGGAACACCCACGGCCGTCCGCTCTCGCCCATCTCGGTGTGCGCCTCGACGAGGCGGGTCTCCTTGACCGAATCCTCGAGTGCCTCGCCCGAGCCGATGGCGAGTTGGGTGAACACGAGGGCCACGCCGGCGAGTGCGACGGCGATCCAGCCGATACGGGATCGCCAGGACGGTCCGATCATGAGGATCGCGGCGAGCGAGCACAGCGGGACGAGCACGACCGGCGCGTGCACCATGAGCGGGTGGGCGGGGATGCCCAGGATGGTCGTGATCTCCACGCCTGATCTCCCGGTTCGTGGCGGGACGGTGGGGTCCGCCGGGGGCGGTGAGCGTAGGTACGGGGCCCGGCGGGGCCGGCGATGAGGGCGTTGGGCGGGTGAAGAAGTTTTTGTTCGACCACGTTCCGTGCCTTTCCGAGCACAGCGAGTGAGGCCAAGACCCGGGCCCAGCCTGGGCGAAACGCCGGAAGACCTTTCAGGCGAAGGGATTCCTGGGCCCATGGGCGCACGATTGGGACTTTCGGCAGGTTGCGGGACATTCCGGGGTCATTTACTTTCCGTGGCATAACGACCACGCAGGGCGGGCACCCTGCGCATCCGGGGAGCAGGAATGACCACGAACGCACACGCACTGCCGATGGCCCGCACGGGCCGCTGGACCTGGAGGGGAGCGGCAGCGCTCGTGGCGACGGCCCTCGTCGCCTCCTTCTCGTTCACCACGCTGGGCGCCCAGGCGACCACAGAGCGCGCCGAAGCCGTTCGCGGGTTCATCGCGGCGCCGACCGCGGCGGGCGACTACATCGTGCGCCTCGCCGACACCGAGGCGGCAGCCCGTGCGGTGGTCGAGGCCGGCGGCACCGTCACCAAGCGTCTCACGCTCGTGGGCGGCGTCGCCGCCCACCTCGCGCCCGAGGCGTTCCGTGCGCTCTCCCGTGTGTCCGCCGTGTCGATCACTCCCGACGCCGAGCTGCGCACCCAGGGTGCGAACACGCAGGCCAGCGGCAGCACCGTCGACATGGGCCTGATGGTCAACATCGAGCAGGCCACCGCGGCGACCACCGCTTGGAACGGCTACAACACCACGGGCCTCGGCGTCGGCGTCGCGCTCGTGGACACCGGCATCGTGCCCGTGCCCGGGCTCGACCGGCCCGGCAAGATCATCAACGCCCCCGACTTCTCGCACGAGGCGAGCAACCCCGCGCTCGTCGGCCTCGACACCGCGGGCCACGGCACGCACCTCGCCGGCATCATCGCCGGACGCGACGCCACCGCCGACCCGAAGAAGCCGAGCGTCGGCTTCATGGGCATGGCGCCCAACGCGACGCTCATCAACGTCAAGGTCGCCACGGCCGACGGCACGACGAGCGTCTCGACGGTCATCGAGGGTCTCGGCTGGGTGGTTGAGAACCAGAGCGCCCTCGCCGTCCCGATCCGGGTGGTGAACCTGGCCTTCGCGGCCGGCACGGGGCTGCCGTACCAGAGCGATCCGCTGGCCTACGCGGTCGAGCAGGTGTGGAACGCCGGCATCGTCGTGATCGCCTCGGCGGGGAACGCGGGCCCGACTACGAACGAGCTGGCCAACCCGGCCTACGACCCCTTCGTGATCGCGGTCGGCGCGACCGACGCCCGTGGCACGATCACGCTCGCCGACGACGTGCTCGCCGACTACTCGCAGAACGGCTCGGACACCCGGGGCGTCGACGTCGTCGCCCCCGGCACCTCGGTCACGAGCCTGCGCAACCCGGGTTCGTTCATCGACTGGCTCTACCCCGAGGGCGTGAGCAACGTCCGCTTCTTCAAGGGCAGTGGCACCTCGCAGGCGGCGGCCGTCGTCTCGGGTGCGGTGGCACTGCTCGTCTCGAAGTTCCCGACCGCCACGCCGGACACAATCAAGTACACCCTGCGTGCCGGTTCCTACCCGCTGTCGGGCGCCATGAGCACCCGCGGTGGCACGGGGTCGCTCAACATCAAGTGGGCGCTCGACAACACGAAGGCCGCGGCGAACAACCCTTCCCGGTACGCCCAGCCCTGGGAGCCCTCGATCGGGTCCCCGATGAGCCTCGTCAGCGGCGGCGGCACGTCCGACCCGTACCCGGGCAGCCCGTGGGGAGCGCGGCGCTGGACCTCGGCCGGTTGGTCGGGCGACATCACCGACCCCGACGTGTGGGCCGCCCGCCGGTGGACCGGCGAGACCTGGGACGCCCGACGGTGGTCCGACGACTCCTGGACCGCCGGCACCTGGACCTCGGCCGGCTGGGGCTCGGTCCTCGGCGGATTCTGATCATGGTCCGGTCCGGTCCTCGATCCGACGGATGGGCGGCCGGACCGGCACCGACGTTCCGGCCCGATCGGGCCACCGCTCCGGGTGCGACCCGGAGGCGTGAGGAGCAGCACGTGACCTTGGTCTCCGAGCACGGGATCACCGGGACGAACGGCGTGAGCCGGGGGACGGACGCACCGTGAGGATGCGCTCGTGGCGCGCGGCCTTCGGGCCGGTGCAGAGCCTGACGCTCGGCGTCGGCCTGCTCGCGATCGTCGGCACGCTGCTCGTGCGCCCACTCGGCGCGTTGCACCCGGGCGCTCCCGCATGGTGGGTGATGGTGGCGGCGATCGCCATCGCCGAGGCGACGGCGGTCCACATCCAGTTCCGGCGCGACTCGATGACGCTGTGCCTCACCGAGATTCCGATCGTCGTCGGACTGGCCCTCGTCGCCCCGGCCGTGCTCATCGTCGAGCGCCTGCTCGGCACGCTGGTGGTGCTCGTCGTGGTCGACCGGCTGCGGCCGCTCAAGATCGCGTTCAACCTGGGGCGTGCTGCGCTCGAGACCCTCGTGGCGATCGGTGTCTACCGCTTCATGATCGCGGACGGCGACCCGCTGTCGGTGCGGGGCTGGATCGCCGCGATCTTCGCCATCCTCGTCAGCGACCAGCTCAGTGAGTTCCTCGTCAACCTCGTGATCCGCCTCGCCGAGGGCCCGGGCGCGGCCGACGCCATCGGGCTCCGGTTCGTGAGCCGGGCGGTCCTGCTCGTCAACACCGCGCTCGGCGCACTCCTGGTCCTGGCCATCACCGACCGCCCGGCGTTCGCCTTCCTCGTGGTGCTCGTGGCCCTGGGGGTGTACGGGGCGCTGCGCGGGTACGCCGTGCTCGCCGACCGCAACCGCACCCTCGAGCACCTCTTCCAGTTCACGACCGAGATCGGACCGGCGGTCGAGTTCGACGCGGTCGCGAAGGTGATCCTTGAGCGCACCGAGGAGCTGCTGCGGGCCGAGCGGGCCGAGATCCTCATCCTCCCGAACGAGGACCACCCCACCACGATCCGAGTCGCCCTCGACCGCGACGGCGGCATCGCCCGGGTGGATGACCCGCGTCTCGCGGTGAGCGACGAGATCTGGGGTGCCGTCGCGTCGGGTCAGGCCCTCTGGTTGCCGAACGATGTGCGAGGGCCGGCTGCGCACCGGGCGCTGGCCGCGCTCGGCGGCGAGGAGGCGATCATCCGACCGCTGACTCACGGCGACACGATCATCGGAGCGCTCGTCGCCGTGGACCGGTCGGGCGACGTGCTCATGTTCGAGGACCACGACGTCCGTCTGCTCAAGGCGCTCGGAGCCCACGCGGCGGTCGCGCTCGAGAAGGGCCGGCTCGTCGAGGTCCTGCGGGCCGAGCTCGAGGACAAGCGGCACCGCGCGCTCCACGACGTCCTCACGGGACTGCCGAACCGGCTGTACTTCGAGGAGCACGTCGAGGAGGTCGCGGCCGGACGGCGCGGCGTGTGCTCGGCGATCATGATCATGGACCTCAACCGGTTCAAGGAGGTCAACGACACCCTCGGGCACGGCGTCGGCGACTCCCTCCTCCGGGCGATCTCCGGACGCCTCGACCACGTGGCCCGCAGCGGCGACGTCGTGGCCCGGCTCGGCGGCGACGAGTTCGGCATCCTCGTGGCCGACATCAAGGACGAGGAGGAGGCGGTCGCGGTCGCCCGGCGCCTCATGCAGCAGTTCGACACCCCGTTCGTGATCGACGGGCGTTCACTCACCGTGGGTGCGAGCATCGGCATCGCGATGTATCCGGACGACGGCACGAGCGCGGCGACGCTCGTGCAGCGCGCCGACGTGGCCATGTACGTCGCGAAGGCGGGCGGGCAGCGCTGGGATCGCTACGACCCGGAGTTCGACCGCAACAGCCCCCAGCGCCTCGTCCTCGGCGGCGACCTCGCCCGTGCGATCGAGTTCGACGAGCTCACCGTCCACTTCCAGCCGAAGTTGGCGGTCGACGACCAGTCGCTCGTCGGCGCCGAGGCCCTCGTCCGGTGGCGCCACCCCGAACGCGGCTTGGTCGGGCCGGACGAGTTCATCGACCTCGTCGAGGAGCGCAACCTCGCCGGCCCGCTGGCCCGCTTCGTCCTCGGGCGTGCCCTCGCCGAGTGCGCACGCTGGCACGAGGAGGGGATCCCGATCGGGGTCGCTGTGAACTGCTCGGTCTCGAACCTCCTGGACCCGAGCTTCGCCGACGACGTCGAGGTGATGCTGGCCATGGCATCGGTGCCGCCGGCGAGCCTCACCCTCGAGGTCACCGAGAGCATGCAGGTGCTCGAGAATCCGAAGGCGATCGAGGCGCTGCGGCGGATCCACGACCTCGGCGTGCAGATCTCGGTGGACGACTTCGGCACCGGGTACTCGTCGCTCGCATACCTGCGGCGCCTCCCGATCGACGAGGTGAAGGTCGACCGCTCCTTCGTCCAGCACATGCTCACCCATGAGGACGACGCCGCGATCGTCGCCGCCATCATCGACCTGTGCCGTTCGCTCGGCATGCGGGTGGTGGCCGAGGGCGTCGAGACCGGTGAGGTGTGGACCGCACTCCACCGCCTCGGCTGCGACCACGCGCAGGGGTACTGGGTGAGCCGGCCGGTCCCGGCCGATGAGTTCGACGTGGTCGCGAACCGACTCGTCGCCGCCGAGCGCTTCGTCTGAGCCCAGGGTCGGCCCACCGCGCCCCGCGCCGGCACGACCGCCGGGCGGCCCCGCACCCGGTGTGAACGCGTTGGGTGAGATGAGAACGCGCTGGGTGAGACGCGGAACGCGTTGCGGCATTGCGGTTGCGACGTCCGGTTCCCTAGGGTCAGTTCACTGTGCGTGGTACCTCCCGACTCCGGAGCGCGGTGACGCTCGCCGCCGCCGTCGGCCTGACCCTCACGGTCGCTTCCGGCGCCGCCCGTGCTGCGACGGTCACGACCACCACGACGACGGCATCGCCGGTGCTCCCGAGCGCGCCCGCCGGCATGGCGGTGACCCCGGTGCTCATCCACCGGATGAGCCTGAAGTGGAGCGCGCCGACCACCTCGGTCGTGATCACGGGTTACCAGTACCGCGTGTCGCAGACCGCCGACGGGGGGATCACCTGGGGCGCCTACTCGGCGCCCGCCGACCTCGGCACCGTCGCCGGACGACGCGCCGTGCCCTGCCTCGCCGTCGCCACCGCGAAGGGCGGATGCCGGTACGTGGTGATCGCGCTCAGCGCGTCCGGCCCCGGGCCGGCGAGCAGCCCCGTGAGCTCGCTCTGGCACCCGCCGAGTGCACCGCGCGCTCCCGTCGTGACCGCGTACCGGGGATCCCGGGTGGCCCACGTGCAGTGGGCCGTGCCCGCGTCGACCGGCGGGCTGCCCCAGACCGACCTCCTCGCGCAGGTGTCGACCGACGGGGGGACCACGTGGCCGTCGGCGACGACCTCGCTGCTCCCGGCGCTCACGACGAGCGCGTTCGTCCTGCCCGCCGGGTGCGACACCACGCTCGACTGCCGGGTGCGCCTGTTCGCGACGAACGGTGCGGGTCGGTCCCCGGCGAGCGTCGCGGTGGCCCCGGCGTGGCGCGCGGCCTCGACCCGGCTCGGCATCGCGACCGGCATGCCCTACGTGGTGCCGGGACTCGACGAGACGGGGTACTGGAACCGCGTCGCCGCGACAGGTGTCGGCTGGGCCCGGACGGACTGCTCGCCGCTCTCGTACACGACGTTCACCACCTGCGACGCCCGCGTCGCCCAGGCCCGACGGGTGGGTCTGCGGGTCGTGCTCACCATGGCCTACCGACCGCCGGGGATCGGCGGCACCTTCACCGCCGCCGAGCAGCAGCAGTGGGCGACCTGGGCGGCCCAGACCGCCGGTCGTGTGGTCGCGGCGAACCCGGGGACCGTGGGCGCGTTCGAGATCTGGAACGAACCGAACAACCGTGCGTTCTGGGCCGACGCGGATCCGGCGGCATACACGGCGTTCCTCGCCCGGGCCTCCTTCGCGATCCGGTCGGTCACGACCGTCCCGATCGTCCTCGGAGGGCTGTCGCCGGGCGGCGGCAACGGTCCGGCGACGGCGACCACGGACGTCACCAACGGGGCGACCTTCCTCGCCCGCGTCTACGCGGCCGGCGGACGGGGCCTGTTCGATGCGGTGGGCGTCCACCCGCACGACACCTTCTCGACGAGGACGAACGTGGGTCCGCCGGACGCAGGCTGGTCGAGTGGGTACCGGGCGACCCACTGGCTCCGACAGGTGATGGACGCCAACGGCGATGCGGCGAAGCGGATCTGGGCCACCGAGGCCGGCACTGCGTCGTGCCTGTCCTACGGCGGGTACAAGTTGAGTGACGGCCAGCGCGCCACGCGGCTCCAGAGCGACGTGACGGACTGGTTCCGCGGCCTGCACGATCCGGCGACCGGAGCGACGGTCGGCACCGGGACGGCGAGCGACTGGAACACCGGTCCCTTCATGGTCTTCAAGATGTACAAGGCCCACGACGGCGCCGGGTTCGGGTTGATCTACTCGAGCGCGCAGTGCGGCCGTGCGCAGTGGTACGAATCGGCACCGAGCGTGATGCTCCGGCGCATCGCCCTCACGAACTGACCAGGCCCCCGGTGCGCCGTCGGGAGATTTCTCGGACCCCGTAGGGGTCCGAGCGCGGTCGAGGTCCTTGACATCGCAGCGGCGGCGTCCATCATCCGGCGGTCATGACGACCTCCACGGACCCGAACCCCGACGACTTCTCCGACGACTTCTCGTTCCTCTACCGCTGGATCACGAATCCGAGCGGCGAGTCGGTCACCCGACCGGCGCGCCTGCTGCGCTTCGGGCTCGGACCGCCGATCGGCGCGGTCGAGATCATCAGCCGGGAGCGCTTCACCCACCTCGCGGGGCACCGGGTGTTCGCCCGGCACACCGCACGCTTCGACGTCCTCGTCCCGGCCGCGTTCTCGGCCCGGCTCGCCATCCGGCCGGGGATCTGCGAACCCCACCGACTCGCGCCGCTCGCCGAGTGGCACCCGTTCGTGCTCGACGACCTCTCGCTGATGTGGTGCACGATCGGTGATCCGGCGCTCCGGCACATCGCCGGGTTGTCGGGGCTGCGGTACCTCGACCTGTACTCGACCTACGTGACCGACGCGTCCGGCCCGGTGCTCGCCGGACTGACCGGGCTCGAGTGGCTGAGCCTCTCGTACACGAGGATCGGCACGAGCGGGGTGGAGCACCTCGGCGATCTGGCGAACCTGTGGCGCCTCAGCCTGCGGGGCACGGGCATCACCGACAACGCGTTGGTGGCCCTCGCCCGCCTCCCGCGTCTGGCCTGGCTCTCGGTGGCGGACACCGCGGTCACGTCCTACGGTCTCGAGCACCTCCTGGCCCGTGCCCCGGCCCTGCAGTGGGTGGCGATCAACGGCACGCCGGCGGCCTGCGAGCCCCGGACGCTCACGCTGCCCCGGCGACCCGGCGTCGAGTTCATCGAGCACTGACGCAGGCCGCGGCGCGGATTGGCCGCGCCGGGGCCCCCGGGGGGAGTATTCCGGCTCCACCCGGGGGCCGCTCGCCCGCCGGTCCGCCCCGCACCCCACTAGGAGCGCGCATGTCCGAAGCGGCAGTCCTCACCGAGGTCGTCGACGGCGTCCTCGTCGTCACGATCAACCGCCCCGAGGCCAAGAACGCGGCCAACGGCGAGGTCGCCCGCGGCATCGCCGCCGCCATGGACCAGCTCGACGGCGACGACAGCCTGCGCGTCGGCATCATCACCGGCGCCGGCGGCACGTTCTGCGCCGGCATGGACCTCAAGGGCTTCCTCACCGGCGACCTGCCGGTGGTCGAGGGCCGCGGCTTCGCGGGCGTGGCCGAGGCCCCGCCGCGCAAGCCGCTCATCGCCGCGGTCGAGGGCTACGCGCTCGCCGGTGGGTTCGAACTCGCGATCACCTGTGACCTCATCGTCGCGGCCGACACCTCGAAGTTCGGCATCACCGAGGTGAAGCGGGGCCTCGTCGCCGCGGGCGGCGGTCTCGTGCGCCTGCCCCGGCAGATCCCGCCGCGCCTGGCCATGGAGTTCGCCATCGTCGGCGACTTCGTCGACGCGCAGCGGGCCTACGACATGGGCCTCGTCAACCGGGTCGTGCCCCAGGGCACCGCCCTCGACGCGGCGAAGGAGCTCGCGGCCAAGATCGCGGCGAACGGTCCGCTCGCGGTCGCGGTCAGCAAGCAGATCATCACCGAGTCGGCCGACTGGTCGACCGACGAGATGTTCAAGAAGCAGGGCGCGCTGGCCATGCCGGTGTTCTCGAGCGCCGACGCCACCGAGGGCGCCACCGCGTTCGCCGAGAAGCGTGCCCCGAACTGGACCGGCAAGTAGTCCGGGTCCGTCCACACCACCGATCCGCTCCACCCACCACCCGAAAGGAACCACCATGCCCCGTCTCGACCTGAACGGCGCCTCGGCGATCGTCACCGGCGGTGCCTCCGGCATCGGTGAGGCCTGCGCCCGCCAGCTCGCCGCGCTCGGTGCCCGCGTCGTCATCGCCGACCTCAACGAGGAGCGCGGCACCGCCGTGGCCAAGGAACTCGGCGGCCTGTTCGTCAAGTGCGATGTCTCGAACGAGGAGCACGCGGCCGAGGCCGTGGCCGCCGCCTCCGAGATGGGGCCGCTGCGTGTGCTCGTGAACTCGGCGGGTATCGGCTTTGCGGCCCGCACCATCGACCGCAACAACGAGCCGATGCAGCAGGCCCACTTCGACTTCGTCATCAAGGTGAACCTGCTCGGCACCTTCAACATGCTGCGGCAGTCCGCGGCCGCGATGGCCAAGACCGAGCCGCTCACCGAGGACGGCCAGCGCGGGGCGATCGTGAACATGGCCTCGGTGGCCGCGTTCGACGGTCAGATCGGGCAGGCCGCGTACTCGGCGTCGAAGGGTGGCGTGGTCGGCATGACGCTCCCGATCGCTCGTGACCTGTCGGCCGCCGGCATCCGCGTCAACACCGTCGCCCCGGGTCTCATCGACACGCCGATCTACGGCGAGGGCGAGGCGTCCGAGGCGTTCAAGGCGAACCTCGGCAAGTCCGTGCTGTTCCCGAAGCGCCTCGGCTCGGGCGAGGAACTCGCCTTCATGGTGCTCGACCTCATCACGAACCCGTACATGAACGCCCAGACCATCCGCGTCGACGGCGGCATCCGGATTGCTTCTTTCAGCTCGGGAGAGTACTGACCACATTCACGATATAATTCACTCATCTCCATCTTCATCTTCTTTTGAGTAGCTTCATGCATGGCGGATGACTCCGCCACCTCCTTCTTCGCGTCGAACGGCGCTGTGTATTGCATCACCTGTCTGCTTTTCAGGTGGGAGATGTCGTCCTGAAG
>JBJTOY010000119.1:0-7719 GCA_046074845.1 Actinomycetes bacterium | reverse complement strand
GTACCCCCGAGGACGGAGGAGGACCGATGTCCCGACTGCAACTCGCCATCAACGTCAGCGACCTCGACGCGGCGATCGCGTTCTACTCCCGGCTGTTCTCGGCCGAGCCGTACAAGGTGAAGGCGGGGTACGCGAACTTCGCGATCGCCGACCCGCCGCTCAAGCTCGTGCTCTTCGAGGGCCCCGAGGGCGGCACGATCAACCACCTCGGTGTCGAGACCGATTCCGCCGACGAGGTGGTCGCCGCCGAGGCGCGCCTCGCAGCCGCCGGGCTCACCACGACGGGCATCGACGACACGATCTGCTGCTTCGCCGAGAAGGTGGAGACCTGGGTCACCGACCCGGACGGCGCGCGCTGGGAGTGGTACGTGAAGACCGCGGACGCCGACACGATGGGTGCGGACGCGTCCGAGGTCGAGACGGCATTGTGCTGCGCGCCGGCGGCGACCGAGGTGGCCGCGCCGGTCGCACTCGGTGCGAAGCCCGGCGCCTGCTGCTGAGGTGAGCGCGGACGCGGCGCCCGCGCCGGACCTCGGCCGCGAGGTCGAGACCGGCACCGGTGCGCTCGGCCTGCCGTTGGCCCGCCGCGTCCTGGCCGAGGCGCTCGGGAGCGCGCTCCTGATCGTCGCGGTGATCGGCTCCGGCATCATGGCCCAGCGTCTGTCGCCGGGCGAGGTAGGACTGCAACTGCTCGAGAACGCGATCGCGACCGGCGGTGCACTCATCGGGCTCATCCTCATGATGGGCGCGGTGTCCGGGGCCCACTTCAACCCCGTCGTCACCCTCGTCGACCGCGCGCTCGGATCGATGACCACCCGTGACACCACGGCCTACATCGGTGCGCAGGTCGTGGGGGCCTGCCTCGGGGCGATGCTCGCGAACGCGATGTTCGAACTGCCGCTCGTCGACCCGTCGACCCACGTCCGGTCGTCGCCCGCGCTCTGGCTCTCCGAGGTCGTGGCGACCGTCGGACTCCTCCTCGTGATCCACGGCTGCGTGCGCACCGGTCGGGCCCGCGTCGTGCCGTTCGCGGTGGCGGCCTGGATCACGGGCGCCTACTAGTTCACGTCGTCCACGTCGTTCGCGAACCCTGCGGTCACGATCGCCCGCTCGCTCTCGGACACCTTCGCCGGCATCGCCCCGAGGTCGGTGCCGATGTTCATCGTCGCCCAACTCGTCGGCGGCGTGATCGCCTTCGGGCTGATCCGCGTGCTGTACCCACACCCGATCGAGGAGACGGTATGAGCGTCCCCGAGGTGCTGTTCGTCTGCGTGCACAACGCGGGCCGCTCGCAGATGGCGGCCGCGTTCCTCATGACGCTCGGCGGCGACGCGGTCGTCGTGCGCAGTGCCGGCAGCGCACCGGCCGACGACGTGAACCCGGCCGTGGTCGAGGCCATGGCCGAGGTCGGCATCGATCTGCGCGCGCTGGGTGCGACCCCGAAGCGACTCGAGCGCGAGACGGTGGAGGCCTCCGACGTCGTCATCACGATGGGCTGCGGCGACGCCTGCCCGATCTTCCCGGGCAGGCGCTACGAGGACTGGGTGCTCGACGACCCGGCGGGCCAGGGGGTCGAGGCCGTGCGCACGATCCGAGACGAGATTGAGCGTCGTGTCCGAACCCTGATGGCCAGTCTGGGCCTGGGTTCCTGATCCCGGCGGGCCGCGCCCCGTCGCACCGCAGCGGCCGGCGGGCACCCGAATCGGTCTCACCGTCCTGAACTACTACAGTGCTGCGTATGTTCGCTGCGATCCACCGGGTCGGCGCGGCCCGCGCTGGCGCCGTCGCCGGAACGGCGTTGCTGCTGTTGTTCATGGTGGTCGTGGGCTTCGCGCCGGCCGCCGGCGCGCACGTCGACCTCCTCGCCACGTCCCCTGAGAACCTCTCGCGGACGGCCGGTCCGGTCCGCGAGGTCCGGTTGGAGTTCTCAGGCGCGGCCGACCCGGTGGAGTCCGAGTTCGGGTTCACCGGGCCCGACGGTCCCGTGGCCGTGCGCACGGTCCGCAACGCCGGCGAACGGACGGTCGTGGTCCGGCCCGTCGAACCGCTGGCCGAGGGCCGCCATCGGATGACCTGGGGCCTGCGAGGCCCGGACGGGCACGTGATGCGCGGGGCCATCGCGTTCACCCCGGCGGCCGCCGTCGTCCCCGATCCGCTCGAGGCCGCTCCGTCGGCCACCGAGCCCGAGGCGATCGCGCCGTCGACGGACGATGCGCCGGCGACCGCGACCGCCGTCGAGAGGGACCAGGCGCCGATCGCCGAGGTCGTCGCCACGCCGCTCTCGGAGCGGGTCTCGACCTGGGTCTGGTGGCTGGTCACCCTCGCCGCGCTGGCATCGGCGGGTGGCACCGGGTACCTGCGCTGGGTCCACCGGGGACGGGCGGCCGAGGGCCGGTGGCTCGGTTTCCTCGTCCGGCGAGCCGCTGCGGCGACCGTGCTCCTCGCCCTCGTGGCCTGGTGCGCCGAACTCGTGGTGATCTCGGGCGACGGACTCATCGGCCTCGTCAGCCCGGGGGCCTGGTCGGATCTCATCGGCTCGACGTTCTCGACCGCGACGCTGCTGCGCCTCGTCGGCGGGGCCATGGTGCTCGCCGGCGTCGGGATGGGGCTCCGCTACGACGGCGAGGCCGAAGCCGCGCACGCAGCGCGGACCGGCACCGAGGGTCCGGGGGGCGGGGTGGGCACGCTCACGGTCCCGCGGACCGAGCGCACCGGTCTCCGACTCGTCGTGACCCCGTTGGCGTTGGCGGGCGCGGCGGTGCTCGTGGCCTCGGAGTCCTTCGTCGGGCACACGGTCTCCGAGGGCAACCGGGGACTCATGGTCGTCTCCGACGGCCTGCACGTCGCCGCAGCCGCCCTCTGGAGCGCGGGGAGTGCGCTGCTCGCCGCCACCCTCTGGCGCCGGTACCGGCGCGGTGAGCCCCGCGACGCCAAGCTCATCGCGGCGCGGTTCTCGGTGCTCGCGACCTACGCGCTCGGCGCCGTCGCCATCTCCGGCACGTTCCTCGCCATCAGCATCCTCGGCGGCATCGGCGAGGTGTTCTCGACCGACTTCGGTCGCATGCTGCTCATCAAGCTCGGCCTCGTCGCGCCGATCGTCGGCATCGGGTGGTGGAACCACCGCGTCGTCGTCCCTGCGATCGCCCGGGGCGACCGAGCCGCGGCTGATCGGTTGCGCATCACTGCGACCGTCGAGGTCGTGCTCTTCGTCGCCGTCCTCGCGACCACCGCGCTGCTCGTCCGCGCGAATCCCACCACCTGACCGACCAACGACCCATGGAGGTCCCGATGCGACACCGCAAGGCGACGATCCTCGCCGCACTCACCGCCGGCCTGCTCCTCCTCGGCGCGTGCTCCTCGTCCTCTGACGACGGCGGCTCGGGTTCCTCCTCGACGATCCCGGCGTCCGCGAAGTTCAACGCGACCGATGTCGGGTACGCGCAGGGGATGATCCCGCACCACGCGCAGGCCATCGAGATGGCGGGCCTCGCCCCGGACCGGTCCACGAACGCGGAGGTGCTGGCCCTCGCGGCGGCCATCGAGGCTGCGCAGGGTCCGGAGATCGCCGAACTCCAGGGCTGGCTGCGCGACTGGGGTCAGAAGGTCCCGCCGGCGGACGCGGACCACGACATGTCGGAGTACCCGTCGATGTCGATGACCGGCATGCTCTCCGACGCCGACATGGACCGGCTCGCGGCGGCTGAGGGCACCGAGTTCGACCGGCTGTTCCTCGAGTCGATGATCCTCCACCACGAGGGTGCGGTGGAGATGGCCGAGGAGGAGGTGGCCGACGGCAAGGCATCTGAGACCACCGGACAGGCCGAGCGGGTCATCCGCGACCAGACCGCCGAGATCGCCGAGATCGAGGACATCCTCGCAGGATTGCCCGCGTGACCGAGCGCCGACCGATGCACACCCTGGAGGCCGAGGTCCTCGGGGTCCTCTGGTCCGCCGACGCCGCCCTCACCCCGGCGGAGGTCCGCGCCGCCCTCGCCCAACCACTCGCCTACACCACGGTGATGACGGTGCTCGTTCGCGCATGGCAGAAGGGTCTGGTAGAGCGGGTCAAGGTCGGGCGGGCGTACGCGTACTCCGCGGTCGTCGACGAGGCCGATCTCGTGGCTGAGCGGATGCGGCGGGAGTATGAGCGCAGCCGCGATCCGTTCGCGACGATGAGCCGTTTCGTCGGCCGCCTCGATGCGACCGAGGCGGCCGAACTTCGCCGCCTCCTCGAGGAGGATCTGGCGTGAACCCGCTCATCCTGGCGCCGGTACTGCTCGCGGTGGTGGCACTCGTCGTCGGTTCGCTGCTGCCGGCCCGGGTCGAGGCGGCCGCCGGGGTGCGGGTCATCACGGCCGCCGTCCTGCTGGCGACTGGCGCCGCGGTCGTCGCCGGCGTCCACGTGGTGCTCGCCGGGCTGGCCATGGTGCCGGCCGTGTCCGATCTCCTCGGGTGGTGCGGCGCGGTGTACGCGCACCATGGCGCGACCCCGATCGCAGGGGCCCTCGCCGCTGCTGTGCTGCTCGCGATGCTCGCGCGCGCCGCGGGCTCGATCCGGGCGGCCCGCCGGGACGTGGCACAGGTCGTCGCCGGGCCCGGGCTCACGGTGGTCGACATCGATGTCCCGGTGGCCCTGGCCGTCCCGGGCGGCGGTGTGGTCGTCGGGGCGCGTCTGCTCGAGGGGCTCGACGACGAGGGGCGGGCGGTGGTGCTGGCACACGAGCGGGCGCACCTCGACCTGCACCACCACCGGTACGTGCGTGCGGTCGACGCGTGTGCCGCAGCGCTCCCGTTCATCCGGCCGCTCGCCCGGCGCGTGCGGTTCCTCAACGAGTGTTGGGCCGACGCAGTGGCGGCCGAGGTCGTCGGATCCCGCGAGGCCGTCGCCCGAGCGATCGCGCGGGTGGCGCTCATGGGCCCGACCGGGCGGGACACGCGGCTCCTCGCGTTCGCGCAGGACGGCACACTCGAGCGGGTCCGCATCCTCATGGAACCACCGGTGCGCACGTCGGTCGGGGTGCGCGTGACGGCGATCGTGCTCGCCGGGACGGTCGCCGGAGGTGCGGTCGTCCAGTTCCACCACCTGACGGCCCTCGCCGTCGGCCTCTGGTCCTGACGAAGCGTCGCGCTCAGAGCCCGAGGAACTCCCGGGCGGTCTCCTTGGCCCAGGCGTAGTCGGCCTTGCCGTTCGGACCGCGACGCACCTGCTCCACGAACACGACCGTGCGCGGCCGCTTGAAGCCGGCGAGGTTCGCCCGTACCGTCTCCCCGATCTCCTCGGCGGTCGCCGACGCGCCGGCGTTCAGCGCGACCACCGCGGTGATCGCCTCGCCGAAGCGGTCGTCGGGGATCCCGACCACGAGGACGTCGTGCACCGCGTCGTGCAGTTTGATCGCCTCCTCGACCTCCTCTGGGAAGACCTTCTCGCCGCCCGTGTTGATGACGACCGAGCCGCGGCCCAACAGTTCGATCGTGCCGTCGGTGAGTACCTTCGCGAAGTCGCCGGGCACGGAGTAGCGGGCGCCGCCGAACTCGCGGAAGGTCTTCGCCGACTTCTCGGGGTCCTTGTAGTAGCCGAGGGGGATCGGGCCGCCGAGCGCGAGGAACCCGACCTCGTCGGATCCGGGTACGACCTCGGTGCCGTCCTCGGTGAACACCTTCGTGAACGCGCCGATCGAGAACCGGGCGGTGGTGGCCTTGGCCCCCTTCACGCTCACCTGGTTCGCGAACCCGGCGCCCTCGGAGGAGCCGAGGGAGTCGAGGCAGATGAAGTTGCCGCGCTCCATGAGCGCCTCCTTCACCGGCGCGGTCCACATCACGCCCGAGGACACGATCATCGTGAGGGTGGAGAGGTCGTACGGCGAGGAGTCGTCCTCGGCCTCCTCGAGCGCCCGCACCATGGGCTTGCCGAAGGCGTCGCCCACGATCGCCATCTGGGTCACCCCGACCTCCTCGACGGCCTTCCACATCTCGTGCGCGTCGAAGTGCCGGTTCTCGAGCGTGCACAGCGCCCCGCCGACGGTGAGCGCCTGCAGCGAGGTCATGAAGCCGGTGCCGTGCATCAGCGGGGACGCCGGGAGGTGGGTCGGCGTGCGACCGGTGCCGGCGACCTGGGCGGCGATCCCGGCGTGGGCCTCGTTGGTGTCGGGCGCGGCGATGCCGTGGAGGGTGAGGATCGTCGGCACGAGGGCGCGGTAGAGGTCGTCCACCCGCCACATCACGCCCTTCGGCATGCCGGTCGTCCCGCCCGTGTAGAGCAGGTACAGGTCGTCGCCGCTGCGCTCGACCCGGGGCATCGGCTCGGCCCCGGCGATGAGCGCCTCGTACTCCACCGCGCCGTCGATGAGCGGGTGCCCGTCTTCGACCTGCACCCAGACCTTCACCGTGGCGGCGCGGTCCATGATGCGCGCCACGTGCTCGCCGAGCACGCCATGGAACAGCAGCACCTCGGCGTCCGAGTTGTCGACGAGGTAGAGCAACTCGTCCTCGAGGTAGCGGTAGTTGACGTTCACCGGCGCACCGCGCAGCTTCCAGGTCGCGAACACACCCTCCATGTACTCGTTCGAGTTGTAGAGGTACGAGGCCACCTTGGCGCCCTCGCTCACGCCGTGCGCGAGCAGACCCGCGGCCAGGCGGGCCGCCCGGTCCTCGAACGACCCCCAGGTCACGACGCGGGGTCCCTGCACGAGCGCCCGCGCCCCGGGCTGTGCGTCGGCGATGGCCTCCCAGGCGGTGGCGAAGTTGTAGGAGACGGTCATGGCGGCCTCGTCGGGTCGGTGGGGCACGAACGGGTCGGTAGTCTGCCCGCGGTGCGACGCGGCGTGCCGCCCCGAGGGGGCGCCCAGATGATCCCCACCCCTCCGGGCACCCTTCCCGGTGGTCCGCCGCCGTGGCACGGTCGGCCCGGGCGGGTGCCCGGGTTCGCCGAGGTCCTCGACCGGATCGGTCGGCTCGGTCCGCCGCCGCCGGTGCCCGACGAACTCGTCGACGCCCGACCCTCGGCGGTGCTGGTGCCGATCTTCCCGGTGGGTGAGGAGGCCCACGTCGTGCTCACGAAGCGGCCCGACCACCTCCGGTCCCACGCCGGGGAGATCGCCTTCCCGGGCGGCAAGCGCGAGCCCGGCGACCCGGACCTCCGATCCACCGCCCTGCGCGAGGCCGAGGAGGAGGTCGCCATCCCGGTCGACGCGGTGCGGGTGTTGGCAGAGTTGCCGACGATCGGCACCGTGAGGGGAGTGGTCGCCATCACGCCGTTCGTCGGGGCCCTCGACGCGCCCCCGGACCTCGTCGCCCAGCCCGGCGAGGTCGCCGTGGCGTTCACGGTGTCGCTCGCCGAACTGCTCGACCCCGACGCGTGGTACTCGGAGCGCTGGACCCTCTGGGACCGCGAGTTCGACATGGCGTTCTACCTGCTGCCCGGCGAGACGGTCTGGGGCGCGACGGCGCGCATCCTCACCGGACTCCTCGCCCACATCACCGCCGACTGAGTCGCGCCGCGTGCGGTCGCCACGCGCACAGTGTCCGACCCCGGCGCCCGCGGAGGCGTGCGGATAACCTCATCCTTTCGGGGTCGGCGGAGCGAGGAGACCACCAGGTGGAAGTCGAGATCGGGATCGGCAAGTCCGGTCGACGGGCCTACGGGTTCGACGACATCGCGATCGTGCCCAGCCGGCGCACCCGCGACCCCGAGGACGTCGACATCTCCTGGGACCTCGACGC
>JBJTOY010000118.1:0-16884 GCA_046074845.1 Actinomycetes bacterium | reverse complement strand
CCCGTGGGCGGCCCTGCCGTGGTGGATCCTGTGGACCCGCCGCGGCATCCGCGACCGGGGGTGGCTGTACCCGGCCCTCATCGCGATCTCGATCCAGCTCGTCGGTTCGCTCAACGCGAGCAGCCTGCTGTTCTGCCTCATCGGGCCGGCCCTGTGGTTGCCGTTCGCGGTACTCGGTGTCCGTGAGGCCCGCTGGCGCGATGGCTGGGCATTCCTATGGCGCACCGGCGTCCTCACTGCGGTCACCTCGCTCTGGTGGTTCCTCGCCCTCGTCATCGAGGGACGGTTCGGGGTGAACATCCTCCGGTTCACCGAGACCGTCCGCACGGTCACCGCGACCTCGACCCCCTTCGAGATCCTGCGCGGGCTCGGGTACTGGTTCTTCTACGGCGGCGATCGCACCGGACCGTGGAACGACGCCCGGTCCTCGTTCACCCAGCGCCTCCCCTTCATCCTCGTCTCGTTCCTCGTGCCGGCGCTGGCGTTCGCCGGGGCCGCGCTCGTCCGCTGGCGAGCCCGCGTCTACTTCGCCCTCCTCGTCGTGATCGGCGTGGTGATCGCGGTCGGCGCGGCGCCCTACGACGATCCGTCGCCGTACGGTTCGGTCTTCAAGTGGTTCACGCTCAACTCCTCGACCGGATTCGCGCTGCGCAACGTCAACCGCGCCGTGCCGATCGTCGTCCTCGGCCTCGCCGCCCTCCTCGGAGCGGGCGTGGACGTCGTGGCCCGTCACTTCGCCGAGCGGGAGCGACCCGGGCTCGCCGGACTCGCGACCGCCGTCGCCGCCGTGCTCTGCCTCGCCGTCGCCGTGCCCGCGCTGTCCGGCGGGTACTACAGCGAGTACCTCGAGCGCGACGAGGCCATCCCGGCGTACTGGCAGCGAGCGATCCGGGACCTCGCCGCCGGGGACCCGGGGACCCGCGTGCTGGCGCTCCCGGGCTCGGACTTCGCGAGTTACCGGTGGGGCGACACCCGCGATCCGATCGAACCCGGGTTCATGGACCGCCCGTACGTCGCCCGCGAGATCGTCCCGTGGGGCTCGGAGCAGTCGCTCGCCTACCTCCAGGCCGTCGACCGCCGCGTCCAGGACGGCAGCATCGACCCCGACGGGCTCGCCGAGGTGCTGCGGCTCATGGGCGTGGGCTCGGTGGTGCTGCGCCTCGACCTGCGCACGGACCAGTGGAACCTCATCCCGGCCGGCGCGCTGTGGACGATCCTCACCGACGAGCGCCCGGTCGGCCTCCGCGAACCCGTCGAGTACGGCGACGAGATCCCGGGTCGCCTGCGGTTCCCCGAACTCGGCGACCTCACGAAGCCGAACGCCGAGCAGCCGGATCCCCCTCCCGTGGCGATCACCGAGGTCGAGGACCCGGCACCGATCATCCGGGCGAAGTCCGCCGAGGCCCCCATCCTCGTCGCCGGGGACAGCGAGGGCATCGTCGATCTCTCCGCCGCGTCCCTGCTCGACTCGGACCGGGTCGTGCTCTTCGCGTCGTCCTACCGCGGTGCGGCGAAGGCGATGCGCGCGCTCCCCTCATCGACCCTCCTCGTGCTCACCGACTCCAACCGCCGGCGCGCGCAACGGTGGGGCGTGCTCCACGACCAGTTCGGCTACACGGAGGTGGCCGGCGAGGAGACCCTCACCGTCGATCCGACCGACCAACGCCTTGACGTGTTCCCCGACGAGCGCGACTCGGGGCGAACCGTGGCAGAGCTCTCCGGGGTCCGCAGCGTGCGCGCCACCTCCTACGGCATCCCCGCATTCGGGTACGTGCCAGGCGAGCGGCCGAGCGCGGCGTTCGACGGCGACGTGAAGACCGGTTGGCGGGTCGACGCCGGTCGGCCCGTCGGGAACGAGCGGCTCGAGGTCGTGCTCGAACGGCCGACGACGACCGATCGCATCAACATCACCCAGGTGAGCCCGAGCGCAGCGCTCAGCAGGTCGGCGCGGTACCGCGCGATCCGCAGCGTGCGCCTGACCTTCGACGACGGCGAGAGCGTGGTGCGGACCCTGACCCGGGCATCGAAGGGCAAGCGCGGCCAGACCCTGCGGTTCCCGGAGCGCACCTTCCGACGCCTCGACATCACGATCGTCGACTCGACGGGCAAGGACATCAAGGAGGGCCTGCGGCGCAACGCCGTCGGCCTCAGCGAGGTCCGGATCCCGGCCCCGGACGGCGACGGCACGGTCCGGATCGCCGAATCGATGCGCCTGCCCACGGCGATGCTGCGCACCCTCGGCGCCGAGAGCATCGACCACCCGCTCGCCATCGTGCTCACCCGCGAGGGGACGATGGACGCGACGTCGTTCTCGCGCCGGTTCACGCTGCCGACCGAGCGGTCGTTCTCCTTCGCCGGGACCGCACTGCTCAGCCCGTACGCCCGCGATCAGGACCTCGATCGCGCCCTTGGTGCCCCGGGGGCCGCCGAGGGCGCCTACACCGCGAGTTCGTCGGCCCGGTACGTCTCGGTCCTGACCCGGGCCGGGGCCGCGACCGACGGTGATCCGACGACCGCGTGGGTGAACGTGCTCGGCAACCCGCGCGCCGAGCTCAAGCTCGCGTTCCCGGCGCCCCGCACCGTGGACCGCATGAACCTGCAGGTCGTCACCGACGGCCTCCACTCGGTGCCCCGCGTCCTCTCGATCCGGGCGGACAAGGGACCGCGCCGCACCGTCACCCTGCCCGTCCTCGCCACCCGGTCCCCCACCGGCCTCACCGAGTTCCCGATCACGTTCCCCGCGGTCACCGGCCGCAACATCAAGGTCACCGTGCGCAGGTCGGTCCCGGTCAAGCGGGCCCAGATCGTGCTGCCGGCGGCGATCGCGGAACTCGGGATCGAGGACACCCGCCGCGAGTACGCCACCGAACTCGCCGGCGAGTGCACGGATCGGATCGTGACGATCGACGGCCGTCCGTTCCCGGTGCGGATCCCCGGCTCCACCGAGGACGCACTCGACCAGGAGAAGCTCCCGGTGATCCCCTGCGGACCGGACCTGACCCTCGCCGCCGGCGAGCACGAGATCCGCGTCAACGAGTCACCGCGCAACCCGACCGGATTCGACGTCAGCCGCATCGTCCTCGCGTCGGCGGCCGGTGGTGCCGCCGCGCCGGCGGCGACGGTCGCCGCCGCACCGCCGTCGACTGCGCCCGACCCCTCGTCGGGAGCCGCACCGGCGGCGCCCGGCGCGCCGCGACCGCGGTCCGGCGCGCCCGCGGTCACCGTCACCGACGAGTCCCGGTGGACCTCCTCACTCCGGATCACCGGCGCGCGCGACCCCTTCTGGTTGGTGCTCGGGCAGTCGTACAACGAGGGGTGGCGGGCCACTGCCGACGGTCGGGACCTCGGCACACCGGAACTCGTCGACGGCTACGCCAACGCGTGGTTCATCCGCCCGCAGGGGGCCGGCCCGATCACCGTCGAGTTGGCGTGGGCTCCGCAGGCGACGGTCGACGTCGCGCTCCGGGTATCGCTCGTCGGGGGGATCGCGTGCCTCGTCATCGTGGCGGTCGGGCTCCGGCGTCGCCGGGGCGTCGCCGCCGATCGCCTCGAGGCCCCGACGGCCCGCCCGCGCCGGGCCGGCGACGACGCCGGTCGGCGCGCCCGACTCGGCCTCGCCCTCGGCGCGGCCGTGCTCGCCGCCATCACCATCACCCCGCTGGTCGGGGTCCTCACCGGCGGACTTGCGTGGGCGGCCGCGGGTGGGGGCCGGATCCGTCGCGCCGTGCGGTTCGCACCGCCCGTGCTGCTCGTCGCCGTGGCGATCGGGATCCCGATCCAGCAGCGGATCGAACGGCACCCCGCCTTCTTCGACTGGACGAGCCACTTCGAGTGGGCGCGGTGGTGCGCCTGGTTCGCCGTGATCGCACTCGCGATCGACGTGGTCGTGGGCGCGATCCGGCACGAGGACCCCCCGCCCACACCGAGGGAGACCGCCTGACCCGCGGCCCCGCGCGCCGTGCCCTCGGGCATCGACGTCGACGCACGGATGGCCGTTGGACCGGTCTTCGGGCCTTCGGAGCGGGTCTACACTCACCTCTCGCACGAGCGCCGACGCGGCGTGATCGGGGGGATCCACGCATGACGCAAGGTGGTGGGGGCACGGCGCGGTGCGCAGCGCACCTCGCGGTCGCGTCCGGCGACGGCGTCCCCACGGAGCGTTGACGCCGTGCGCATCCTCTTCCTCGCCTGGCGGGACCTCGCCCACCCGAACGCCGGGGGCTCCGAGGTCGTCATCGACCGACTCATCCGCGAGCTCAACGACCGCGGCCACGAGGCGACGCTCATGTGCGGCGGACCCGTGGAGGACCGGCCGTACACGGTGGTCCGCAACAGCGGCACCTACACCCAGTACCTCACCGCGCCGTTCCGGTACTGGCGCCACTTCCGCGACGTCGACGTCGTCGTCGACGTCGCCAACGGCGTGCCCTACCTCACACCGATCTGGCGCCGGGGACCCTCCGTGTGCATCTTCTTCCACGTCCACGGGAACCAGTGGCAGAAGTACTTCCCGAAGCCCATCGCTCGGGTGTTCGCCTCGCTCGAGCAGCGGGGCGTGCCGAACGTCTACCGCGACGTCCCGGTGATCACGATCTCAGACTCGAGCGCGGTCGAACTCCAGAACCTCGGCGTGAGCCCGCGGCACATGTTCGTGCTGAACCTCGGCGTGGACCTCGCCGAGATCGATGCACCACCGCCCCGATCGTCCGAGCCGCTGTTCGTCGCGGTGGGTCGTCTCGCCCGCAACAAGCGCATCGACCTGCTCCTCGACATGTGGCCCGAGGTGCGGGCCCGGGTCGGTGGTCGACTCGCGATCGTCGGCGACGGCCCCGAGCGCGAGCGACTGGCGCAGCGGGTGCGGGACGAACGGCTCGAAGGGGTCGAGATCCTCGGACGGGTGAGCGCCGATCGGAAGACCGAACTCATGCACGAGGCCTGGCTGCTCGTACACCCCGCCGAGCGCGAGGGCTGGGGCCTCGTGATCCTCGAGGCCGCCCGCTGCGGCACCCCCTCGGTCGGATTCCGGGTCAAGGGGGTGCGCGACGCGATCATCCACGGGCAGACCGGCCTGCTCGCCAAGGACGAGGACGCCTTCCTCGCGGCGTGGATCGGACTCACGGAGGACGCCGAGCGTCGTGCACGTCTGGGGGCCGCCGCCGAGGTGCGCTCCCAGGACTTCACGTGGCAGCACACGATCGACACGTTCATCGAGGCGGCCGACGAGGCCGGCACCGCGTCGCTCCACGATCCGCGGGCCGAGGGCCCCGAGAAGGGCGTGGCGCGGTCGCGCCACCTGTTCTCGCTGTTCCGTCGCGAGGCCGAGGACCCCGATCGCTTCTACCACTACCTCGCCGCCGACACCGTGCGGAGCATCGAGCGCCACGCCGACGTGCGCAACACCCTCACGGTCGACGTCGGCGGCGGTCCCGGGTACGTGGCCGAGGCGCTGCGCCACGCCGGGGCCGAGTGCGTCATCATCGACCGCGACGCCGACGAACTCCGGCTCCACGACCGCGTGCCGACCGGCGCCGTACAGGGTGACGGACAGTGCCTGCCGTTCCGCTCCGGGAGCGCCCGGGTCGTGCACTGCTCCAACGTCCTCGAACACGTCGCCGACTGGCCCGAACTCTGCGAGGAGATCGTGCGCGTGCTCGAGCCGAAGCGCGGGGTCGGGTACCTCTCGTTCACACCGTGGCTCTCCCCCTGGGGCGGCCACGAGACCTCACCGTGGCACTACCTCGGCGGCCACCGCGCGGTTCGGCGTTACCGCCGCAAGCACGGCGCCGACCCGAAGAACGAGTACGGGAGGAGCCTCCACGCCGTCCGGGCCGGCACCGTCATCGACTGGTTCCGGGTCCGGCCCGACCTCGAGGTGTACGAGGTCCGGCCGCGGTACCTGCCCGACTGGCTGTCCTGGATCGCACGGATCCCGGGCCTCCGAGAGGTCGCGACCTGGAACGTCGTCATCGTGTTCCGACGCCGTGCCGTCCCGAACGAACGGGCGGCTCCCTGACCGGGGCCCGCCGGGCCACGCGTCTGGTCGTGCAACACCTCCCGACACCCACCGTGGGGCAGGACCCTCGGCGGTGGCGCGCTCCGAGCCGGGGCGTTCGCCGCCGCCCGCACCCGGGCGACGGTGCAGGACGGGCCGACCGTCCCGGATCAGCCCGGGGCGGTGTCGTGCCCCGTCTCGAGCCCGAAGGGCGGGTAGGCACCGAACACGCCGTGCTCGTGGAGCCCGTAGCCGACGAGGTCGCCGAGTTCGAACCGCGCCACGTGGTCGACGATGCCGAACCACGCCCAAGTCTCGAGTTCGGCCATCGACCAGGTCTTCGACTCCACCACGAGGTCGCGCCCGCGGTACATGCCGTGACGGAACTCGTCACCCACGCCGTACCCGGTGCCGATGGCGATGTAGGAGTGCATCAGTGGCGTGACGCGCACGTCGAAGGCGCCACCGGGCGCCTCGGGGAAGCGGAGCGTGCTCGGCGTCGCGATGAGGCGGGTGCCGGGTTCGAGACGGTGCTCGAACTCGGGCCGCCCCAACCACTCCGGGTCACGACCCGGGTCCGCCCAGATGCGCACAGCCTCCTCGATCGTGCGGTGGCCGTCGGGCTCCTCCTGCACGATGTAGAGGATCGAGAAGTCGTCGAACTGCATCGGGGCGTAGTTCCAGAAGCCGACCATCTGGCCGATCTCCTCGCGGATCCCTGCGGGCTCGGCCTCCCCCACCGGCCGCACGCCCCACGAGCGATCCCGCGTGCCCTTCCAGCGGTCCGGCGTGATGGCGAAGGACTCCCCGTCGACCTCGAGTGAACCGGTCCAGCACCCGGTCTGCGCGAACCGCATGGTGTCGAACACGACACGACCGAACATGCGCTTGTACTGCCGGGGTTCCTCGAACGCCGGGATCGCTCCCTCCCAGGTGACGTCGAACGCGATCGCCCGATCGTCGGCGGGTTCGAGGATGTACCGGACCGTGCGCAGCGGTTCGACGACCTCGATCCGGAACGGCCCGACCGAGGTGTCCATGCGGTCGTCGAGGACCCGGGAGGCCCGCACGACGTGGTACTGCTCGCCGCGGGTCACGCTGGCGAACGCGTCCTGGGTGCCCAGGTTCGGGTACTGACCCATCCCCATGATCATGAAGAGCTCGTCGGAGGAGCCGTGCAGGTTGAAGTAGTACCGGTCGTAGAAGTTCCGGTCCGAGGTCCCGGCGTGCCGCACGGTCTCGGCGACCTGGTGCACGGGGAAGTCGTCCCATGAGGTGAGGGAGCCGTGGGCCACGTCAGTCCTCCTCCACCACGCCGCGCAGACCGTCCGCACCGAACACGTCCCGGAACACACCCGAGTAGTCCGGCCCCCGACGGATCGAGTTGCCACCGTCGACGTTCAGCAGCTGCCCCGTGACCCAGGTGCTCTCGGGGCCGATGAGGAACCGGGCCATCGCGGCGATGTCGTCGGGTGTCCCGACCCGCGAGATCGGCATGCACTCCAGGTAGTCCTCGAGGACCGGTCCCCCGGCGGTCACGAAGCCGACGAGTTCGGTGTCCACGAGACCGGGGCGGATCACGTTGACCCGCACGCCGCTCGGGCCGAGTTCGTCGGCCGCCTGCATGCAGAGCATGTCGATGCCCGCCTTGGCCGGTCCGTACGCCCCGAACCAGCGATGGGTGTTCGATGCGGCGATCGACGAGATCCCGACGAACGAGCCACCGCCCGCGCGCACCATGCGCCGCGCCGCGTGCTTGAGCACGAGCATCGTGCCGGTGACGTTGAGCTCGAGCGTGTTGCGGAACGCCGCGGCGTCGAGCTGGGTGACCGGCCCGATCGATTCGGAACCGCCGGCGCTCGCCACGACGCCGTGCAGCGCACCCAGCGGTTCGGCGGCGAACGCCACCGCCCGCACGACCGCAGCCTCGTCGGTGACGTCGGCCGCGACCGCTCGGACGCTGCCCCCGGCGGCGGCGACCGGTTCGAGCTCCCGGAGCGCACCGGCGAGACGTTCCTCGCTCCGGCCGCAGATCGTGACGTGCGCACCGTCGCGGGCGAAGCGTCGGGCGCAGCCGAGACCGATGCCGCTGCCACCGCCGGTGACGAGCACCGCCATGCCTTCGAGCCCGCCCAGGGGTACGCCGGCCATCCGTGCTCCCGCCGCATCGTGGGGCGCTCGGTCCGCGCCGCCGTCGGGCGGCGACTCTAGGCGGGGTCCGGGGTCAGCGGCGTCGGCGGCGCAACGCCACCGCGAGCCCGATGATCACGCCGATGGCCACGAGACCGGCGACGAGCACCACCCGGTTCGACGACGATCCGGCGTCGGCGGGTTCGGTCGTGGTGGTCGGTACGGGCGCGCCCGTGGTCGGCGGGGGCGCCGATGTCGTCGTGGACGCGGCCTCGGTCACCGTCACCCGGGGGCCCGGTCGCTCCGGTTCGGGCTGGCCCACCGGCCAGCGCTCGATCCACCGGTCGACGCGACCGTCCGCGTACGTCTGGAGGACGGCCATCTGGATCGTGCCCGCCCGTTCCGGCAGGCGCAGGGTGAACCCGAGCGCCGGGTCCTCCGCGGGCGAGCCCCCGGCCCGCTGCCAGGTGATACCGGGCGCGGGATCGCCCAGCGAGCCCGGCCCGCCGCCCGCACCGCCCTGAGGTGCCCCGGTCCACTCGCCCACGTCGGGCACCGCGAGGACGGGGATCTCCTGCCCGTCCGGGAAGAACAGCTCCACCTTCACGGTCGCAGCGGTGGAGCTCTCGTTCTCGAGCGTCAGCGTGAAGGCCTGCTCGGAGCCGGCCGTCGCGGCCTCCGGGACGATCTCGGCGTGGCCGGAGGCCGGGGCGGCGGCGAGGCCGACGGCGAGCAGGGCGAGTGCGGCGAGGGTCGCGCAGCGGGACCGGATCGACATCACGACTTCCTTCCGGGGTGGGGGCGGATCCGACGGGACCGACGCGTGCCGGGGCGGGACGTCGCCGGACCACAGTCTGCCACCCGGTCGCGGACCCTCCGGGGCACCGTCGCGGCGTGCGTCCCTAGGCTCGGCGTCGAACCCGACAGGAGGACCCATGGCCGCAGACGACAACGCCGAGTCGACCGACGCCCTCGCGGGCGCGTGGCGCGAGCTGCTCGACGGGCTCGAGGCGAGCGGCAACGCGGTGGCCGCCGGCGTGCACGATCCGGTCGAGCTCGCCGAGGGGTACCGGTTCGTGACCCGTCTGCTGTCCGCGTCGCTGGACATGACGCTCGAGAACGGCGACCCGGTACGCCCGGGGTTCACCCGGCTCATGACCCCGTCGCGCAAGTTCTTCGGCGACAACCCCGACACCGCGTACGACTACGCACCGCTCACCGGGCCGGTCCGCTACCTCGTCGAAGGCACGCGGGGCACCTGTCACTACCTCTCGTTCTGCGTCTACGGACCGGACGCCAGCGGCGCGAACCGCATCCTCGGGAGCGTGAGCGACGAGGACCTCACCTTCGATGCCGATGGTCGGTTCCGCCTCGTGCTCGCGGTCGAGGCCCCCGAGCCCGGCCTCGACGGGGAATGGCTCGCCACCGCGCCGGAGGCGGATGCGCTCGTCGTGCGGCAGTACTTCCTGGACCGGGACGCAGAGGTCGAGGCCAGCTACCGCATCGCACCGATCGACGACCCGGGACCGCCGAAGCCACCGGCCCCGGACCGCGTGGCCCGCCGACTCCGCGCCGTCGCCGCGTTCACCAGGATCGGCACCGAACTCTCGGCCGGGTTCGCCCGGATGCTCGAGGCGGGCGAACCGAACACCTTCAGCGTGAACAGCGCCGAGCGCGCGGCCGCGTTCTACCCGACGCCCGACAACGTGTACGTGGCCGGCTGGTACCGACTCGAGCCCGGAGAGGCGCTCGAGATCACGGGCCGACCCCCGGCCGGTCGGTACTGGTCGGTGCTGCTCATGAGCCGGTGGATGGAGTCCCTCGACTACCGGCACCACCGGATCATCCTCAACCAGCGAGATGCGGTCCTCGAGCCCGACGGGCGGTTCCGGATCCTCGTCGCCGATCGCGACCCCGGCGTCCCGAACTGGCTCGACACCGCCGGCCACCACCAGGGGTACGTCATGTTCCGGTGGCTGCGATCCGAGATCGAGCACCCGCAGTGCCGGGTCGTGCGACTCGACGATCCGAGCCCTGCCGCATGAGCATCGATCCGCACGCGCTCACCGCCGAGGCACGCGCCTTCCTCACCGAACGCCACCTCGCGATCCTCACGACGACCGACCCGGAGGGCCGCCTCCACGCGTGCGCGGTCGGCTTCACCTACGACCCGGACACCGCGACGGCTCGCATCATCACCGGACGGAGCAGCCGCAAGGCCCGCAACGTCGCGGCCGGGAGCCGTGCCGTGGTCGCACAGGTCGACGGCCCACGGTGGCTCTCGCTCGAGGGCTCGGCGACGCTGGCCACCGGGCCCGAGGCGGTCGCCGAGGGGGAGCGCCGGTACGCCGGGCGGTACCGGGATCCGCGCCCGAACCCGGATCGGGCGGTCATCGAGATCGCCGTCACCCGGATCCTCGGCCGGGGCTGAGGGCCCTCCCGGGCGCCCCCGGCCGACCGGACGCGCCGTTGGATTTCTCCCGCACATGGGCCCTTCGGCCCTCAAGCCGGGGGCCGGGACGTGCCATGATGCCTTCCTGACCACTCTGCGAGAGGAAGTCGTCACTCCATGCGAGCAGCCGCGCACCGTCCCCGGGTCGCCATCGCCATCGCCGTCCTGAGCGCCGTCGCGCTCTCCGCCTGTGGCGCGTCCTCCACCGCCGGCTCGGAGCGTCGTCGGGACCGGGAGGAGGCCGAGTGGGAGCGCGAGGGACGGGAGTCCCCGGAGCGCCGCGCCGAGGAGGCCGCCAACGGCGAGTTCGACGCCAAGATCGCGCCGCCCGCACCGACCCAGCGCTTCACGGGGCGCGCCGCCGCGGCGGCGAGCTTCTCCGGCGACCTGCGCGACGTCGCGAACATCACGCCGGTCAAGAAGTTGCGGGCCGAGGCGATGATCCCGAGCATGATCCCGGGCGGTGGTGCGAAGGCCGATCCGCTCGTGCGCAACGCACCGGTCGCGCCGGCGCCCCTCGCCGTCGCACCGGCACCGCTCACCACCGGCGACGGCCTCGACTTCGGCGCCTTCGGCACCGGGTGGCCGCCGGACACGACGGGCGACGTCGGTCCCAACCACTACATCCAGGCCGTGAACGGCTCGGTGGGCATCTACACGAAGAGCCCGCTCACCCGCGTGGTCGGCCTCTCGCTCAACGCGTTCTTCACCGGGGCCGGCGCGAGCGGACCCTGCGCGACCGCCAACCAGGGCGACCCGACCGTGGTCTACGACCAGTACTCCGGCCGGTGGATCGTCTCGGACTTCGCGTGGCCCGCTGCGATCTCGGCCGGCCCGTACTACCAGTGCATCGCCGTCTCGAAGACCGCCGACCCGGTGGCTGGGGGCTGGTGGGTCTACTCGATCGTCGCGTCCACGACCGCGCTCAACGACTTCCCGAAGATGTCGGTCTGGGCGGACGGCATCTACCTGACCGCCAACATGTTCACGAACGCGTCGATCTTCGCCGGTTCCCGGGTGTGGGCCTTGAACCGGGACGACCTCATCTCGGGCGCGGCACTGCGCTACGTCTCCTTCCAGACCTCCTCCTCGTACGCGAGCCTGCTCGCCGCGAACGCCCGGGCCTCGGCGGTACCGGCCGGGACGCCCCAGTACCTGGTGTCGCTCGGCACGAGCACGAGCCTGCGGGTCTGGCGCATGAGCGTGAACTGGACGACCCCGAGCGCGTCCACGCTCACCGGTCCGACGAGCGTCACCGTCGCCTCCTACACGCGGGCGCCGAGTGCGACCCAGCCGACCGGTGACCGCCTCGACGCGCTGAGCGATCGACTCATGAACCGCGTGCAGTACACCTCGACCGGCACGCCGTCGTTGTGGGCGACCCACAGCGTGTCGAGCAGCTCCCGCGGCGCGATCCGCTGGTACGAGATCAACGTGTCCGGCGCGACGCCCACGATCCGCCAGTCCGGCACGTACGCCCCCGACACCGGCAACCACCGGTGGATGGGCTCCATCGCGGTCGACAAGGTCGGTAACGCCGCGGTCGGCTACACGATGTCGGGCGCGGCCGTGTACCCGAGCCTGCGTTACGCGGGCCGGTCGGCCGCTGCCACCCTGGGGACCTTCGACCAGACCGAGCGCATCCTCGTCGCCGGGACGGGCGCACAGAAGGGCGGGTACAACCGCTGGGGCGACTACTCCGACCTCGCACTCGACCCCGACGGTTGCACGTTCTGGTACACGGGCGAGTACTACGCGACCACCGGGAGCGCCTGGCGGACGCGCATCGGGTCGTTCAAGCTGCCGGGCTGCGCCTGAGGCGCCCCACCCGCTGAGACCTAGGCGAAGATCTTCGGATCGATCGTGATGTAGGTCGCCTCGCAGGAGGAGATGAGCGTCTCCCCGTCGTGGCAGTCCGCGGTGATGAACAGCCTGCGGTCCTCGCGTCCCACGAGCCGGGCCCGGAACGTGAGGGGTCGCTCCATCGGCGTCGGCTTGTGGTACCGGACCGTGAGCGTGCCCGTGAAGGCCGCGGTCTGGGCGATGCGCAGCACGTAGCCGGTGATGTCGTCGAAGATCGCGGCGACCATGCCGCCGTGGGCGCGCCCCGGACCCCCCTCGTAGGCCGGGAGCAGGGTCGTGACCCCGACGACCTCGTCCTCGGTGAACTCGACGTCGACGTGCACGCCCATCGGGTTCGCGGGGCCGCCGATGGCCCGGTCGGCCATCACGTCGAACGCGGCGTGCCCGGTCTCCGGCTCCTCGGTCGCATCCCCCATGCCGAACATGCGCTCGACGTGCTCGGTGAGCATGGCCTGTCGGTCCCGTCGGGGCGCCGGCTCGATCGCGGCGGCGAGCGCGTCGGCCTCCTCCCGCAGGCGTTCGAGCATGTCGCGATCGAGGTCGCGCGAGACCATCGCGTGGCTGAGCCGTCGGATCGCCGCCGCCGCCGCGACGCGGGCCTCGTGGACACTCGGATCGGTCATGGACCGATACAACCACCCTCACCGGGATGTCGCCAAGCGCGGTGCCAGACCGGGCGCCCCCGGCCCACTACCGTCCGGGCATCGACCGCGAGAGGAGCCCCATGACCCGCATCCGCACCACCACCATCGTGATCACCGCGGCACTGACCGGCACCGCGCTCCTCGGCCCGCTCGCGACGGCCACTCCCGCAGCGACGATCACGCCCAGGCGCGTCACGGTGAAGGCCGAGCTCACCTCCACGCAGAAGATCCTCCACACGGCGGGCCCGAACGACCGGATCACCTATGGGTTCAACCTCCTCGAGGGCACCGACACGAGCGGCGCGTCGCCCGTGCAGGTGCAGATGATCGGCAACGTCACCTACACGAAGGGCGACGGTCCGTTCTTCGGGACCATCACGTTCACCGCCGCGGACGGCTCGACCCTCGGCGTCCGGATGGACGGCTCGGCCCGCGCCCTGCCCAACGGCACCGACGCCAAGTTCCAGGCCAAGCTCACGGTGCTCGGCGGGACCGGCGAGTGGCTGCGCTCGAAGGGGCGCGGCACCTTCGTCGGCTCCCGGCAGGCGGCGCTCGGCGGGACCGTGCGGGCCCGCTTCGTCATCCGACTCCGGGGCTGACCCCCTCCCGGCTCAGTCGAGCGCGTCGGCGAGCGTGACCTGCTGGGAGAACACCGGGCGCGCGTTCGCATCGCCGCCGGAGACCGGCCAGGCCGGTGACGCGTAGATGGCGATCCGAGCCGCCTGGGCGCAGTCCCCGGTCGGCCGACACTCGAGGGTCCCCGACACGCCCTCGAACCCGTCGGCCCGGCGCAACTCGCGCATGAGGTCACGCTTGACGATGAGGATCGACCCGTCGGCCCGCACCCGCGCGGCCCGACGCAGCGCGTCGAAGAGCAGGGTCGTCGCGTCGAACGCGTGCGGGTGCCACACGCCCGGCGGTTCGGTGCCGTACAGCGACGTGTAGGCGGGCAGCAACTGCTGCGCGTAGAAGGCGTTCTTCATGACGGTGTCGGAATCCGGACCCGATGCGTACACCGGGCGGTTCGGATCGCGTCCGAGCGTCGCAAGGGTGGCCGAGGTCAGACAGCCGTCCGCGGTGATGATGCGGGCCGCTGCGAGGCGCGGCTCGGCCCGGAGCCGAGCGATCGTGCCCGAGCAGGCCTCGGTGGTCTGCACCGGCACGAACACGACGTCGGGCGCGGCCGCGGCGACCTCGGCGACCGCGACGTCGGGCGAGGCCCCCACCTCGAAGGACGCCGTGGCGACGATCTCGCCGCCGCTCGACCGGTAGGCCTCGGCGAACACCTCGGCGAGCGCGGCCGGGTACGGCGTCGGGGTGGAGATGGTCGCGGCCCGTTGACTGCGCAGGCCGAGGCGGGCGAAGTTCGCATCGACCTCACCCTGGATCCGGTCGTTCGGCGCGGTCCGCAGGTAGGTCGCCGCGTGCTTCCCGGGCTCGGTGAGGGACGGCGCGGTGTTCGACGGGGAGATGAGCGGTAGACCCGCCCGTGCGAACACGACGTCGGCCGCACCGAGCGCCGAGCCGGAACAGGTCGTGCCGATCGCGCCGATGAGCCCGGTGCCGCGGGCGAGGAGTCGCTCGGCGCCGACCGATCCCGCGACCGGATCGCAGCCGTCGTCGGCGGTGTCGATGAGCACCCGGTGCCCGAGCAGGTCGCCGTCGATGCCATCGAGGTCCCAGTCGAGGTAGTCCACCGCGAGTTCAACCCCGCGCAGCGTGTCCCGACCCGTCTCATCCTCGAGGGTCTCGAGCCAGAGGAGCGCGCCGAGTCGGATCGGATCCTTCGGCCCGATCTCGATGCACCCCGAGTTCGCGCACTCGTCCTCGACCGACTCCGACGATCCACCGCCGCAGGCCGTCGTCCCGACCAGCACGAGGCCGATCGACAGTGCCAGCGCTCCGAGCCGTCGCATCAGCCCTGGATCCACGGGAGGTACCGGCCCTGTTGGAGCTCATCGCGCAGGATGTCGAGGGGCGCCTGCGACACGATGAAGCCACCGCGGAACGGCGCACTCAACGCGATGATGAGCGCGAGGTCGAGCGCCACGATGAGCACGATCGTCACCGCGACGAGTGCGGCGTAGCGGCCCTCGCGCAGGCTCACCATGACCGCGTTGATGACGAGGGCGAGCCCGGCGGCGACGCTGAGCAGGAACATGAGTCCCGGCAGCGTGAGGGTGCCGATCGCGAGCCGTTCCTTCCGGCGGGCGATGAGATCGTCGACCGCTTGGCGCAGTTCCCACTCGGTTGAGGCCGGCGTGTACTCCCGCGCCGTGAGCAGGTACGCGGCCCCCTGGAGGTCCCGCATCCGGTCGAAGGTCTCCCCACCGGGCAACTCACCGCGCTTGAGCGCCGCCCAGTCCTCCCGCTGGATCGCGTCGATGTACTGCGCCGTGCGGGCCTGGATCTGGGAGATGTCCACGGCCGGCAGCGGTCGGGTCGAGTACGCGAGGTTCGTCCCCGCGGAGGTCTCCTGGGCGATGGCGGTCTGGGCCTGTCGGTAGATCGAGTACTCGGCCGAGATGAGGAACCCGGTGAGGATCGCGAACAGCGTGCCGAGTTCCGTGATGTAGACGGTGGCGGTCTTGGCCATACCCACGCGTCGCTCGGGCGAGATGCGGGTGATCATGAGGTGGTGGGCGATCGCCGCGATCCCGCCCATGATCACGATGAGTCCGACGAACACGACGCCGGTCGGGAGCGAGGTCAGCCAGAGCACGGCGGGAGGCTAGGGCCACGCCGGCCCGCCGGGCCATCACCCGCCGGTCCGCGCCCCGATCCTGAGCCGAAGTTGACCCGTACCGCGGACCGCGCCGCAGGTTCCGGTCAGTCGCCGATGCGGTGCCCCGCGGTCTGCCCGCCGTCGACGACGAACTCCGCGCCGGTGCAGTACGAGGACTCGTCCGAGGCCAGGAACAGGGCGAGGCGCGCGATCTCGACCGGGCGGCCCATCCGGGCGATCGGCTGGTCCGCGGCCATCAGGTCGGCCTCGGCCAGCACCGGATCGGGATCGACGGTCCCGGGGGCGGGCGGCTCGCCGAGCGCCGGTTCGCCGACGACGCCCACCATCGGCGTCGTCACGCCACCCGGGTGGATCGAGTTCACGCGCACCCCGGAGGGCCCGAACTCGAGCGCTGCGGTCTTGGTGATCCCGCGCAGGCCCCACTTGGCCGCGGCGTACGCGCCGATGTTGGAGAACCCGATCATCCCGGCCGCCGACGAGACGTTGACGATGGATCCGTGGCCGGCCTCGGCCATCGCGCCGCCGACGACCTTCATGCCGAGGAACGGTCCGAGGAGGTCGACGTCGACGATCGACCGGAAGGTCTCGATGGTCGTCTCCACGAGCGGCGCCATCGCGAGGATCCCCGCGTTGTTGACGAGCACGTCGGGGACCCCGAAGGCGTCGACCGCCTGTGCGAGCACCTCCCGCCAGGATGACTCGTCGGTCACGTCGAGGTGCGCACCGAGCACCCGGTCCCGGATGGAGGCCGCCACCGCATCGACCTCGTCGTCGAGGAGGTCGGCGACGACCACCGATGCGCCCTCGGCCGCGAAGAGCCGTGCCATCGCCTCACCGATCCCTCGGGCCGCGCCCGTGACGATCGCCACCCTGCCGTCGAGTCGTCCCATCACGATCCTCCGCGTGCTCCCCCGCTCCGGGGACCCGGCGCGACCGTAGGCCGCGTACGCGCCGCGTGCCCGCTGACCCGGAACACAGGGCGCACCCCGGTACGATCCGCCCCGATGGACCGCCGCCTGCTCACCCTCATCGCCGTCGCGATCGCAGTGGTCGGCGC
>JBJTOY010000117.1:0-20875 GCA_046074845.1 Actinomycetes bacterium | reverse complement strand
CCTCCGCCATCGGCCTTCCGGTGCTCCTCGCGATCGGGCCCGACGCGTTCGACGACCTGCTCGGCGGCATGCGGGCCATGGACGAGCACGCGGCCACGGCACCACCGGCCCGCAACCTGCCCGTGCTGCTCGCGCTCACGGAGGTCTGGAACACCGACCTCGAGGACATGAGCACCCGCGCCGTGATCCCGTACGCGAGTGATCTCGCCCGCTTCCCGGCGTTCCTGCAGCAGCTCGAGATGGAGAGCAACGGCAAGTCGGTCACCGAGACCGGTGAGCCCGTGACCGTCGGGACCTCACCGATCGTGTGGGGTGCTCCCGGTACCGACGCGCAGCACGCGTTCCTCCAACTGCTGCACCAGGGAACCGTCATAGCGCCGGTCGACCTCATCGTCGTCGCCCGGGCGCACACGCCCCTCGGCGAGCATCAGGACACGCTCGTGGCGAACGCCATCGCCCAGGCCGAGGCGTTGGCTCGGGGTCGCTTCGCCGACGAGGTCGCGGCCGAGGGCGTCGACCCCGCGCTCGTCCCGCACCGGGTCTTCGCCGGGGATCGACCGTCGACCATCCTCATGCTCGACGCGCTCACGCCGGCATCCCTCGGCGCGCTGATCGCGCTGTACGAGCACAAGGTCGCCGCGGCCGGCGCACTCTGGGGGATCGACTCGTTCGACCAGTGGGGGGTCGAGCTCGGCAAGGTGCTCGCCACCACCATCCTCACCGAGCTGCGCGACGGCGTCGACTCGCCGCACGACCCGGCGACGGCGGCGACGATCAGTCGGTACCGCGCACGCCGAGCCTGAACGTCGCGCGGTACGGCGCGCCCGGGCGCGCCACCGGGTACGGACCCCGCGCGAGTGCACCGGGCGCGCCCACCATGGGCTCGAGGCTGATGAACGGTTCCCCTGCGGGCATCCACGCCCAGAGCGCGTCGTAGCCGGGGCCGAGCGAGACGGTGAGCTCCCGCCCGGCGCCAGCCAGCACCGCGTCCCGGCCCGCGTCGAGCGCGACCGGTCCGTCGATCGTCCCCGGACCGATCGGCGCGGCCGGGACGCCGGGGAGCCGCACCGTGCAGGCACCACGATCGGCGTCGGGCAGCAGGAGGTAGGGGTGCCAGCCGAAGCAGGCCGGCACCGCGTCGTCCCCGCTGGCGATCAGGGTCGTCGTCACCTCGAGCGCGTCGGGGAGGAGGCGCCACGCGACCTGGATCCGGGCGGCGAACGGAAAGGCCGCGGCGGTGATCGGATCCTCGTCCAACCGGATCCCGGCCACGATCGCGTCCCTGCGATGTTCGAGCACCGCCCAGTCGCCCCGACCGGTGATCGTGCCGTGCAACGGGAGACCGGACGGATCGCGCTCGATCGGCAGCGTCGAGAGGTCGACCACTCGGTCACCCACCGCGTACCGATCGCCGGGCAGCCGGTTCGCCCAGGGTGCCAGCAGCGCCATCCCGCGCACCGTGTCGACCCGTGGGACCTCCTCGCGTCGAGCGCGCGACGGGACGAACAACTCCTCGTCGCGCCAGCGGCAGGAGGTCGCGAGCATCCCACGGGCCGGGTCGAGGTCGAGGTCGAGCGTGTCGTTGGCGAGGTGGATCACGCGCGCCACTCGATGTCGAGGATCGCGTGGTCGGGGCCCTTCACCACCACCGCGTCGGCGCGGGCCGCGGTCGGCGCGATGTGCTCGACGAGGTTGGGGTGGTTGATGCCGAACCAGAACTGCTCGGCGAGGATCCGCTGCTCCCCCTCGGACAACGCGGCCCAGGATCGGTAGAAGGAGGTCTCGTCGTTGCGGGCCGCCACGCACTCGAGGACGAAACGGTCCGCGTACCACCGGACGACGTGCTCCTCCTCCGCGTGCAGATACAGCGCGAGGTCGAGCGCATCGGCGAACCGCAGGGCGTTCACGCCCTCGAGGATGCATACGTCGGGCGCACCGACCAGCCGGCGTTCGTCCACGACGTCGTAGACCGCGTGCGAGTACACCGGCACCGAGGCGGCGGGGTCGCCGGTCCGCACCGCCGCGAGGAACTCGAGGAGCGCCGCCTCGTCGTACGACTCGGGGAACCCCTTGCGCAGGAAGAGGTCGCGCTCGACCAGCACGGCGTTCGGGAGCAGGAACCCGTCGGTGCCCACGACCTCGACGGCGTGCGGTGCGAGCGCGTCGGCGAGCGTGTGCGCCAGCGTCGACTTCCCGACCGCGACCGACCCGGCGAGGCCCACGAGCACCGTCGCTCCGGTCGTGCGCTCGCCGAGCACGCGCTCGACGAGCGGGGTGAGCGGGCCGGCCTCCACGACCCCCGATCGTAGGAGCGCGGCCGGACCACCCGTCGGGGGCGCTCTGGGGCCTCCTGACGGCCCGCATGACCCGGGCGGGCGGTGGGAACGGCACCGTTGGCAGATCCGGTTCCCCGTCTGGGCCCATCGGCTCAGAGTTGTCGCACCGTTGTGAAAATCGTCAAGTCCTGGGGCTGGTGAGCCGATCAAGGCCATCCCAGCGGGCACCACCTCCGACGCCCGACGAGACCCGGAAGCGACCAGACGATGTTCGGTACGACGGCCCAGCGCACGATCCAGCGCCTCGCCACCGTGACGATCGCCGCCACGACGGCACTCAGCGGCCTCGCCGCCGCGGCCGCCCCGGCCGGTGCGATCAGCCCCATCGCCCAGAAGCAGGCCCAGGCCGCGGCCATCCGGGCCCAGATCGACGCCGAGTCGATGCACGTGGCCCAGCTCGCCGAGCAGTACAACGGCGCTCGGGTCGCCGTGCAGGAGGCCCAGGCCCAGGTCGCTGCGGCGGAGGCCGGCGTGGCCGCCGCCAAGGCCCGCCGCGACGAACTGAAGTCCGTCCTCGCCCGCCGGGCCGCCTCGCTGTACCGCGGCGCCGGCGACCAGTCGCCGTTCGCGAGCGTCGACGCCGGCAACATGGTCCGGACCGCGCGCATCGCCCAGTACGGCGACGTCGCAGCGAAGAAGGACCGCACCCTCCTCGCCGAGGTGCGCGCCGCCCAGGCCCGCCTCACCGCCGAGCGCGCCGCGGCCGAGTCGGCCCGGACCGCCGCGTCCGAGCAGGCCGCCGCCGCGAACGCCGCCTACACCGCGGCGGCCACCGCCGACCGGGCGCTGCGCAACCAGCTGGCCCGGATCGACGCCGAGACCCAGCGCCTCATCGCCCAGCAGCGGGCCGAGGCCGCCCGGGCCGAGGCCGCCCGACTCGCCGAGCTCCAGCGGATCGCCGCCCAGCAGCGGGCCGCCGCCGCCCGCCCGGGCTCGCCCGCGCCGACGACCACGACCCGACCCCGGACCACCGGCACCGTCGGCACCTCCGGCACCCCGGGTTCCCCGGTCACGACCTCGACCACCGTGAGCCCGGCCCTCACCGGCTCGCCGTTCGGGCCCCCGCCCGCGGTGTCCCCGAAGGCCGCCGACGTGGTCGCCTTCGCCCGGGCCCAGCTCGGCAAGCCGTACGTGTTCGCCACCTCCGGCCCCAACACCTACGACTGCTCGGGCCTCACCAAGGCGGCCTGGGGTTCGGTGGGCGTGCGCATGGCCCACTACTCCGGCTCCCAGGCGGTGGCGTTCCCGAAGGTCGCCTACCAGGACCTGCAGCCCGGTGACCTCGTGTTCTTCTATTCCGACCTCCACCACGTCGGCATCTACATCGGCGGCGGGATGATGATCCACGCCCCGCAGACCGGCGACGTCGTGAAGATCTCGTCGGCCTGGCGCTCGAACTTCATGTGGGGGACCCGCCCCTCGTAGTCCGCGATCGGGGATCAGCCCACCCGATCCGTCGGCATCGCACCCGTGGCCCCTCCCCGGAGGTCACGGGTGCGATGCTGTCCGGACATGGACGATCGCGTCACCCCCGATCCCGACCGCACCGACACCGCCGATCCCGCCTACACCGCGCGACTGCGCGAGCTCGAGGGTCGGGGCTGGAAGCAGCGGCTGGACGTGCAGCGGCCGTACCGCTGGAACCTCCGTCGGCTCCACCCGGGCCGGACCCTCGACGTCGGCTGCGGGATCGGGCGCAACCTCGCCCACCTCGACGGCAACGGCGTCGGCATCGACCACAACGCCACCTCGGTCGACGCCGCACGCGAGCGCGGGTTCACCGCCTACACGCCCGACGCGTTCGTCGCGTCGCAAGATGCCGTCCTCGGCGGGTTCGACTCGCTCCTCGTCGCGCACGTGCTCGAGCACCTCGACCTCGCGACCCAGCGCGACCTGCTGGCGACCTACCTGCCCTACGTGCGCGAGGGCGGCCGGGCGATCCTCATCACCCCGCAGGAGGCCGGGTTCCGCACCGACGCGACGCACGTCCGGTTCGTCGACCCCGCGGGCTGCGACCTCGCGCTGCACGAGCACGGTTGGCGGGTCGTCGCGAAGCAGTCGTTCCCGTTCCCGCGGCCCGTCGGTCGCGTGTTCCCCTACAACGAGTTCGTCGTCGTCGGCGAGCGCGACCCCGACGCGTGACGGGGACGCCGGCGATCACGTTCGCGATCCCCTACTACGCCGGGATCGACTACCTCCGCCGGGCGATCGCGAGCGTGCAGGCGCAGACCCGAGACGACTGGGAGTGCGTGGTCGTCGACGACGCCGGCCCCGAGTCGGCGGCCGCGACCGTGCTCGCGCTCGGCGACCCGCGGGTGCGCTACGAGCGCAACCCCACGAACCTGGGACTCGGTGGCAACTGGAACCGCGCCGTCGGGCTCGCCACCGCCCCGCTCGTGACCCTCCTCCACGCCGACGACGAGCTGCTCCCGGGCTACGCGGACGCGGTCGTGCGCGCCCACGCCGCGCACCCCGACGCGTTCGCGGTGTTCACGCGCGCCACCGTGATCGGCCCGGACGGTGCTCCCGTGTTCTCCTTCCCCGATCGCGTGAAGCGCGTCATCGAGGGGCGGTCGCGCGGCACCACCGTCGTCCACGGCGAGCCCGGGCTCGAGCGGCTGCTCCGCGGCCAGTTCATCTTCTGCCCGACCCTCTGCTACCGACGGGAGGCGCTCGGTTCGGATCCGTTCTCGACGGAGTGGCGCATGGTGCTCGACCTCGTGCTGCTCGCCGGGTCGCTGCTCGCCGGCCGACGGTTCATCGGGATCCCCGAGCCGCTCTACGCGTACCGTCGCCACGACGCGAGCCAGACGGCCACCCTCACCGCGTCGACGGAGCGGTTCGACGAGGAGATCGCGGTCTACGACGAGATCGCCGGTCGGGCCGAGGCGGCCGGGTGGTACCGGGCCGCCGCCACGGCCCGGGCCAAGCGGATCATCCGACTCCACCTCGCCTACCGGATCGTGGGGGACGCGCTCCACGGCCGGGGTGCGGGCGTCCGCGCGAAGCGGGCCGCGTTCCGACGGGCCGGTCAGGGCTGAGGCTGCTCCGACAGCGGACGGATCCGGAAGTCGAGCCCGGCGGTCGTGGCGATCACCGCGCGCAGGATGAACCGGACCGCAGCGATCGGCTTCGCCGAGGCCTCACCGGCCTGCCGCTCACGGATGTGGATCGGCGTCTCCACGATCCGGTACCCACCACGCGCGGCCACGAGCGCGGCCTCGAAGGTGTCGCCGAGGTAGTGCACCGGGTACGAGGCCGCGAACTCACCGAGCAACGGCTCGGCGATGCACCGGAAGCCCGAGGTGGTGTCGTGGATCCGCACGCCGCCCGAGCGACGGACGATGCCCGAGAGCACCCGCATGATGAGCCGCCGGGCCCGCCCGACCTCGTACTCGTGGGAGCCCTCGACGAAGCGACTGCCGATGACGAGGTGGGCCCCGTCGGCGGTCTGCACGTCGAGCAGTCGGCGGATCTCGCTCGGCGGGTGCTGGCCGTCCGCGTCGCACTGCACGACCCGTCGGTACCCGCGGTCGACCGCGAAGCGGAACCCGCACCGCAGCGCACCGCCGACCCCGAGGTTGATCGGGAGTTGGAGCACCTTGGCCCCGGCGGCCCGCGCCACCTCGGCGGTCGCGTCGGCCGAGCCGTCGTCGATGACCACGCAGTCGAGCCCGGCCGCGAGCAGGTCGCGCACCACATCGCCCACCGCGCCCGCCTCGTTGTACGCGGGCACGACGACGAGCGTGTCCCGGGCACTCATGCGCCGGGTATGCCCTCGTTGCGCGTCTCGAGCTCGTCGACGCGTTCGCGGAGCAACGCGATCGCCTCGGTGAGGTCCCGCTGCTGCGCGGTGAGCCCCGAGGCGGTGATCGAGAGCTGGATGCAGATGAGCAGGAGCGTGCCGGTCGCGAGGAGGAGCAGGACCCCGGTCGCCGTCATGCCGAACCAGTTGGCGATCGGCTCGATGAGGGGCGTGAGGAGCGCGAGGACGATGACGACGAGCGCCAGCAGCACCCAGCCGACCGTGTACCGAACGGTCAGGAGGCGTCGACGGGCGATGACGAGCACGAGTGCACCGAGCGCGATCCCCGCCGCGATGATGAGCAGTTCTTGCTTCACGGTGGCGATGCTAGGCCCGCCGACCGCCCGGTCGGCGCGTCCCGATCACCGGCGCGGCCGCTCCATCCAGTCGTCGCGCAACGGTTCGAGGTTCGGGTTGTAGTACGGGTCGCTGCCCATCGGGGTCGCCCACCGTTCCCGCATGACCCGTAGCTCGTCAGCCCCGACGTCGGGATCGCGGGTCATCGACTCGAAGTGGTACAGCACCGCGTGGGGCGTCCAGAGGATCCGGTGGCCGCGGGCCCGGATCTTGAGCGAGAAGTCGACGTCGTTGAAGTTGCCCGCCAACTCGGGGGTCATGCCGCCGACCTCGTTCCAGACCGACATGCGCACGAGCGCGCAGGCCGCGGTCACCCCGGACACCTCGCGTTGGCAGGCCAGCACCGAGGACGCGCCGAGGTGGTCGGCCGGGTACCCGAAGTAGGCGTGGTACGGATCCCCGTTGTACACGTGGCCGGCGTGCTGGAGGCGGCCGTCCGCGAAGAGGAGCTTGGCCCCGACCATCGCGACGTCCTCCTCCTGGATCAGCCCGAGCAACGTCTCGATGAAGTCCGGGCTCTCGACCTCGACGTCGTCGTTGAGCAGCAGGAGCAGATCTCCCGACGCGTGCGCCGCGCCGAGGTTCACCTTCTCCGAGAAGTTGAACGGTCGGTCGAACCAGACGATCACGAGCCGGTCCCCCGCGAGCCGCTCGAGCTCGGCGATCACCGCTGGCGGGGTCGGTCGGTCGACCACGCAGATGATCTCGAGGTTCGTGTACCTGGCCCGCTCGACGAGGGACCGCACCGCCTCGACCACGAAGCAGCGATCCACCCCCCAGATCCGTCCGCTCGAGCCGCGGGTCGGGATCACCACGCTCACGAGTGGGGCGTCCGACAGCGCGCGCTCCACCCGGTACACGCCGGGCACCACACCGTCGGTCACGGTCGCGCGCCGACCGGTGCGGTCGCAGTGGTCCTGCACCGCGCGCCGTCCGGCCTCGTAGGCCCACGGCTTCGCCTCGGCGTTGTTCGCCACCGACGCCGGCAGGATCCGCCAGTGGTAGAGGACCTTCGGGATGTGTCGGATCGACCGGGCCCGTTCGGTGACCCGCAACACGAGGTCGTAGTCCTGGGACCCCTCGTAGCCCGGCCGGAATCCCCCGACCTCGAGGACCAGGCTCCGGCGCGCGACCGACAGGTGGCCGGTGTACATCTGCGACCGGAAGCGTTCGGGGGACCAGTCCGGCTTGTAGAACGGATCGACGAACCGGCCCTCGGGCGAGAGGTAGTCCTCGTCCGAGTAGCAGTAGTCGAGTGCCGGTTCCGTCGATGCGACGAGGTCGACCTCGGCGAGCGCGTCCCGGGTCAGGAGGTCGTCGTGATCGAGGAGCGCCACGAACTCACCGGTCGCGAGTTCCAGCCCATCCTGCGACGCCGCGATGATCCCGCCGTTCGTCGGGCGGCGCAGCACCTTGAACCGTCGATCCTTCGCTGCGTACTCCTCGAGAACCCGCACCACGTGCGGTTGGGTGGACGCGTCGTCGACGAGGCAGTGCTCCCAGTCGGCGAAGGTCTGCCGGGCGACCGAGTCCAGACACGCGCGCAGCACGTCCTCGGGCGGGTCGTGGACCGGCGTGATGATGGAGAAGCGCGCCATGGGTTCGCCGACCTCAGGCGCCGCGCAGGATGCCCTTGATCCGCCGGAGCGGCGCCTTGAGCCGCGTCTTGAGCCACTTCGCGTTGCGCTGGGCCCGATCGAGCTGGCCCTCGAGGATCCTCACCTGCCCCCGCAGTTCGCCAGCCGCCATCTCGGCGCCGAACGCCGCGTCGCGGGCCGCCCACAGGTCGACACGCAGTTGCTGGTAGGCCGCCTCGTCCGGGCCCACGAGCGCGCGCAGTCGCTCGACCTCCGCCCGGAGGGCGTCGACGTCGTTCGGGATCGAGATCTCAGAGGGGTTCGGCATGGCCATCCTTCGCGTCGGGCCGCAGCCCCCAACGCTAGCCCCCGTTCCGTTCGGGACCGTGCGCCTCAGTCGTGGGCCCCGGTCCTGTGGCGTTCACGGGCCTCGTCGATGGTGCGGAGGGCGACCTCGGATCCCTCCCAGCCGCCGACCTCGGTCGACTTGCCCGGTTCGACGTCCTTGTAGACGGTGAAGAAGTGCGCGATCTCCTCGAGGAGCAACGACTCGACGTCGCCGATGTCGGTGATGCGGGCGACCCGCGCATCCCGGGCCGGTACGCAGAGGATCTTGGCGTCGGGTCCGGCCTCGTCGCGCATCCAGAACACGCCCACCGCCCGCACCCGCACCCGGCACCCCGGGAAGGTCGGCTCGTCGAGCAGCACCAGCGCATCGAGCGGATCGCCGTCCTCGCCGAGCGTGTCCGGGAGGAAGCCGTAGTCCGCCGGGTACTGCGTCGCGGTGAAGAGCATCCGGTCGAGGAAGATCTCCCCCGTCTCGTGATCCATCTCGTACTTGTTCCGGGATCCCTTCGGGATCTCGACCACCATCGCGTGCTCCATGCCCCGAGTATGCCCGCCACCGGCGATGGCGCGTCGGCGGCCCTGCGTGCGGCAGGCTGGGCCGATGAGCCGGGACGGCACGGGCGCCGAGGTCATCACTGCGACCGACTCGGCGCGCGACCAGGAACGTGCGGCCGGCGCGTTGCGCGCCGGCGGCCTGCGCGAGGGCGACCGGGTGGCGCTCGTCGCCGGGTCCTCGGCGGAGTACCTCGCCCTCGCACTCGGTGCGCTGCGCACCGGGATCGTGCCCGTCCTGCTCCACCCGGCCCTCACCCCCGAGGAGCAACGGGTGCTGCTCGAGGACGCCGATCCGGCGCTCGTACTGAGCGGTGATGAGGTGACGGGCTTCGTCGACGCGGCCCGTGACGCGAACGCCAGCGCCGACCTCGCGTCGTTCCCGCGGAGCCGACCCATGCTCTACACCTCCGGCACGACGGGAACGCCGAAGGGCGTGTGGACGGGTCTGCTCTCCGACGCCGAGGCCGCGGCGCTCGCACTCGACGAACGCGAGGCCTGGGGATTCCACGCCGAGGACGTCCACATCGTGGCCTCACCGCTCCACCATTCCGCGCCGATGCGCTTCGCCGCCGGCGTGCTGCTCGCCGGGGGCACCGTCGTGATCCCCGGCCCGTTCGACGCCGGGACCTTCGCCGCCGCGCTCGCCGAGCACCGACCGACGAATGCGTTCCTCGTGCCCGCCCACCTCCAACGGCTCTTCGCGCACGCGGACGCCACGGGCTCGGCGCTGCCGCTCGACTCGTTCCGGCGGGTCGCCCACGCGGGCTCGGCCTGCCCCGAGCCGCTCAAGCGCCGTGCGCTCGACGCGTTCCCGGCCGGCAGCCTGTGGGAGTTCTACGGGTCGACCGAGGGCCAGTTCACCGTGTGCACACCCGAGGAGTGGTTGGAACGACCCGGCACGGTCGGTCGAGCCCGACCGGGTCGCACCCTTGCGATCGACGAGGACGACCTCATCTGGTGCCGGGTGCCGTCGTTCGCGCGCTTCGAGTACTGGCGGGACGCCGACCGTACGGCCGCGGCCTGGCGGGACGGTGCCTTCAGCGTCTTCGACATCGGGAGCCTCGACGCCGACGGGTACCTGTTCCTCGACGGCCGCCGTGACGACCTCATCATCACCGGAGGCGTCAACGTCTACCCGCTCGAGGTCGAACGGGCGCTCCTCGGCGTCCCCGGGGTCACCGATGTCTCGGTCTTCGGTGCGCCCGACGAACGCTGGGGCGATCGGGTGTGTGCGGCGATCGTCGGGCGCGCCGACGTTGCGACCCTCCACGCGTGGGCCCGCGAGCACCTCGCACCCCACAAGCGCCCCAAGCAGTACGTCCACGTCGAGGCGATCCCGACGAACACGATGGGCAAGGTCCGCCGGTCCCAGCTCGCCGAGGACCTCGGGGTGACCGACCGCTGAGCGGCGCCTCGCCGTCAGGCGAGTCGGCGCTGCAGCGTCACCGCGGGATCGGCGGTGAGTGCGGCCAGGGTCCCGGCGCCGCGGGCCGGATCGATGCCGAGGACCTCGTCGAGGAACCCGGTGGCGATCCGGGCCTGCAACGCGACGGCTTCGCGCCAGGACCGCATGCCGGCCTCCCGCGTATCGGCCGCGGTCTCCTCGAGGTAGTCGCGCAGGTTCTGCGGGAGGTCCGGAACCTGCGGCGCGAGCTCCGCGTAGAGCCCGACGTCGCTGCAGGCCTGGTGCGCCGCGTCCGCCACGTCGACGCGCACCGTGTCGGGGGTGGCGAGCAGCGCCCACGGTCGGTCCGCGTCGACCGCCGGCGGGGTGGTCGCGTCGCGCGTCGCGACCGACAGGAGGGTCGGCACACCCACGCGGGCGAGGTCGGCGTCGGTGAGCGCCCTGGTGTACGCCTGCATACCGACGACGGCCCGCACGCGCTCGTCCGGCGCGCCGAACGCCCCGGCGGCCAGACCGAGCGCGGTGTACCCCCCGTAGGAGTGACCGGCGACCGCGATCCGATCCGGATCGATCGCCGCGCGCACCTCGGCCGGCACCCCATCGGCCCCGCCGAGCGCGGCATCGAGCAGCAAGCGCGCGTCCTCCACCCGCTGCCGCTCGTTCGTCGCGTCGTCGACCGCGATCTCGAGCGCGAAGTCGATGAGGGTGTCCCCGGGATGATCGGCGGAGATCACGACGCACCCGAGTGCCGCCAGCGCCTCGCACAGCAGCGTGTACGCGATGCGGGTGCCGGTACGACCGTGGGAGAACAGCACGAGGGGCGACCGACCCGGCGCGGGCGGCGCGTCGAAGGCCCCCGCACTCGTGAAGCCCGTACCCGGGAGGAGCTCGTAGATCGTCGGTGTGGTCGCACCGTCGGCGGCGATCGGGTACCAGCACTCGACCGGGAGCATGCGGTCCGCCCGGTCGGCGTCGACCACGAGGCCGCTCATCCGTCCGACCGGCGGCGATCCGCCCAGGAGGGGCGCGCCCGCGTGGAGTCCGCTCACGCGTCGGTCTCGACGATGAAGGACACCGCGGTCGTGGCACTGCCACCGATGTTGAGCGTGCCGGCCCGCCTCGCCCCTGCCACCTGGTAGTCCCCCGCGGTGCCGGTCACCTGCCGTACGCCGTCGAGGAGCATGCGCACCCCGCTCGCGCCCACGGGGTGTCCGACCCCCACGAGTCCGCCGCTCGGGTTCACCGGGTGCGGACCGTCGAGCAGCGTCGCGCCGTCCTCGACCGCCTGCCAGGACGCGCCGGGTGCGGTGATGCCCAGGTGGTCGATCGCCATGTAGTGCGTCGTCGTGAAGCAGTCGTGCACCTCGAACGCGTCGACCGCACCCACGTCGGCGATGCCGGCCCGGGCGAACGCGTCGGTCACCGTCGCTCGGACGTGCGGCAGCACGTAGTCGGACCCGGCCGAGGCCTCGAGCTTGGCCGGCAGCGTCATCCGACCGGTGCGGTGACCCCACCCGCTGATCCGGGGCACCGCGTCGAGCCTCACGCCACGCCGCTCGGCCCACCGGGTCGCGTACCCGGGCGCTGCGAGCACCACCGCCACCCCGCCGTCGGTGATCTGGGAGCAGTCGTGGCGCCGCAGCCTGCCGACGACGACCGGGTTGGTGCGGTCGTCCGGTTCGAAGGACTCCTCGCTCAACTCCCAGCCGCGGGTCTGGGCCCGCGGGTTGCGTCGGGCCGCCTCGAAGGAGGACCGGCCGAGCATGGCCAAGTGACGGTCGTCGAGGCCGTAGCGCTTGTCGTACTCGTCGCCGAGCGCGGCGAACACCGTCGGCCAGACCATCGGGACGCCGTCGGTCTCATGGGGGACCCAGGCCGCGGCTCCCAGGTTCGTGACCGCCTGGGCGCTCGGCACGTTGCGCATCATCTCGACCCCGACCACGAGCGCGGTCTCGTACCGGCCCGCCTCGAGGTCGGCCATCGCGGCGAGCAGGGCCGTGCTGCCCGAGGCGCAGGCGGCCTCGTGGCGCGAGGTGGGCAGTCCGTCGAAGGCCGGATCCGCCTCCACGAGCAGCGGTCCGAGGTGCCCCTGCCCGGTGAAGATCTCGCCGGCGAAGTTGCCGACGTGGCCCACACCGATCTCGGACGCGTCCACCTGCGCGTCCTCGAGCGCGTCCTGCACGACGGTGCGGATCATCGCGGCGAGGTCGAGGCCCTCCCGGGTCCAGTTGCGCACGAAGTCGGTCTGGGCGCCCCCGAGGATGCGGACCCCGCTCACCCCACCTCCTCGGCCCCGACCCACCATGAGTGGTACCCGATCGGCACGCGCTGCGGGATGACGACCCGACCCACCGGGCCCGCGGCGACGTCACGGGCATCCACGATCACGCACTCCGAGGTGCCGTCGCGGGCGTCGGCCACGAAGGTGAGCACGTACCCGTCGTCCTCACCGGTCGAGCCGACCCGGGGCGCGAACACCGTCTCGCCGCCGAACCGACCCTCGCCGTATCCGTGGTGCACCGACGTGCCGGTACCGGTGTCGTACTTCACGAACCCGTCGAACAGGAGGCCCGGTGCCGCAGCGATGCGGGGCGAGTAGGCGAAGCGCGTCGGACGACCGAGGGACCGGTTGTCCATCCGCGGGAACTCGGTCATCACGTCGTCGAGCACCCGCTCGCGCACCGCGCCGGTGGTCAGGTCGAAACGCCACTCGTGCAGGTACGGCTCGAGCCGCAGCACATCGATGCGCGGCACCTCGCCGACGTCGTCGACCCGTGCGAGCGGATCCTCGATGCGGCACCCGACGAGCACGATCTCCTCGTCCGACTCCCACGCGTTGATCGTGTGGTACATGTAGCAACTCGACGCCTCGAACCACCGCACGCTCGCGCCGTCCCCGTGTCGGGGCACGATCCCGAAGCGGGCCGGGAGGTCCCGGTCGAACATCACCTTCGTGCGACCGCGCGCGAGGTGCTCGGGATCCCACATGAGCGGGAAGTCACACACGATCGTGTGGTGCTCGGTGATCGCGATGTCGTGGAGCAGGCGCGGACCGTCGAGTTCGATCTCGGTGTGGTGGGCGAGGCGACCGTCGGATCCGACGACGCCGTAGGTGAGGTACGGGGGGAGCACGTCGAAGTCGAACACCATCATCTCGCCGGTGACCGGATCGACCTTCGGGTGTGCGGACAGCCCGGCGAGCGTGCCGTGGAAGTCGAAGCGGCCGTTCGTGTCGAGGGACGGCAGCGCGACGTCGTAGCAGGGTCCGCCGAGCCACCACAGCGCCAGCAGGCGGCCCGCGTGGAACACGAGGTCGGTGTTGGCGGTGTCCTTGAACGGGCCGCCCGGATGCGAGAAGTCCGGCCGCTCGTTGATCCCGCGCCACACCGCCTCGCCCGCGGCGTCCTCGATCGCGAAGGCCTCGGTCCGCACCCACCGGTTGCGGTAGTGCGCACGACCGTCCTCGAGGTGCAGCGCGTGGAGCATGCCGTCACCGTCGAACCAGTGGTAGCGGCCCTTCGGCTCGTGGCGGGGGTTCGAACCGTTGCGGACGTACACCCCGGCGAGATCCGAGGGCACCTCGCCGATCACCTCGCAGTCGATCGCCTCGATCTCGCGGTCCACCGGCGCGAACGCGCCATCGAGGTAGATGCTCCGGTCCGCCGGACGATCCTCGATCGCAGTCATGGCCCCTCCCCCCGATCGGGTCGAGCCTAGAGCCCTCAGGCCTGCGGGGTCGACGGTGGCGCGGCCACCCGTGACTGCGCGCGGCGGGCGGCGCGACGGCGCTGACGGGAGGCCCGTCCGCCCACGTCCGCAGCCTGGTCGATGATCATCCGGGCGAGGGTCTCGATGTCCTCGTTCACGAAGTGGAACGACGAGGTGTCGATCTCGGGGTCGTTGAGCCACTCGACCGTGAGCGCGTCGCCCGTCGGCAGGAGCCCCGGCACGTAGACGCTGAACCCCAGTCCGAGATCGCCCAACCCAGCCCCGAGCACCGCGAGCGCCGGGTCGTTCGCGGGCAGGTGCACGCGCACCACCTCCGCGCCGGAGTGACGCATCTGCTCGATCGTGGCGTCGAGCACGTCGACGAGGTCGTCCCCGATGACGTCGACCGTGATGTCGCCGAGGCGTTCGTCGGTGTCGTAGGTCGAGGACGAGTGGCTCCGGTCGGGCCAGTCGGTGACCCCCGGCTCCGAGCCGATCGTGCGGTTCCAGTCGGTGCCGGTGAGGATGTGCTCGAGGAACGGGCGGTACTCGTCGGGGACCCAGACCGTCGCCGGGGCCAACGGCCGCAGCGCCGAGTACGCGACGGAGAGCGAGGCCCGGTCGTGCATGAGACCGTCGGTGATGCCGACCTGCTGGAAGGGCATGTGGTCGTGCAACCGGATGCCGACGAAGGTCGCACCCTCCTGCGCGGCGATGTGCTGGGTCGCGGTGTGCGTGAGCACGGGCTCACGCAGACGGCCCTCGACCCCGAGGTCGTGGAGCTGGGCGAGCAACCGATCGCCGAGTTCCTGCGCGAGACCCCGGCGACGGAACCGTGGGTCGGTGAAGGTGCCACCGGTCTCGACGATGCTCGGACCGATCCACACCGCGCCCCAGTGCGAGACGACCTCCCCGGAGTCCGAGACCGCCACCTGGCCGATCCGGGTCTCGGCCGCGAGCTCCGCCGCGATGCGCTCCGGGTAGTAGAAGGCCGGGTTCGGGTAGGTCCAGCCGTACGTGCGGTAGATCCCCTGGGTGAGCCCGTCGGCGTCGACCGCGGTGAGCGGGCGCACGATGTGGTGCTCCTCGCTGAGTGCCGCCTCCTCGTCGAGCACCTGCACCGCACCGTGCTCGACCACCTCGTGGTGCTCGGGCAGGGCCAGCCGGATGTGCATGACGTTGCCGTGGGCGTCGTGCTGTCCGTCGATCCGCGATGCCACCCCGAGTTCGAGCAGCGCGAGCACGCTCGTCGGCGGACCCGCGATGGGCGCACCGCGGTCCCGCAGGGTGATCGCGAGCTCGGTGCCCTCCTCGGCGATGTGCATCTCGATGGTCGCCGCCTCCTCGCCCCCGGCGAGGCGCCGGCGCGCGTCCTCGGCCAGCAGCCGGACGAGGTGACCCGCGGCGTCGCCGTCGCCGCCGAGGCCGCGGGTCGCCGCACGGGCGGCCGCCGCGATGGAGGTGATGCCGATCTCATCGGCGGGCGCGGACACGTCGAGCATGCCCTGAAGATAGCCATCGGAACCGGTGACGGGAGCCTCGGGTTCCGACCGAGATCCCGGGTGCGGACCCGCAGCTCGTCGACCGGGCCGATCGCCTGCGCGCGACCCCGCACGCCGTGATCCCGATCCTCAGGCGCCGCCTACAATCGGGCCGTGATCGTGCTGCTCCTGACGACGAAGAACGAGGGCGACCTCCTCCGTCTGAACCTCGAGCACCACCTCAACAGTGGCGTCGACCGGATCGCCGTCGCCGACAACCTCTCGAACGACTCCACCCAGGACGTCGTCCGCGAGTTCGGCGACGCCGTGGTGAGTCGTCGCTTCGATGACTTCCATGCGCGCCAGAGCGTTCGCCGGGCGATGCTCGCCGAGTTGCACGGTGATCGGGGCGTCGTCGACTGGGCGATCATCGCCGATACGGACGAGTTCTTCTGGGCCGAGGAGGCACTGCCCGATCGACTCGGTCGTGCGCGCCGCTCCGCGGTCGCCGTGAGGTTCGACGCGAAGCTCTACCTGCCGACCGCACTCGACCCGACGGAGGGGAGCGTCGTGAACTCGCGGCGGTACCGGACCTCGGGCGGCGACAGTCCGCTCCACTCCTCGTACGTCGCCGGGAAGACCGCCTACCGCCCCGAGTGGCTGATCGGTCGCGGCCCCGATCACTCGTGTGCCCGCCACGAGCACCTCTGCCAGGACGCCGCACCCGAGGAAGTGGAGGAGGGTGACCTGCGCGTGCACCACTACATGATCCAGAGCGAGGACCAGTTCGTCGAGAAGGTGGTGCGTCTCATCGAGTGGGCCAAACCGCCGTCGGGAACGGTCGCTGGGATCCGTTGGCGCCTCACACCGAAGCGGCGCCGCGCGCTGCCGCGGTGGAGCGACCGGTTCAAGAAGGAGTGGTGGGCCGTGTACCAGCAGGCCGGCCGTGACGGGCTCCGCTCGTACTATCGATCCACGTACGTCATCCCGGCGGACCAGGTCGCTGAGAGCATCGCAGCGGGACAGTTGGTCCTCGACGACGGGTTGGCTCGTTGGCGTGAGGCACGAGGACTGCGATGACCGACCCGTCCCCTCGCCTGACCATGCTGATCGGCTCCCCCCGTTCGGGGACCACCTGGCTCCAATCAATGCTCGGCGCGCACCCGGCGATCGCGACACCGCAGGAGACCGACATCTTCACCGTGTACGTCAAGCCCCAACTCCGGGCCTGGGACGTCCAGATGGGGTGGCAGCGACAGGCCGACGACCGCGCCCGAAGGGCCAAGGGCCTCCCGCTCCTGCTCACGGAGGAGCAGTTCATCGGGCGCGTCCGCGGTCTGATCGACGAGATGACACACGCCGCGATCGCACTCAAGCCGACGGCGTCCACGGTGCTCGAGAAGAGCCCCTCCCACAGTGGGTGCGTGGAGGAGATCGTGCGCGTCGCGCCGGGTACGTCCTTCATCCACATCGTCCGCGACGGTCGGGACGTGGCCCAGTCGCTGATGGCGGCCCACGCCGACGGATGGGGCCGCTCCTGGGCACCCGGTTCCGCCGCGCAGGCCGGTCGGCTGTGGCAGCGCGAGCTGCGAGCTGCTCGGCGCGCCGCGTCCGCACCCGGCGGTTACTGCGAGGTCCGGTACGAGGATCTGCGAGGGCCGTCCGGACCGACCGAGCTCGCACGCGTGTTCGCCGCCTGTGGGATCGACGTGTCGGCCGAGGAAGCGCGGGACCTCCTCGCCGCCCACGACCTCGAGGGTATGCGGGCCCGCGGCGAGGTATCCACCTCCATCCTCACCGGTGGCGAACTGGGTGGTGATGCACGATCCCGGCAGGAGCCGGCCGGATTCTTCCGGTCCGGCGGCGCCACCTGGCGCGATGCTTGGTCGTTGGGCGACCGACGCGCCTTCCACGCCGTTGCCGGCGACCTGCTGACCGAACTCGGCTACGAACAGGATCCGTCGTGGGTCGGCGGTCGGCTCGGGTTCCCGCTGTGGCAACGGCTCGTGCACCGCGGCGCCGGCGGCACCGCGCGAATCCTCCGTCGGGCGGCCGAGTCCGCCGAGCGTGTACCGGGTCGTATCGGCTGAGGCAGGTGCCCACATCGACGCGCCGCCGACGATGTGCGAGTGAGCGGTCTCAGTCCTCGGCCGTGGCGAGCAGCGCCTCGAGCGCGTCGGCCGTCATCGGACGGTGGAGCCCGTAGCCCTGCCCGCGCCCGACCTCGAGCGCGACGAGCGTCTCGCGTTCGCCCTCGGTCTCGATCCCCTCTGCGAGGACGCTGAGCCCGAGGCTCGCGGCGACGTCGGCCTGCGCGGCGACGAGGGCCTGGGCCACCGGGTCGCCGTCGATCCCGGCCACGAACGACCGGTCGACCTTGATGCCGGTGAAGGGGAGGTCCCGCAGCCGGGAGAACGACGAGTACCCGGTGCCGAAGTCGTCGATCTCGAGTGCGAACCCCGCGTCCCGCAGCACCTGCAGCGCGGCGAGCACCGAGGCGCCCTGCGACACGACGCTCTCGGTCATCTCCAGGCACACGTCGTGGGGGTCGACGCCGGTTCCGGCGGCCACCGCGATGACCCGTTCGGCCACGTCGGCCTTGCCGAGGTAGGGACCCGACAGGTTCACCGCGATGCGGAACCCAGGCGACTGCGGCGAGAACCGCTCGACCGTGTCGCGCAGGGCGGTCGCGATGATGTGCTCGGTCACCGCGTCGATGACCCCGATTCGCTCCGCGATGCGGATGAGCCGATCCGGCGGCACCGGACCGGTCATGGGGGCGTCCCAGCGCGCGAGGGCCTCCGCGCCTACGACCAGTCCGGTCGCCAGATCGACCACCGGCTGGTACACGAGGCACACGAACTCCAGTGCCTCGGCCGCCTGCAGCACCTCGGTGAGTTGGAGGCGTTGGGCCACCCGCGCCCCGACCTCGGCGTCGAAGACGACGGTGCGGTCGCCGCCGACACTCCACGCCTCTCGCTCGGCCGCCTCCGCCTCGGTGAGGAGCTCCGAGGCGCTGCCCACCGCACCGCGGTCGACCGCCACGCCCATGCTCAGGGTGATCCGGACCGAACGCCCGGAGACCTCGAACGGCTCGACGAACGCACGCTGGATCCGACCGGTGAGGTCCTCGAGCCGGTACTCCGGGGTCGGCGGCATGACGAGCAGGGCGAATGCGTCGCTGCCGAACCGGGCGAGTGCGGTGCGTTCGGGCACGGCGGCGGCGAGCCGCCGGGTCGTCTCGACGAGCACCTCGTCGCCGATGGCGAACCCGAACGCGTTGTTGACCTCCGCGAAACCGTCGATGTCCATGGTGACCACGACGATCGGATCGGTGCGACCCTCGATCCGAGCCTCGGCGATCGCCGTTTCGACCGCATCCGTGAAGGCGGCCCGGTTCTGGAACCCGGTGAGGCGATCGGTGCGCTCGGCGTCGGCGACCCGACCCTCGGCGTGCCGCCGCCCCACGGCAGCCGCGATCGTCTCGCCGATGGAGACGAGCACGTCGACATCGATCCAGGACAGCGCGCTCTTGTTCGTGACGTAGTCGAACCCCATGAAGCCCAGCAGTGCACCGCTCGAGCGGATGGGGGTGACGATGAGGGACTGGATGCCCTGCGCGGCGAGCACCTCACGGAGTTCGATCTCGGTGTCCGGGATCGCGGCGACGTCCGCGACGAAGACGTGGTCGGATTCCTCGAAGGCGTCGATCCAGCCCTGAGCAAGGTTCCGCGGCACGTTCTGCAGGTTGTCGATCTCGGGCGTGATCCCGTCGGCGCACCATTCGTGCGTGTTGTCCACGAATGCACCACCGGGCTGGAACTCGAACACGTAGGCCCGGTCGACCTCGCAGAACTTGCCGACCTCAGCGAGAGCCTGGTCGATCGCCTCGTCGAGCGCAGCGACGGTGCGGCCGGCGAGCGCCTTCATGACCGAGCGCGAGATGGCGTGGAGCGCCAGGGCACGGTCGACCTCCGGGGTCGTCAGTGCGGGTCTGTCCCGGTCCGCGTCCACTCCTGGCAGCGTAGTGACGCCGGAGCGCCGGGGCGCCGGGCTCAACCTGCCGCACCCAGCGGAACCACTGCGTGCGCCCGGCCCTCGGTCCGGACGCCCGGGGGAGCGCGCCTCGCAGGGGGCCGGCGGGACCGGGAGACGGGGGTGCGACCGACGGCCCATTTCGCGTGCCGCACCCGATATCCGATCAAGACCCGCACGCGTGCGACCGATGAATCGGCATCGGACGGAGCCGCGGGAGCGGAGGGGATGACGGTGTTCGGGAAGATGATGCTCGCCAAGGCGGCCGCCGCAACGTTGGCCGTGAGTGCAGGTGTCCCCGCCATCGCCGCCGCCACCTCCGTTCCCGCGCCGATCGCCCAGTCCGTCGCCGTGGCCCCCGCCGTCGCACCGACGACCCCGGCGGTGGCCCCGCCCGCCGCCGGGCCCGCACCGTTCGTCGCGCCGGAACCCGCGCCACTCCCCGAGCCCGCACCGGTGGTCGCCGCGGCGGTCGTGCGTGCCGCTGCCCCGGCCGCTCGTGTCGGGCCCGCACCGACGGCGGCCGCGGTGGCGCCCCCGGGCGAGGCGGACGACGACGACCACGAGGACGACGAGGAGCACGAGGACGAGTACGGGCGCACCGACCGTTCGCACGCTCCGGAGCGCGACGACGACTGATCGTCACCCCACCTGATCGCCCCCCAGCGCGTCGCCGCCGCTGCGCCCTCCCCGGCCGGCGGCGTCGGCGCGTCATGGGCCCTGGCCAGCGCCTCGGGTCTAGCGTCGCCACGGTGGATCCGTCCGAACCGGTGCTGCTCGCGCTCAGAACCCAGCACGCGGAGCTCGCCCGGCTGCTCGAGCCGCTCGACGCCACCGCGTGGTGCGCCCCGACCCCGTGTCCGGGCTGGGACGTCGCCGACGTCGTCGCCCACCTCGCACAGACCGACGAGGCGGCCGTGGCAAGCGCCGAGGGTCGTCTCGGCACGCTCGCGAACGGCACGCTCATCGACGACTCCCTGGCCGATGTCGACGAACTCGCCGAGCGCATGGTGGCCGACACTCGGTCGATGAGCCCGGCCGAGGTGTTCGCCCGTTGGTCGGAGGCGACCACCGCCCTGCGCACCGCGCTGCGCACCGTCGCGCCCGATGCCCGCTGCCAGTGGGTCGTCGGCACGTTCACCGCGCGCACCCTCGCCACGACCCGACTCGCCGAGACCTGGATCCACACCTCAGACGTCGCGGCGGCGCTCGGGGTGGAGCCCGAGGTCGACGACCGCATCGCGCACATCGCCCGTCTCGCCTGGCGC
>JBJTOY010000116.1:0-15964 GCA_046074845.1 Actinomycetes bacterium | reverse complement strand
GGTCGCTCGGCCTCCGGGCTCGCGCCACACCACCGGTCGCTCGGCCTCCGGGCTCGCGCCACACCACCGGTCGCTCGGCCTCCGGGCTCGCGCCACACCACCGGTCGCTCGGCCTCCGGGCTCGCGATTACTTGATGAGCTTGATGATGTTGAACATCGGCAGGTACAGCGAGATCACCATGCCACCGACGGTCGCACCCATCACGACGATGAGGAGCGGCTCGATGAGCGAGGTGAGCGCGTCGACGGTGGCCTCGACCTCGGAGTCGTAGAAGTCCGCGATCTTGTCCAGCATCTCGTCGAGCGCACCAGTCTCCTCGCCCACTGCGATCATCTGCACCACCATCGGCGGGAACACTTCGTGGTGCTCGAGCGGACGGGCGAGCGTGTCCCCGCGCTTCACGGCCTGCTGGGTGTCGCGCAGCGCCGCGGCCACGACCTCGTTGCCCGAGGTGTCGGCGACGATGTCGAGCGCCTCGAGGATGCCCACGCCCGAACGGGTCAGCGCCGCGAGCGTGCGGGCGAAGCGGGCCAGTGCCGTCTTGCGCACGAGCAGTCCGAAGACGGGCATGCGGAGCTTCAGCGCGTCCCACCGCGGCCGGCCCTGGGGAGACCGCGCCCACCGCCGCAGGCCGTACCCGAGACCGCCGGCGAGCAGCGCCAGGGGCAGGAAGAACCGCTTCAGGAGGTCCGAGATCCCGATGAGGATCCGCGTCGGCAGCGGCAGCGTGCCGCCGAGCTCGGCGTAGATACCCTTGAACTGCGGCACGATGAACAGGAGCATCGCACCGGCGATGATGACGACGAGCGCGAACACCACGACCGGGTAGGTCATGGCGGACTTGACCTTGCGGCGCAGTTCGACCTGGCTCTCGATCGTGTCGGCGAGGCGCATGAGCACCTGGTCCAGCGAGCCGCCGACCTCGCCCGAGCGCACCATCGACACGTAGAGCCGGTTGAACGCCTTCGGGTGGCGGGTGAGCGCGGCGGACAGCGAGGAGCCCCGCTCGACGTCGAGGCGCACCTCCCCCACCACCCGGGCGAGTTCGGCGTTCTCGGTCTGCTCCGACAGGATCGCCAACGCCCGCAGGAGCGAGAGACCCGAGTTGATCATCGTGGCGAACTGGCGCGAGAAGACGGCGACGTCCTTGAGCGCGATCCGGTTCGTGAGCCCCGGGATCTTGATGTCCGCGGTGAGCCGCGACGCATCCTTGCGCTCGATCGCGATCGGCGTGAAGCCCATCTCGCGCAGGCGCCGGACGACGAGCGCCTCGTCGTCACCGTCGAGGTGGCCCTCGACGATCTTGCCGGCGCGGTCCCGGACCCGGTAGTTGAAGGTCGCAGTCATCTCAGAGGCCTCCGCTCTGGATCAGTCGTCGCAGGTCCTCGACGTTCGTGCACCGTTCGTAGGCGAGATCCTGGGAGATCCGCCCGGTGCGCACGAGGGTCGCGAGGCTCTGGTCCATCGTGACCATGCCGTGCTTCCCGCCCGTCTGCATGAGCGAGTAGATCTGGTGGATCTTCCCCTCGCGGATGAGGTTCCGGATCGCCGGCGTGGCGACGAGGACCTCGGCCGCCACCGCCCGTCCCCCGCCGTCGGCGGTCGGGATGAGCTGCTGGGTCACGATGCCCTGGAGCGTCGCGGCCAGCTGCACCCGGATCTGCTGCTGCTGGTGGGACGGGAACACGTCGATGACGCGGTCGATCGACTGCGGTGCATCCTGGGTGTGGAGCGTCGCGAAGACGAGGTGACCGGTCTCCGCCGCGGTGAGCGCGGTCGAGATCGTCTCGAGGTCGCGCATCTCACCGACGAGGATCACGTCGGGGTCCTGGCGCAGTACGTGGCGGAGGGCGGCGGAGAACGAGTGGGTGTCCTCGCCCACCTCGCGCTGGTTCACGACGGAGCGCGTGTGGTTGTGCAGGAACTCGATCGGGGCCTCGACCGTCATGATGTGGAGCGCCTTCTCCCGGTTCACGATGTCGATGAGCGAGGCCAGCGTCGTCGACTTGCCGGAACCGGTCGGACCGGTGACGAGCACGAGGCCGCGGGGCATGTCGGCGAAGGTCGCGACCGCCGGGGGCAGCCCGAGGTCCTTCAAGGCCACGATCTCGTACGGGATGGTCCGCATGACCGCGCCGACCGAGTCCCGCTGCAGGAACACGTTGAGCCGGAACCGGCTGCGACCGGGCAGCGTGTAGGACGCGTCGAGCTCGAGGTCGTCCTCGAACTTCTCGCGCTGCTTCTGGGTGAGGATCGCGTAGACCATCTCGCGGATCTGCGAGCCGTTGAGCGGTTCGATCCCCTCGACCGGCCGCAGTTCACCGTGCACCCGGATGACCGGCGGCGACCCTGCGGTGAGGTGCAGGTCCGAACCCTGTGCGGCCAGGACCATGCCGAGCAGGTCGTTGATGTGGATCGTCGGGGTCTCGTCGCCCAGCGGACCGTCGTCGGCCCCGGGACCGCCGCTGGTGGCGGCGCCGTAGATCTGGTCGAGGGCGTGGAGGATCTCGTACCGGCTGCCCGCAGCGGCGACGATCTCGTACCCGGTCGCGCGCCCGACCGCGGTGACCGCCGCATCGTCGCCGGGGTCGGCGAACGCCACGACGAGGCGGGGCCCGTCGAAGTCCACGCCGACCGCGATCCGCTCCCGGGCGATGTCCTCGGGCACCGTCGATGCGGCGTCCGGGTGGATCGGGGTCTCGGAGAAGTCGACGAAGCGCAGACCGACGGTGTCGGCCAGCGCCGCGGTCAGGTCCTTCTCCCCGACCATGCCGTTGCGGATGAGCACCTGGGTGATCGGCTCGCTGCGCCGCCGGGCCTCCGCCATCGCGATGGCGAGGTCGTCACGGGACAACACGTGCCGCTCCACGAGGAACTCACCCAACATCCGAGCCTGACTCGCCAGCATCCGTTCGCCTCCCGCGATCCTCCAGCGGGGTTGGTATCGGCCCGTGCGGGCCGGACCTGTAGCGCGGATCTGGGCCCTTGGCCTCAGGCCACGACCCGGAAGATCTCCTCGATGGAGGTCATCCCCATCCCGACCTTCCGGAGGCCGTCCTGGCGCAGGGGCACCATCCCCTCCATGAGGGCGACCTTGGAGATGTCCTCGACCGAGCGCCGCTCGATGATGAGCCGCTCGAGTTCCTCGGACATCGGCATGACCTCGTGGAGCGCGAACCGGCCCCGGTACCCGGTCCGGGCGCACGCCGCGCAGCCCACCGCCCGGTGCAGGGTCGGCCACTCGCCGATGTCGATCCGATCCATCGGCCAACCGGCCGCCACCAGCTCCTCCTCGGTGGGCTGGTAGGCCTCCTTGCAGCGCTCGCAGAGTCGGCGGGCGAGGCGCTGGGCCAGCACCGCGTCGAGGGCGCTCGTGACCAGGAAGGGCTCGACGCCCATCTCGAGGAGTCGCATCGGGGTCGACGCGGCGTCGTTCGTGTGGAGGGTCGAGAGCACGAGGTGGCCGGTGAGGGCGGCCTCGATGGCGATGACCGCGGTCTCGCGGTCACGGATCTCACCCACGAGCAGCACGTCCGGGTCGGCCCGCAGGATCGACCGCAGGGCTGCGGCGAACGTGAGACCGGCCTTCGGGTTGATCTGGATCTGGTTGATGCCGGGGAGCCGGTACTCGACCGGGTCCTCGACGGTGATGATGTTGCGCGACACGTCGTTGAGCACGTTGAGCGTCGCGTACAGCGTCGTGGACTTCCCGGACCCCGTCGGGCCGGTGACCAGGATCGTGCCGTACGGCTTCTTGAACGAGCGCTCGTAGCGCTCGAGTGTGTCGGGGAGGAACCCCTGGTCCTGGAGGGTCAGCAGGGCCTGGTTCTTGTCCAGGATGCGCATGACGACCTTCTCGCCGTGGACCGTGGGCAGGGTGGCGACCCGCAGGTCCACCGGCTTGCCCCCGACGGTCAGCGACATGCGTCCGTCCTGGGGCACCCGGCGCTCGGCGATGTTGATCTCGCTCATGACCTTGAGGCGGCTGATGACGCCGGCCTGGATCGCCTTCGGGGAGCGCATGACCTCGTGGAGCACACCGTCGACCCGGAACCGGATGCGCAGGTCACGATCGGTCGGCTCGACGTGGATGTCCGAGGCCCGGTCGGCCACGGCCTGGGTGATGAGCAGGTTGACGAACTTGACGATCGGCGCGTCCTCGACGACCGCGCTGACGTTGGTGATGTCGTCGCCCTCACCGACCTCGTCGGCAGCCTGGGTCGCCAGATCGTCGACCTCGCTGTCGAGGCGGTGGAACCGATCGATGGCGTCGCGGATCTGGGCTGCCGTGGCCACGACCGAGCGGACCTGCGCGCCGGTGAGGGCACGGATGTCGTCGACGGCGAGCACGTTCGAGGGGTCGGCCATCGCGACGATGAGCACGTCGTCGTCCCATGCGATCGGCAGCGCCTGGTAGCGGCGGGCGAGGCCCTCGGGGATGAGCGACGCGGTCGTCGCGTCGATCGGGTGCTCGGTGAGGTCGATGAACTCGAGTCCCACCTGCTTGGCCAGGGTGCGGACGAGGTCGCTCTCGGCGAGCACGCCCTGATCGATGAGCACGCGACCGATCGGACGCCCGGTCCGGTTCTGCTGCTCGAGCGCGGCTGCGAGCTGGTCGTTCGTGATGAGTCCACTCTCGACGAGCAGTGCACCCAGCGGCGTGCCGTCCGACACGGTTCATCTCCCCAACGGTGCGCGGACCCGACGTCCGCGCCTCACCGGACCAGTATCGGCGGTCGGGGGCGTGGGCTGTAGGGCCTGTGGCCCATTCCCCGAGCGCGGTCCCGGGGCCGGCGGCCCGGGCGCCCGTGCGGCCTGACCGGTCAGGCGTTCTCGGTCCGCAGGCCCGAGAAGAGGCGCAGCAGCGCCCCCCGGTCGGCGGTGATCGTGGTCTGCTCGGCCGGCGCGTCAGCCGGCTCGGCGGGGACCTCATGGCCGAGTTCACCGGCGAGGGCCACGAGGTGCTCGGCCTCCGGGGACACCTCCGTGGCGGCCGCCTCGTCGACGCCGAGCGAGGTCGGCACCGGGGCCGGCCCGTCCAGTCCGGCGAGATCGGCGAGGGCTCGGCTGGCCGCATCGGCATCGGGCGCCCGGTGCTCGACGAGGCGAGCGGCCAGGGCCGCCTGCTCGCGCGCCACCTCCTCGACGATCGGTGCGGGCGCGACCTCGAGCGCCGCCGGCGACGCCTCGGGCGCGCCGAGCCGGAGCTCGACGACCCCGCGGGCCACGAGCCCGGCGAGGGGCACGGCGGCCTCGGCGGCACTGCGCTCGCACAGTCCGCCGACCTCGGCCACCGTGCGGCGCCCGTCGATCGCCGCCACGAGCCGCAGGGCCGACCGGTTGAGGGTGAGGGACTCGTCGTCGCTGCCCCCGTCCACGAGGACCGGGACCGCGTCGAACGACGGGACCGTCGCCGCGACCGAGGCCCACGCGTCGGAGGCGGCCCGGGCCCGGTCGAGGACCTCGTCGAGCGGGACCCGACCGACGGCGGCGGCCTCGGCGCGTCCCGGTCGGAACGTGTAGCCGCCCTGCTCGATCCGCAGGACACCGGCGAGCACATCGACGAGGAGGAGCACGAGGGCCGCACGATCGCGCGGCGCTCCCGGGAGTCCGTCGATGTCACCCGCGGCGAGGTCACCCGCCTCGAGGCTCAGGGATGCCCGGGTCGCGTCGCCCCGCACCTCGAGCACGCCGTGCTGGCTCACGGCGGACAGCATGCGGAGCACCTCGCCCACCGGCAGCGTGTCGATCGTTCCCTGCAGCCCCACCGCGCTCACCCTCTCGACGCCCGCGATCCCGTCACGCCCGGGTCATCGGCAGCGAGGACCACCGGGTTGAGGAGATCCTCAGGTTCGCGACGCGCCGGATCGGTCCGGAACGGGCGGAACCGGACGGAACGGACGCGCCCGGATCAGGTCGCGATCGCCGAACGCATCACCTCGAGCGGGGCGGCGAGTCCGGTGTGCAGTTCGAACGCGAGTGCGGCCTGGTGCAGCAGCATCCCGATGCCGCCGACCGTGCGGGCACCGCGTGCCCGCGCCGCAGCGAGCAGCGGCGTGACGGCCGGGTGGTACACGAGGTCGCAGACCGCGTGCGACGGACCGAGTCCCTCGGGATCGAAGGGCAGCGACTCGCCGTCCATGCCCACGGGTGTCGACTGCACGACGAGCGTCACCCCGGTGAGCGCGGCGCCGATGCCGGCGAGGTCGATCGCTCGGGCGTCCGGCGCGAGCGCGGCCGCAGCGCTCGCAGCCTCCGGACGCCGGGCCGCCACCGTGACGCCGGCCCCGACACGTCCGAGCGCGGCCACCACGGCCCGGGCCGCGCCACCTGCGCCGACGACGAGCACCGCGGCGCCGCTCGGGTCGACGCCCGCGTCGGCGAGCGAGCGGAGGAACCCCTCGCCGTCGGTCGACGCACCGAGGAGCGTGCCGTCGGTGCGACGGACGACGGTGTTCACCGACCGGAGCGCGGCCGCGTCGGCCGTGAGCTCGTCGCAGGCCGCAGCCGCGTCCTCCTTGTGCGGCATGGTCACGTTGAGCCCGTCGATCCCGAGATCGAGGATCGATCGCACCGCGGCGCGACCGTGACCCGCCGGGACCTCGAGCGCCAAGTAGACGCGGTCGAGCCCGAGCGCCTCGTAGGCCGCGTTGTGGAGACGAGGCGACTGGGAGTGTCGAACCGGGTCGCCGATGACCGCGCACAGCCGGGTCGCGGCGGTCACCGGAGGACGGCTCACAGGATCCCCCGTCGCCGGGCCTCGGCGATGTTCGCGAGGTGCTCCGAGTAGGTCACCGCGAACCTGTGTCCACCGTCCTCGTCCCACAGCACGTAGTAAAGGTACGGCACCGCGGCCGGCGCGACCGCCGCATTCAGGGAGCCCGCGCCCACGGTCATGATCGGCGTCGGCGGCAGGCCGCCGACCCGGTAGGTGTTGTACGGACCGGGCCGCGCGAAGTCCGCGTCGGTGAGCGGCCCCCGGTCCCCGCGGGCGTACAGCAGCGTGGCGTCGATCTGCAACGGCATGTCACGCGCGAGCCGGTTGGCGATCACCCCCGAGATGAGCGGGCGATCGCGCTCGACCCCGGCCTCCCCCTGGATGAGGGACGCGACGATGGTGGCCGTGTACACCGTCTCGCCGCGTGCCCTCGCGGCGCGCGGGATCCCGAGACGCACGACCTCGGCGTCGTAGCGGTCGACGATGCGCCGGAGGATGACGGTCTCGTCCTCACCGGCCGCCACGTAGTACGTGTCCGGCCAGGTGAGGCCCTCGAGCGACGTCGTGCCCTCGGGTTGGAAGCGCGAGCGGACCGCGCCGCCCGCCGCGACCTGCAGGAACCGCTCCGCCGACCGCCCGGGCAACGCGCCGACCCGGGCCGCGATCATCGCCATCGTCATGCCGGGCGGCAGCGCGAGTCGCTCGTAGCGCTGTCGCGGCCCGGCATCGAGGGCGCGGATGGCACCCGGCACCCCGGCGTCCCGGGCGAGCCGGTACTCCCCCGCCTGGAAGGGGCCCGCGCCGGTGACGCGGGCATACAGGCGGAACGCGAACGCGTTCGGCACGACGCCGGCCTCCGCGAGTCGGGACCCGATCGCCGCCACCGACGCACCCTCGGGGATCGTGACCGTGACCTCGTCACCCGGACCGCCGGGCGGGTCGACGAGCAGCCACCCCGTGACCGCCATGAGCGCGCCCATGACGAGTGTCACCACCGCGAGCACGGCCGTGATCCGGATCCAGCGCGGCCGCCCTGCGGGACGGGACTCCTCCGGTGCGGTCATCCGGTCATCGTTGCGCACCGGGAGGCTCGCGGGTGAGCATCACGTCCGGCTCGCATCCAACCAGCCCTGGAGCAGGACCGCTGCGGCCACGCATCCCATGGTGTCCTCCGGGTCCTGCTCGACCGGACGGCCCGGGCCATCACGTCCGGTTCGCGTCCAACCAGCCCTGGAGCAGGACCGCTGCGGCCACTTTGTCGATCACCTGCCTGCGGTCGGCTCGGCGCACGTGGCCGGCGAGGAGGGTCCGCTCGGCGATCGAGGTCGTCATCCGCTCGTCCCAGAGCACCACCTCGAGGTCCGGCGCCAGGACCCGCAGCGCCTCGACCTCGGCCTCCGCCCCCCGGGCCGCCGAGCCGCGCCCGCCGGACAACGTGAGGGGCAGGCCGACGACGATGGTCGTCACCTCCTCGGCGCGGGCGACCGCGAGGATCGCCCGTCGATCACGGTCGGGATCGCCGCTGCGGGCGATCACCGAGTGCGGACCGGCGACCGTACGGGTCGGATCCGAGGTGGCGAGGCCGATCCGGCGCGCGCCGAGGTCGACGCCGAGGACCCGGGTCACCCGGCGGTCGCGTCGCTCGCCGCGGCACGCACGAGTTCGAGGGCCTCGTCGATACCGTCGACCTTCGGCCCGCCACCGACCACGAGGTCCGGGTTCTTGGCGGTCCCTCCGCCGAGGGCCCGGGCCGCACCCTGCGCGATGTCGGCCGCCGACGCGCCGTTCGCGACGAGGTCCTTGGTGACCGCCACTGCGATCCCCGCCTTCGTCCCGTCGGGTCCGAGCCCGAGGATCGCTGCGACCCCCGAACCGAGCCGCTCGCGCACGGCGGTCGCCAGCAGGCGGAGGTCGTCGGGACCGAGCCCGTCGCGGCGCACCGCGACCACCCCGTCGCGGGCCTCGGCCGCGAGGTCACCGGCCTGCGCCGCCGCGGCCTGGGCCCGCAGGGACGCGAGCTCGTCGTTGAGGGACCTCACCTGGGCGACGAGCCGCTCGACCTTCTCCGGCACCTCGGCGGGCGTGGAGTTCACGAGCGCCGCGATCCCGCGGAGGCGCTCATCCTCCTCACGGATGCGGTCGAGCGCGTGCGTCCCGGTCACCGCCTCGATGCGCCGCAGGTTCGCGCCGACCGAACCCTCGCTGAGGATCCGCACCGGGCCGATGAACCCGAGCGCATGCACGTGCGTGCCCCCGCACAGTTCGGTGGAGTGCGGGCCGGCCTCGAGCACCCGGACGAGGTCGCCGTACTTGTCGCCGAAGAACGCGATGGCGCCGATGCTCTCGGCGTGCGCCTTCGAGGTCTCGTAGTGCCGTACGGGCGCGTCGCTGATCACCTCGCGGTTCGCGAGCGCCTCGATGCGGTTGAGGTCGGCCTGGGACACGCCCTCGAAGTGACTGAAGTCGAAGCGCAGGCGGTCCGGACCGACGTGCGAACCGGCCTGCTTGACGTGGTCGCCGAGCACCTCGCGCAACGCCCAGTGCAGGATGTGGGTCGCAGTGTGGTTCCGCCGGATGTCGTCCCGCCGTCCGGCGTCGATCGCAGCGGTCACGGTCGCGCCCTCGTCGAGCTCCCCGGCCACGACCCGCGCCCGGTGCAGCGACAACGTGCCGGGGATCGCGTACACCGTGTCGAGCACCTGCACCTCGAGCCCGTCCGGTCCGGTGATCCGGCCGGTGTCGCCCACCTGTCCACCGGACTCCGCGTAGAAGGGCGTGCGATCGAGCAGCAGGTCGACCTCGGTTCCGGACTCCGCCCGGCCGAGGCGCTCGCCGGCGGCGATGATGCCGATGATCCGAGCCCCCTCGGTCGTGTACTCCTGCCGGCCGGTGAACTCGGTCGGTCCGTGGTCGTCGAGCAGCTCCCGGTAGAGCTCGACGGGGGCGGCCGCCGAGCCACCCTCGGCCCTGAGCGCGTCCCGGGCCCGGGTGCGTTGTTCCTCCATGCGGGCGGCGAAGCCCTCGAGGTCGACCGTCCGCTCGCGCTCCCCCGCGATCTCCCGGGTGAGGTCGATGGGGAACCCGAGGGTGTCGTGCAGGAAGAAGGCGCGGTCCCCGGTCACGTCGCCCTCGGTGAGGACGTCGTCGAGGAGATCCACCCCGCGCTGGAGCGTGCGCAGGAAGCGCTCCTCCTCGCGGCCGACGATGCCGAGCACGAGGTCGCGGTGCTTCACGAGGTCGGGGTAGGCCTCGCCCATGACGCCGATGGTCGCCTCGACCATGGGCGGGGTCACGAGGTCACGCGTGCCGAGCCGGTAGGCGTGGCGAACCGCACGTCGGATGATGCGCCGCAGCACGTAGCCGCGGTCCTCGTTGGACGGCACGACGCCGTCGGAGACGAGGAAGGTCATGGCCCGTCCGTGCTCGGCGAGGATGCGCAGCGAGACGTCCGGTTCGCCGCCTCCGCCGTAGGCCGTGCCGGTCGCACGCTCGGCGGCGACGATGAGTTCACGGAACAGGTCGATGTCCCACGCCGTCGGCACGCCCTGGAGCACCGCGAGGTTGCGCTCGAGCCCGGCACCGGTGTCGACGCTCGGCTTCGGCAACGGGACCAACGATCCGTCGGGCTGCGCGTCGTACTGCATGAACACGAGGTTCCAGATCTCGACGAACCGATCCTCGGAACCGTGGAGCGGACCGCCATCGGCACCGAACTCCGGACCGAGATCCCAGAAGATCTCCGTGCACGGTCCACAGGGGCCGGTGTCGGCCATGCGCCAGAAGTTGTCCTCGCCCATGCGCTGGATCCGCTCGGCCGGTACGCCGATCGCGTCCCGCCAGATCGCCGCGGCCTCGTCGTCGGTCTCGTGGACGGTCACCCAGAGCCGGTTCGGATCCAGGTCGAGCCCCTCGGTGTAGAGCTCCCACGCGAAGGGGATGGCCTCGGCCTTGAAGTAGTCGCCGAACGAGAAGTTGCCCAGCATCTCGAAGAAGGAGAAGTGGCGGTTCGTGCGCCCGATGTCGTCGAGGTCGTTGTGCTTCCCGCCGGCGCGGACGCACTTCTGGATCGAGGCCGCCCGGGGCCAGGGCGCCGGTTCCTCGCCCACGAAGTACGGCTTGAACGGCACCATGCCCGCCACCGTGAACAGCAGGCCCGCATCGTGCGGGATGAGGCTCGCCGAGGGCACGACCTGGTGTCCCCGCTCAGCGAAGAAATCGAGGAAGGCGCGGCGGAGCTCGTCGGCGGTACGGGGCGGCACGGTCCCGGAGGCTAGCGAACCCGCCGCAGCCGCCCGCCCCGCGACCCGCCGGGTGCGGCGGGTCGCGCCGGGGCCTCGAGCTGCGCGGGCTCAGGGGTCGCGGCCACGAGGCGCAGGGGTACCGGCGCAGCACCGAGCCCATCCGTGCCCGCCGCGTCGGAACCGTCGAGCGCGGCCCGCAACTCCGCCTCGCGCCGGCGGGCCGCGTCACGCCCCTCGGCGACGGCGTCCCGGACGCGCCGGCCGGTGTCGATGGCACCGTCGCGGGCGCGCACGACGACGGCGCTCGGCGTGTACCGGGCGGCGACGCGCTTGACCTTGCGGACCGCCCAGATCGAGGTGGCCGCTCCGGCCGCGTAGCCGGTCCCGGCCCAGAACGCTCGTTTCGGGATCATGCTCCTCGCACCGCGCGTCACGCGCCGCGGCGCTCCCCCTTCCGCATCCGGGCCACGGCCCGGCGAGTCCCGGTGCCGAACGCCATCACCTTGACCACCGGACTCTGGACGGTGCGGCGCACCAACCGGGACGCCGAGTCGAGGTTCTCCCCCACCGACTCAGCGGTCGTGAGGAGCGCGTCGACCCGATCGACCTCGTAGGACGCGTCCCGGACCGCCGCACGCATCTCGTCGATCATGCCGACGGTCTCGGCCCGCAACGAGTCGACCGTGCGTCGGAGGCTGCGCAGCGTCGCGATCACCTGCACGAGCGCGAGCAGGAGGGCGCCCACGCAGACCGCGAGCAGCACGGTGCCGACGGCGACCAACCACTCCGAAGCGCTCATGCGTCCCTCCCGTCCGGTCGGCGGGCGACGTCGCGCCCCCGCCCGGTCGGTTGCCAGTAGACCCGTTCCCGGACCTCATCGGGCCGGTACTCCTGGGCGATCCAGCCGCCCGGGTGATCGTGAGGGTACTGGTAACCCGCCCCATGACCCAAGGCCGCCGCACCCCGGTAGTGCGCATCCCGGAGGTGGGCCGGCACCGCCCCGGCCGGCAGGTCGGCGACGTCGCGCCGCGCCGCGCCGATCCCGAGCGTGACGCTGTTGGACTTCGGGCAGTTCGCCAGGTACACGACCGCGTGGGCGAGGTTGAGTTGCGCCTCGGGCAGGCCGACGTACTCCACGGCCTGGGCCGCCGCGGTGGCCACGGGGAGTGCGAGTGGATCGGCCATCCCGACGTCCTCGCTGGCCAGGATCACGAGCCGCCGGGCGATGAAGCGGGCGTCCTCCCCCGCCTCGAGCATCCGGGCCAACCAGTAGAGCCCCGCGTCCGCGTCTGAGCCGCGGATCGACTTGATGAACGCGGACACGACGTCGTAGTGCTCGTCCTCGCCGTACCGGATGGCCCGAGCCGCGAGCGCGGCCTCGGCGAACGGGAGCGAGATCTCGGTGGTCCCGGACTCCACGGTGAGCGCGGCGGCGACCTCGAGCGAGGTGAGCAGGTGACGCCCGTCGCCCTCGGCCCGATCCACGAGGTGCTCGAGTGCGTCGGGCGCGATGGTCAGGTGATCGTCACCGAGCCCCCGCTCGGTGTCAGCGAGCGCACGCTCCACCAACGCGACCAGCGCCGTCGGCGGCACGGGCTCGAGCCGGAACAACGTGGAGCGGGACAGGAGTGGAGCGGTGAGCGAGAAGTACGGGTTCTCGGTCGTCGCGCCCACGAGGACCACGAGTCCCTCCTCCACGTGCGGGAGGAGCGCGTCCTGCTGGGTGCGGTTGAACCGGTGCACCTCGTCGAGGAACAGGATCGTGCCACGTCCCTGCTGTCCCAGTCGCTCCCGCGCCCGCTCGACGACCTCCCGCACGTCCTTGACCCCTGCGGTGACCGCGCTCAGCGCCTCGAAGGCCTGCGAGGTCGCCTGCGCGGTGAGCCGGGCGATGCTGGTCTTGCCGGTCCCCGGCGGACCCCACAGCACGACCGAGGACAGCCGGTCGCCCTCGATGAGCGCCCGGAGCGGTCGCCCGGGGCCGAGCAGGTGCTCCTGGGCGACCACCTCGTCGAGGGTGCGCGGGCGCAGCCGTGCCGCGAGCGGGGCGCGACGACGCAGCCGGTCCTCGACCGCAGCGGTGAAGAGATCCTCGGGCACGGTGCCGACCCTACCGATCGGCCCGGACCGGTGCGCCGGGACCTACTGCTTGGGCTTCGGGGCGAGCGTGAGCCCGAGCTCGCGCAGGTGCGGCGCGTCGATCGGACCCGGCGCCCCGGTGAGGGGGTCGGATCCCGATTGGGTCTTCGGGAAGGCGATCACCTCACGGATGTTCTCCTCACCGGCGAGGAGCGCGGTGATGCGGTCCAGGCCGAACGCGAACCCGGCGTGCGGCGGCGCGCCGAACCGGAATGCGTCAAGCAGGAACCCGAAGCGCGCCTGGGCCTCGGCGGCCTCGATCCCGAGCAGTGCGAAGATCCGCGACTGCACGTCGGGCCGGTGGATACGCACGCTCCCCGATCCGAGCTCCCAGCCGTTCAGCACGAGGTCGTAGGCCTGGGAGCGCACCGCGAGCAGCGCCTCGCCCTCGGCGTCGAGGAGTCCGACGTCATCGGGGTGCGGCATCGTGAAGGGGTGGTGCGCGGGCTGGGGTCGGCCCGCGTCGTCCACCGCCTCGAAGAGCGGGAACTCGGTGACCCAGAGGAACCGGAGCTCGGCCCGACCGTCGTCGTTCGGCGAGAAGTTGACCGGGGGTCGACCGAGGTCGAGTCGCAGGTGCCCGAGCACCTCGTTCGCCATGCGGCGGGCCCCGGCGACGATGAGCACCAGATCGCCCTCGGCGGCACCCAACGTGGTGACGATGCCCTCCTGCTCGGCCTCGCTGAGGAACTTCACCACGGGCGACTCGAGGGTTGCTCCCTCCCGCACGCGCATCCAGACGAGGCCGGCCGCACCGAGCGACTTCGCTCGCTCGACCAGACCGTCGACGGTGGAACGCGACGCCTCGCCCTGGCCGGGCACCGCGAAGCCCTTGACCGCCTCGGCCTGGAAGGCACGGAACTCGGTCGTGGCGAACACCGGCCCGAGGTCGACGAGCTCCATCCCGAACCGGAGGTCCGGCTTGTCGGTGCCGAAGCGCTCCATGGCCTCGTGCCAGGTCATGGTCGGGATCTCCCCGACGCCGTCGCCCGTGACCTCGCGCACGGCCGCGTCGATGGCGACGGTGACCGCATCCATGACGTCGGTCGCGTCGGCGAACGACATCTCGACGTCGAGCTGCATGAACTCGAACTGGCGGTCCGCCCGCAGGTCCTCGTCCCGCATGCAGCGCGCGACCTGGTAGTAGCGGTCGAGTCCGCCGACCATGAGGAGCTGCTTGAAGAGCTGCGGACTCTGGGGCAGCGCGTAGAACTCCCCCGGGTGGAGCCGGGACGGCACCACGAAGTCGCGAGCGCCCTCCGGGGTGGAGGCGATGAGCATCGGGGTCTCGACCTCGACGAAGCCCTGCCCGTCCATCGCCGCTCGCACGGCCCGGTTCACGGCCGCCCGAAGCCGGAGGTTGCGCTGCATCGCGGTCCGCCGGAGGTCGAGGTACCGGTGGCGCAGGCGCAGGGACTCGTCCACCCCGTCACCCCGGTCATGCAGCGGGAACGGCGGGGGCTCGGCCTCGTTGAGGACGGTCACGTCCTCGGCCGCGACCTCGACCTCGCCGGTCGGGAGGTCGGGGTTGACGGTGCCCTCGGGGCGCGGTCGCACCGTGCCGGTGATCTGGAGCACGTACTCGGACCGGATCCGGGCCGCGTCGGCCGCGCCCGGGGTCGCAGGATCGATGACGACCTGCACGAGCCCGGTCGCGTCGCGCAGGTCGATGAACACCACCCCGCCGTGGTCACGGCGGGACGCGACCCACCCGCAGAGGGTGACCGCCTGGCCGGCGTCGCCGCCCCGCAGCGATCCGACGGTCCGGGTGCGCATCACGATGGTGACTCCTCGAGTCGACGTCGGATCCATGCGACGAGGTCCGCTCGCGCGACCTCGACCTGCTCGCCACTTCCGAGGTCCTTGACCGCGACGGCGTCCCGTTCGATCTCGGCCCGACCGAGCATGACACCGAAGCGGGCCCCCGATCGGTCCGCGCCCCTCCACTGGGCCTTGAGGCCGCGACCACCGTAGGCCCGATCGGTGGCGATCCCCGCGTCCCGCAGCGCCGCGGTGAGGGTGAGCGCGTGCGTCCCGCCCGCCTCGCCGAGGCCGTCGACGACGAACGCGGTCGGACGCGCACCGATCGGCTCGGGCAGGGCTTCCTCGGCCTCGAGCGCGAGCAGGAGCCGCTCCACACCGATGCCGAACCCGATGCCGGGGGTGGGCGGCCCGCCCATCGCCTCGGCGAGGCCGTCGTACCGACCGCCGCCCCCGATCGCCTGCTGCGCCGCGTCGAGCGCGTCGCTCTGGAACTCGAAGGTGGTGCGCGTGTAGTAGTCGAAGCCTCGCACCAGACGCGGGTCGAGTTCGACCGCGACCCCGAGCGCGCCGAGCCCGTCCAGGACCCGGTCGAAGTGGTCCCGTGCCTCAGGCCCGAGGTGATCGGTGAGGAGCGGCGCGGTCCCGATGGCCCCGGCCCAGTCGGGGTTCGACGAGTCGAGCACCCGCAGCGGGCTCGCCTCCACCTTCTCCCGGAACCCGTCGCCGAGGGTCCCGGCGTGGGCGAGCAGATGGGCGCGCAACGCCTCCACGTAGGCCGCCCGACCGAGAGGATCGCCCATCGAGTTCACCTTGAGCCGCACCCGTCGGAGCCCGAGGTCCGCGTAGAAGCCGGCCGCGAGCGCGATGACCTCGACGTCGATGTCGGCGTCGTCGAGACCGAGCACCTCGACCCCGAGCTGCCAGTGTTGGCGGTACCGACCCCGTTGCGGTCGCTCGTAGCGGAAGTTCGGGGCGACGTACCAGACCTTCCAGGGCGCGAGGGGCCGGTGCTCCACGTAGGCCCGGACCACCGAGGCGGTCCCCTCGGGGCGCAGGGCGAGCAGGCGATCGCCCTTGTCCCGGAACTCGTACATCTCCTTG
>JBJTOY010000115.1:0-8399 GCA_046074845.1 Actinomycetes bacterium | reverse complement strand
GCTCGAGCGCATCGCGAGCCGGGTCATCAACGAGGTGCCCGGCATCAACCGGGTCGCCTACGACATCACCTCGAAGCCGCCCGGGACCATCGAGTGGGAGTGACGTCCCGGGAGGGACGTGACGGACACGACCCGGTGTGGTGTGTGGGAGTGACGTCCCGGGAGGGACGTGACGGACACGACCCGGTGTGGTGTGTGGGAGTGACGTCCCGGGAGGGACGTGACGGAAACGACGGGAGACGGCGAGTGGGAGTGGATCGATGCGGCTGGTGAACCCCGACCAGGTCGAGTCGGTCGTCGGGGGACTGCTCGGAGCGGTCGACGTCGACGGTGGTGCGACCGAGGAGCAGATGAGCATCCTGCGGGCGCTCACGACCCACGTCTGGGGCCGCCCCGATCTGGACCTCGCGGCGGTCGCCCCGTTGACCCCGGGCGAGGTGACCTCGGCCATCGGCGGCACCGATGCGGTGCGCCGGTTCCACTACCTCCTCGTGCTGCTCGAACTCTGCCGGCACCCACTCACCGAGGCCCAGGACGCCCGGGTGCGCGAGTACGCCTCGGCGCTGTCCCTCGACAGCATCGGGCTCGAGTTCTGCCGGGATCTGGTGGCCGAGGGCGTCGAGGCGGCGTGCGCCGACCACGACCGTTTCGAGGTGAACCTGCGGGAGCAGCAGCTCGAGCCGCAGTACCGCGACAAGCCGCTGCGTGACGACCTCACCGATCCCGAGCTCGTGGCCCGGGTGCTGTCGTTCGAGCAGCTCCCCGAGGACACGCTCGGGTACGCGCTCACCCGGTTCTACGCGGAGTTCGGCATCGACGTGCCCGGCGCGACCGGCACGACGCTCAACTACATCTTCGCGGCGCACGACATGAACCACGTCATCGCCGGATACCCGCCGGTGGCCGCAGGGGAGCTGGCGCTCGGCGCGTTCCAGATGGGCATGAACGACTCCGAGGTGTCGTGGATCCTGTGCCTCACGAACCTCGCGATCCACGAGGCCGGGGTGATCCGGCTCGGGGACATCGCGCCGAAGGACGCCACGCTCGCGCGTCCGGGGGTCGCCGAGATGTTCGCTCGTGCGATGGCACGTGGTGTTGCGACCACCGACGACTTCGGCGTGGCCGATCACTTCGCGATGGCCGAGTGGCCGCTCGAGGCGGTGCGCGCGAAGTACGGCGTGCCGCCGCTCGACGCCTGAGTCAGTCCTCGTCGGCGTCGTCCGCGCCGGTGGTCTCGTAGCCGGCGGCGGCGAGGCGCGCGAGGAGCGCGTCGCGCGGGCTCTCGCCGGGCGCGCGGGCCTTGTCGTTCGCGACCCGCCAGCCGTGTCGCGAGGAGTAGATGAGCGGTGCCTCCTTGAGTCGGCCGTAGCCGTACTCGGTGACCCGCGCGAAGAGCAGCTCGTGGTCGGCCATCGTCTTCGTCTCGAACGTCTCGCAGTGGATCCACGCGAGCGAGTCGACGACCACGGGGTTCCCGTCGACCTCGGTCAGGTACTCCTCGGCGATGTGGTGGAAGCGACGACCCGGGTACGAGAAGTACTGGCCGACGTCGACCTGATCCCCGGCGAGGAACGACACGGTGAAGGCGCCGCTCGCGATCATGAGCGGGTAGGTGTCGTGCTTCGGCGACACGCTCGCCAGCACGATCGGTTCCTCGAAGGAGACCTGACTCACCCAGTGCGAGGTGTAGGCGCGGGTCACCCCGTCGTGGCGGGCGGCCACGACCTCGACGCCCTTGGCCGCCTGCCCGAGGGCCCGCTTGAGCTTGGGATCGATCATGGGGTCCATCGTGCCCCCGGGATGCCCGTGCGCGTGGCATCGTGGCGGCCGTGCGGGCGTTGGTGCAGCGGGTCCAGCGGGCCTCGGTGACGGTGGAGGGTCAGGTCGTCGGCTCGATCGGTGCCGGGCTCTGCGTGCTCGTCGGGGTGACCCACGACGACGACGCCACGGCCGCCGAACGGCTCGCGGCGAAGGTCTGGAACCTGCGCTGCTTCGACGACGGGGCCGGGGCGATGAACCGGTCGGTCGCCGAGGTCGGCGGCGGGGTGCTCGTGGTCAGCCAGTTCACGCTCTACGGCGACACCCGCAAGGGGCGTCGACCGTCGTACGTGGACGCGGCACGACCCGCCCATGCCGAGCCGCTCTGCGAGGCGTTCGTGGGGGCGCTGCGCGCGCTCGGCGCCCAGGTGGAGACCGGTCGGTTCCGCACCCACATGCAGGTCGACCTCGTGAACGACGGACCCGTCACCCTCTCCCTCGAGGTCTGACGCGGGCCCATCCCGGTCGTGTCCCGGGGCACCGGTACGCTCGCCGTCTCATGCCGGATCCCCACGACCACCCGCTGCTCGCCGGACTCAACCCCGTCCAACGCGAGGCGGTCACGGCCCCGGATGGCCCCCTGCTCGTCATCGCGGGCGCCGGCTCGGGCAAGACCCGGGTGCTCACCCACCGCATCGGCTGGTTGCTCGCCGAGCACGGCGTGCGGCGGGGCGAGGTCATCGCGATCACCTTCACGAACAAGGCGGCGGCCGAGATGCGCGAACGCGTGGTCGACCTCGTCGGCCCCGAGGCGTCGCGCATGTGGGTCTCCACCTTCCACTCCTCCTGCGCGCGCATGCTCCGCCAGGACGCCGGGCTCCTCGGGTACCGCAAGGAGTTCTCGATCTACGACCAGGCCGACGCCGTGCGCCTCGTCGACTACGTCCGTCGCGATCTCGACCTCGACCCGAAGCGGTTCACGGCCCGGTCGCTCGCCAACCGCATCTCGGGCTGGAAGAACGACCTCGTCGGGGTGACGGCGGCCAAGGAGCAGGCCGACAACGCCATCGACCTGCGCATCGCCGACGTGTACGCCGAGTACCAGGCCCGCCTCGCCCAGGCCTCGGCGGTCGACTTCGACGACCTGCTCCTGCTCGTCGTGCGCCTGTTCAAGGAGCACCCCGAGGCCCTCGCCCGCTGGCGCCACCGGTTCCGCCACGTGCTCGTCGACGAGTTCCAGGACACCAACCTCGCCCAGTGGGAGATCGTGCGCATGCTCGCCGAGGAGCACCGCACGGTGATGGGCGTCGGTGACGCCGACCAGGCGATCTACAAGTTCCGCGGGGCCGACTACCGCAACCTCCTGCGGTTCGAGGAGGCGTTCCCCGAACTCTCGACGATCGTGCTCGAGCAGAACTACCGCTCCACCCAGCACATTCTCTCCGCGGCGAACGCGGTCATCTCGAACAACGCCGGTCGCCGTCCGAAGCGCCTCTGGACCGAGCAGGTCGGCGGCGAGCTCATCCTGTCGTACCTCGCCGAGGACGAGCGCGACGAGGCGCAGTACGTCACCCACGAGATCCACCGGCTCGTGGACCAGGACGCGGTGCGTCACTCGGACATCGCGGTCTTCTACCGGACGAACGCGCAGAGCCGCGTCATCGAGGAGCAGCTCGTGCGCTCGGGGGTGCCGTACCGCGTGGTCGGCGGCACGAAGTTCTACGACCGCCGTGAGGTCAAGGACGTGCTCGCGTACCTGCGCGCACTCGTGAACCCCGACGACGAGGTGGCCTGGAAGCGCATCGTGAACGTGCCCAAGCGCGGGGTGGGCGACACGAGCGTGCGCAAGGTCGAGATGCACGCGGGCGGTGCGGGCATCACGTTCCGGGCCGGGCTCGCCGCGGCGGCCGACGCCGGGGTGAGCGGCAAGGCGCTCGGTGGCATCGGCCGCCTCCTCGAGGTGATCGAGGCGGTGGAGGTCGAGCCCGAGCTCAGCGTCTCGGGCGCCATCGAGATGATCCTCGAGCGCACCGGGTACCTCGCCGAACTCGAGGCCGAGCGCACGATCGAGGCCGAGGGTCGGCGCGAGAACCTCGCCGAACTCGTCGGGGTGGCCCGAGACTTCGACGAGCAGGTCGAGCGGGGCGACGCCGGGGTGCTCGGCGCGATCGCCGGTCTCGACGTCGGGGACACCGAGGTCGAGCGGGAAGCGGACGGTGCGCCGATCACCGGGACCGATCGGGTGCAGGCGTTCCTCGAGGCGGTCTCCCTCGTCACCGACCTCGACGAGGTCGACGGCGAGACCGCGGCGGTGACGCTCATGACGCTCCACGGCGCCAAGGGCCTCGAGTACCCGGTCGTGTTCCTCACCGGTCTCGAGGACGGCGTGTTCCCGCACCTGCGCTCCCTCACGGATCCGGACGCGCTCGAGGAGGAGCGCCGGCTCTGCTACGTCGGCATCACGAGGGCGCGCGAGCGGCTCTACCTCTGCCACGCGTGGTCACGGCAACTGTTCGGCGCGACGAGTTACAACCCGCCTAGCCGGTTCCTCGAGGAGATCCCCGAGGAACTCGTGCACAAGTTGGGCGAGACCGCCCGCGCCCGCGGCGGCACGTTCGGTGGTGCGCGGGATTCGGTCGTGCGCGGCGCACTGCGGCAGGCGAGCGCCGGATCACGCGGCGACGCCTTCTCGCCGCCCATCGGAGGACGGCGATCCACCGCCGACGACGGCCCGACGAGCGTCCCCACGCCCCCGGAGGGTGCCCGTGGTGCGGAGGCCATCGGGCTGCGGACGGGCGACGACGTCGTCCACGAGAAGTTCGGCGAGGGGGTCATCCTCGAGATCATCGGCGCGGGCGACAAGGCCGAGGTGGTCGTGCGGTTCCCCGAGGTCGGGGAGAAGCGCCTGCTCCTCGCCTGGGCGCCCCTGCGCAAACTCGGCGCGTAGGGTTCCCGCCGCGGCGCGCCGGGCGCGCCCCTCACGTCGGACCCCGGGGGAGGGACCCACCGTGTCACGCCAACGCGTCGAGGCGTTCAGTGACGGGATCATCGCGATCCTCGCCACGATCATGGTGCTCGAGCTGCGCGAGCCGGGCGGGACGTCGTGGCACGACGTCGCCGGGGTCCTCCCGGTGCTGGCGGCGTACCTCATCTCCTTCGTCATGCTCTGCATCTACTGGGTGAACCACCACAGCCTGTTCACCTCGATCAGCCGGATCACCCCGGGCATCATCTGGGCGAACAACGCGCTGCTCTTCGCGCTCTCGCTCGTGCCGTTCGTGACCGGGTGGGCCAACGGCCACCTGAGCGAGTCCCTGCCCGCGGTGGTCTACGGCATCATCGGGTTCGTCGCCGGGGAGGCGTTCTTCATCCTCGTGGTGGTCATCGCCCGGGCCGAGACCGGCGCACCGCTCGGGCAGACGATCCTCACCCGGACCAAGGGCTTCCTCTCGCCACTGCTGTGGCTCGCCGGATCGCTCGTCGCGACCTTCGCCCCGATCGTGGCCTACGTGGTGTACGCGGGCGTGCTCGCCATGTGGATCATCCCCGAACGTGAGGTGGAGCGCGAGCCCGCGATCGAGGACTGACGACTCAGCCGAGCGGCGGCTGTTGGGGCGGCGGCTCGGGCGCCGGGGTGATGCGGCGCAGGTCGACGAGGAACAGCCCCCGCTGCTTGCCCCGCTCCGGGATGTTCGTCGTGAACCGGGCGAGTTGCTCCGAGGCGTACCGGGTGCCGTCGCAGTCCTCGTAGCGGTTCACCGAGGCCCGCCAGCGCAGCGCGCACTCGTCCTTGGCCGGGGCGTTGACGCTGAGGGCGACGAGCTCGCCCTGCTCCCGATCGATCCAGAACCCCTTCTCGCCCGCGAGTGGGTCGGCGAAGAAGACCGGCCCGCCCTCGCGGATCTGGCGGGTGAGCGTCTCGGCGTTCCCGGCCGAGAACGCCGTGTACTCGCCCGTCCGACCGGTGGGCTGCCCGCCACGTCCGCTCAGCACCCACAGGATCGCTGCGATGGAGAGGCCGGCGACGAGGATCGCCACGACCGTCACGACGAAGAAGCGGACGTCGCCCTTCGAGGCTCGGGGGGACTCGGGATCGCCACCGGGGCGCAGGGGCTGGGTCACCCCGCTTGGTTACCACGCCCGTGGGGCCGCGTCCCGACGGGGCCCGCTGCGTTGGCCGCCCGCCGAGGTGGCTGGGTAGGGTCAGCGCCGCAGCCGGACCCCGCACCCTGCGGGGCAGGATCGATCAGTCCGAGGGGGTGTCATGGAGCGTCGGTACCGCGTCGTCATCGCGAAGCCCGGACTCGACGGCCACGACCGCGGCGCCAAGGTGATCGCCCGGGCACTGCGCGACGCCGGCTTCGAGGTCATCTACACCGGCCTCCACCAGACCCCCGAGCAGATCGCCGAGACCGCGCTCCAGGAAGACGCCGACGCCGTCGGCCTCTCGCTCCTGTCGGGCGCCCACCTCACCCTCTTCCCGCGGGTCCTCGAGAACCTGCGGGAGCGCGCCCTCGGAGAGGTCCTCGTCTTCGGCGGCGGCATCATCCCCGAGGCCGACATCCCGGTGCTCGAGGCCCAGGGCGTCTCCGCGCTCTTCACGCCGGGCGCCCCGCTCCAGTCCATCAGCGACTGGCTCGAGGGCGCGCTCGATGAGCGGGAGCGCTCGCACGCCGGCTGACCCACCCGTTCCACCCGTTCACCCACGCATCGCTCGAGGAGCCCTGTGGACCTGTTCGAATACCAAGGCAAGCAACTGTTCGCGCGCTACGGCATCCCCGTATCGGCCGGCGAGGCCGTCACGACGGTGGAGGACGCGGTCGCCGCGGCCGACCGGCTCGGCTACCCGGTCGTGGTGAAGGCCCAGGTCCTCACCGGCGGGCGCGGCAAGGCCGGTGGCGTCAAGCTCGCCACGAACTCGGCCGAGGCCCGTGAGCACGCGACGAACATCCTCGGCCTCGACATCAAGGGTCACGTCGTCGGCACGCTCTGGATGGAGAAGGCGAGCGACATCAGCGAGGAGTACTACGCCTCGTTCACGCTCGACCGTTCCGCGAAGGCCTACCTCGGCATGCTCTCCGCCCAGGGTGGTGTGGAGATCGAGGCCGTGGCCGAGTCGGACCCGGACGCCATCGCCAAGATCCACGTCGACCCGGTGGTCGGACTCACCGAGGCCGCGTGCCGGACGTGGGTCGAGCAGGCCAAGCTCAACCCGGCGGCGACCGAGGGTGCGATCGACATCCTCATGAAGCTCTACGAGGCCTACATCGACGCCGACGCGGACCTCGTCGAGATCAACCCGCTCATCCTCACCGACGACGGCCGTGTGCACGCGCTCGACGCGAAGGTGACGCTGGACGACAACGCGGTGTTCCGTCACCCCGACTTCGAGCAGTACGACGCGATCCAGCACCGTGACGCCCGCGAGACCGCGGCCCACGACAAGGGCCTGCAGTACGTCGGTCTCGACGGGTTCGTCGGCGTCATCGCGAACGGTGCCGGGCTCGCCATGAGCACCGTCGACATCATCAACCAGGTCGGCGGCAAGCCGGCCAACTTCCTCGACATCGGCGGCGGCGCCAACGCCGACGTCATGGCGGGCGCCCTCGAGGTGATCGTGTCGGACCCGAACGTCCGCTCGATCTTCATCAACATCTTCGGTGGCATCACCAAGGGTGACGAGGTCGCCAACGGCATCGTCGAGGCCCTGCGGCGGGTGCGGATCGACGCCCCGATCGTGATCCGCCTCGACGGCACGAACGCGGACGAGGGACGCGAGATCCTCCAGCCGCACCTGTCCGACCGGCTGCAGATGCAGCCGACCATGATCGAAGCCGCCCGCACCGCGGTCGCACTCGCGGGGGAGGCCGCCAAGTGAGCATCTTCGTCGACGAGAACACCAAGGTCGTCTACCAGGGCCTCACCGGTTCGCAGGGTCGGTTCTACGGCCTACTGAACCGGGCGTACGGGACCCGGGTCGTGGCGGGCACCAGCCCGAAGAAGGCCGGCACGGATGTCGACGGCATCCCCGTGTTCGCGAACGTCGCGGACGCGGTCGCCGAGACGGGGGCCACCGCCTCCTGCATTTTCATCCCGGCCCCGGGTGTGAAGGCTGCGGTCATGGAGGCCGCCGAGGGCGGCATCGAGTTCATCGTGTGCATCACCGAGGGCGTGCCCGCGCACGACGAGGCGTGGTTCTTCAACGAGCTCAAGACCAACTACCCGAACGTGCAGCTGCTCGGCCCGAACTGCCCCGGCATCATCAGCCCCGGTAAGGCCAACATCGGCATCACCGCGGGCCACATCGCCAAGGCCGGCGGCCCGGTCGGCATCGTGAGCCGCTCCGGCACGCTGACCTACCAGGCGCTCTACGAGCTCAAGCAGAAGGACATCGGCGTCACCACCTGCGTCGGCATCGGCGGTGACCCGGTCCCGGGCACGAGCCACATCGACTGCCTGCGCGCCTTCCAGGACGACCCCGAGACCAAGGCCGTCATGATGATCGGCGAGATCGGTGGCTCGGCCGAGGAGGAGGCCGCCGAGTTCATCCAGAGCTCGATGAGCAAGCCCGTGTCGGCCTACATCGCCGGCCAGACCGCGCCGGCGGGCAAGAAGATGGGCCACGCGGGCGCCATCGTCAG
>JBJTOY010000114.1:0-14194 GCA_046074845.1 Actinomycetes bacterium | reverse complement strand
CCTCGACGGCCTGGGTGTGCGAGATCGTGCCGTTCGTGAGGGCCCTGGCGGTCTCCGGCATCCGACCCAGGCGCTCACCGAGCTGGACCTCCTCGATCGCCTCACCCCACGACGCCCCCGTCTCCCGGGCGACCCACGATTCGGCGGACGTGTGGACCCCGTCGTCCCAGGCCTGCTTGCGGGAGATCTCCCCGATCCCGAGGGCCTTCGCCCCGGCGGCCTTGCGTTCGATGCGTTCGATGCTCCGCACGAACGACCGCAGACCCGGTGCACTCATGCACGCGACATCGAGACCCGCGATCACTGCATCGAGCAGTTCCTCGACCTCGAACACCGTCGCTTCCATGCGATGCATTCAACACGGGGGGTCGGACATGAACGAGGAGTGGAACGAGTGGCACGTGTGGTCCCATGCGTCACATGCGACGCGCGCGCCCCAGCCCCTCCTGCGCGACGGTCGCGACGTGCACGCCGTCCTCGGTGAACACGCGTGCGAAGGCGTGGCCGCGCGAGTTCGCGATCCCGCTGCCCTCGAGATCGAAGAGCAGCCACTGGTCGGCGCGTGCCGGTCGGTGGAACCAGACCGCGTGGTCAAGGGAGGCGTTCATCATGGCGTCCCAGTTGCCGGCGAGCGAGTGGGGGAGCAGGGCCACGCCGAGGAGGTCCTCGTCGGAGAGGTACGCGAGCGCGCAGGCGTGCACCATGGGATCGTCGTCGAGGTCGCCGGTCACCTTGAGCCAGGAGGTCGCCCTCGGGGCCGGGTCGAGACCGTGGCGGACGAACCGGTGATCGAAGAACAGATCGGTCGGGACGGACTCGAGGCCCTCGGGACCCGGCGTGTCCGGCGGGAACGGACGGGCCTGAGCCTCCTCGCCGTCCTCGTCGGCCTGGAACGACGCGATGAGGTTGAGGATCGCGCCGCCCGCCTGGTAGGCGACGACCTGACGGGTCGTGAACGACCGACCGTCACGGACCCGTTCGACCTCGTAGAGGACGGGTTGGCGTTCGTCGCCGGCGCGCACGAAGTAGGCGTGGAAGGAGTGCACGCGATGTGCGGCCTCGACGGTGAGTCCGGCCGCGCGGAGTGCCTGGGAGACGACCTGCCCGCCGTAGATCCGACCCCACCCGAGGTTCGGTCCGGCGCCGAGGAAGGCGTCCGGCTTCACGGGTTCGAGTTCGAGCAGGCTGCGCAGGGAGTCGACCCGGTGGATGCTGACGCTCACGGCCGCAGCCTGCCACGCCGGCCCGGCCGGCCCCCCACTGCGCCGACGGGTGGCAGGATCGACGGCCGTGCCCGCCGACATCGCGCTCGTGACCGCCGCCGTGGCCCGGTCCCACGACGCGGACCTCGCGCCGACCGCCGCCGGTCTCGATGGGATCGGCCTGTCGACGGCGATCGTCGACTGGGACGATCCGACGGTCGACTGGGGATCGTTCCGGCTCGCCCTCGTGCGCTCGCCCTGGGACTACACCCGACGCCTCGCCGAGTACCTCGCGTGGATCGACCGGGTCGCCGCGGCCACGATCCTCGTGAACGAGCCCGCGGTGCTGCGGTGGTGCTCCGACAAGCACTACCTCGTCGAACTGGCCGAGCGGGGCGGCCCCGTCATCCCGACCACCCTGCTGCACCCGGGCGACCCGATCGTGCTGCCCGAGGCGTCCGAGTTCGTCGTGAAGCCCACGGTGTCGGCGGGGGCGCGGGACACCGAACGGCACACGCACGAGGGTCGGGCCGGTGCGATCGACCACATCGGACGACTCCACGCCGCGGGCCGGGACGTCGTGGTGCAGCCGTACCTCGCCGGGGTCGAGCGGCGCGGCGAGACCGCGGTCATCTGCTTCGACGGCGAGCCGAGCCACGCCATCCGCAAGGGGCCGATCCTCGTCGAGGGGGTGCGCGAGGTCGTCGACGACCTGTACGCGGTCGAGGACATCACGGCCCGGACCGCGACCGCCGACGAGCTCGCGGTCGCCCGGCGGGTGCTCGATCTGCTGCCGTTCGACGCGCCGCCGACCTACGCCCGGATCGACCTCATCGAGGACGACGCAGGGCGACCCCTCGTGCTCGAGGTGGAGGCGAACGAACCGTCGCTCTTCCTCGCCGAGGACCCCGGATCCTCGGCGCGACTCGCGGCGGCGGTCGCGCGTCGGCTCGGCTGACCCGGGCTAGCGTCGCCGCCGTGGCCGACCAGCTGCCGAACCTCCTGCTCGCGGGCTTCCCGAAGACCGGCACCACCTCGCTCTTCACGCTGCTGGCGCGTCACCCCGATGTGGGGCCGTCGAGCGTCAAGGAGGCCGAGTACTTCCTGCCGGCGCGCTACGGCGAGGCGATGCGCCCCGTCGAGGAGTACGCAGCGCTGTTCGAGGGGACGGAGTCGGCGGCCGTCCGGATGGAGGCGACGCCTGCGTACGTCTACGGCGGTGCACCGGTCATCGGGGCCGTCCGCAACACGCTCGGCGCGCCGAAGGTGCTCTTCACGGTGCGCGAACCGGTGGGTCGGCTGCGTTCCTACTACCGGGCCCAGCAGGCCCGCCTCCGCATCCCGATCGAGATGACGATGGAGGAGTACGTCGCCCGCGCCGCCACCATCGGGGAGTCCTCCCTCTCGGATCGAGCGGCGGACCCCTGGTTGGGGGTGCTCGGCGGTGAGTACTCGCGCTTCGTCCCGTCATGGGTCGACGCGTTCGATGTCCGGTTCGTGGCGTTCGATGAACTCGTCGATCACACCGAGCGCGTCCTCGTGGACCTCGCGGGCTGGCTCGGCATCGACCCGGCGCCGTTCGCGGGGATGGAACTGCCGCACGAGAACCCGTCCGTCCTCTACAAGGGCAAGGGGCTCCAGCGGTTCGCGCTGTCCTTCAACCATCGGCTCGAGCCGTTCCTGCGCCGCCACCCGGAGCTCAAGGCCCGGATGCGCGCCGCCTACTACCGCGTGAACGGCCGCGCCGTCCCGAAGGTGGAGTGGTCCCTCGACCCGGCGGTCGGCCAGCGGTACGCGGACACGAATGCGGCATTGGCCACGATCTGGACCGCGGTCGATCCGGCGCCGGCGCCCGCGTGGTTGACTCCCACCCCGTGACCGGCACCGAGACGACGCCGCGGGCCTCGGGCCTCGCGCATTGGTTCCCGATGCTCGTGCTCGCGGCCGCTCAGTTCGTGATGGTGCTCGACAGCACCGTCATGAACGTGTCGATCAGCACGGTCGTGAAGGATCTCGGCACGACGATCCCCGACATGCAGATGGCGATCGCGTGCTTCACGCTCGTGATGGCCGCCTTCATGCTCGCCGGCGCCGGCCTCGGCAACCGGCTCGGTCGCCTGCGCACCTTCCGCATCGGCCTCGTGATCTACGCGATCGGCTCGGGGGCGACCGCGCTGGCCGTGGGCTTCCCGATGCTCTTCGTCGGCTGGTCGGTGATCGAGGGAATCGGCGCAGTGCTCGTGATCCCGGCGATCGCCGCGCTCACCGCGGCGAACTACTCGGGTCGCGACCGCGCGCTCGCGTTCGGGATCCTCGGTGGGATCGCCGGCGCCGCCGCCGCGGCGGGCCCGGTCATCGGCGGATACATGACGACATACCTCTCGTGGCGGTACGTCTTCGCCGCCGAGGTGGTCATCTGCCTCGCCGTGATCGCCGTGTCGCGCCGGATCGTGGCCGGGCCGCCCGTGGCGGTCGAGGGCCGGTTCGATCTCGTCGGCGTCGGCCTCTCGGCACTCGGCTTCGGCACGATCGTCATCTCGCTGGTCAAGGCGGGCCAGTGGGGTTGGGTCAAGCCGCGGTCGGCGCCCTTCGAAGTGCTCGGCTTCTCGCCCACGATCCCGTTCGTCCTCGCGGGACTGTTCGTGCTGTGGGGCTTCCTCGCCTGGGAGGCGCGGGCCGCGGCGCGGGGCGACGCGCTGCTCGACCCGGCGATGCTGCGCATCGGGTCGCTCGCCGATGGACTCGGCACCCTGACCATCCAGCAGTTCGTCATCGGCGGCGTGTTCTTCGTCCTGCCGTTGTACCTCCAGATCGTCCTCGGCCTCGATGCACTCGGAGCCGGCCTCAAGATCCTGCCGCTGTCCATCGCGCTGTTCGTCGCCTCGTTCGCCGGCGCCGCGCTCGCGAGCCGCTTCGCGCCGAGGGTGCTCGTGCGCGTCGGCGTGACGGTGGTCGTCGTCGGCATCGTCGGGTGCGTCGGCACGATCAACCTCCAACTCGACCGGGTGCCGTTCGCGGCGTCGATGGCGGTCATCGGACTCGGGCTCGGCCTGTGCCTCTCGCAGATCGGGAACGTGCTGCAGTCCTCGGTCGACGTGTCGCGCAGCAACGAGGTCGGCGGTCTCCAGGGCACCGCGCAGAACATCGGAGCATCGTTGGGCACCGCCGTGATCGGTGCGATCCTGCTGTCGGGTCTCGGCCTGTCGTTCACGAACGCGGTGCAGGCCGATCCGCGCATCTCGTCGAGCGTCAAGGCCGAGGTCCGGGCGAGGACGTCGAACGGCGTCGCGTTCGTCTCGACCGAGCAGGCCGCCCAGGCCCTCGAGGACGCCGGGGTACCGGAGGCCGATCGCGCGCCGCTCATCGAGGCGTACGAGGAGTCCCAGATCCAGGCGCTCAAGACCTCGCTCGCCTTCGTGGCCCTCGTGGGGCTGGGTGGCTTCGTGGCGAGTCGGCGGATCCAGCGGACGGTGCTCACCGGCCCGCCCCCGGGCTCCGGTTGACCGGCTCGATCCCAGGAGCGAGGATGGGCTCCACCCCGACCCGGAGGCTTCCATGACCGCCACCGCCCACCCGTTCCTGCACGGCGAGTTCGCGCCGGTGCGCACCGAGTGCAGCGCGCTCGACCTCGAGGTCACCGGCAGCCTGCCCGTCGAACTCGACGGCCGGTACCTGCGCAACGGTCCGAACCCGGTGGGTCCGGTCGACGAGGCGCGGCACCACTGGTTCCTCGGCAACGGGATGGTCCACGGCATCCGCCTGCGGGACGGCCGGGCCGAGTGGTACCGGAACCGGTACGTGCGGACCGCGGATGTGACCTCGGTGCTCGGGGGCGAGCCGTGCCCGAGCCAGTGGCCCCCGGACCACCCGGTGTTCAGTGCGAACACGAACGTCATCGCGCACGCCGGACGGACCTGGGCGGTCGTGGAGGCGGGCAACCCGCCGGTGGAGCTCTCCCACGACCTTGACACGGTGCAAGCATCATCGTTCGACGGCACGCTGCCGCACGCCTTCACCGCCCACCCGAAGCGGGACCCGCGCACCGGCGAGCTGCACGCGGTCGTCTACTACTGGGGTTGGGGCAACCGGGCCCAGTACCTCGTGGTCGACACCGAGGCTCACGTCCGCCGGGTCGTGGACATCCCGTTGCCCGGTGGGCCGATGATCCACGACATGTCGCTCACCGATCGCTACGCGGTGGTCTACGACCTGCCGTGCACGTTCGATCTGGAGGCCGCGGCGGGCGGTTCGCCGCTCCCGTACCGCTGGGACGAGGACTACGTGCCCCGGATCGGGCTCCTCCCGCGGGAGGGTTCGGCGGATGACATCGCGTGGTGCGAGACCGACTCCTGCTACGTGTTCCACCCGCTCAACGCCCACGACCTCCCCGACGGGCGCGTCCTGATCGACGTCGTGCGGCACCCTCGCATGTTCGCCACCGATCAGCGCGGTCCGAACGAGGGTGCGTCGGTGCTCGAGCGTTGGATCGCCGACCCGGCGACCGGGCGCACCGCCATCACCCGACTCGACGACCGGTCGATCGAGTTCCCGCGGGTCGACGAGCGACTCTTCGGCCTCGAGCACCGGTACGGCTACGCGGCCGGCCTCCAGGACGGGTTCGAGCAGCGAGCGATCGTCCGCTACGACCTCGAGGCGGGCACCTCGATCGTGCGCGACGAGGGCGCAGGCTTCGGGTACGGCGAGGCGGTGTTCATCCCGCGCCACGCCGCCGCGGCCGAGGACGACGGTTGGGTGATGGCCCTGCGGCTCGACCGGGCGGCGGACCGCTCGGACCTCGTGGTGCTCGACGCCCAGGACATCACGGGCGACCCGGTCGCCACGGTGCACCTGCCGGCACGGGTGCCCGCGGGCTTCCACGGCAACTGGTGCCCCGAGGTCTGATCCCGGCGCAGCCGGCGGTCAAGGACCGGGTTCGGCCGGACCTCAGACGGCCCGGGCGAAGGCCTCGACCTCGGCCCGGTGCTCCATGCGGGCGATGGCGACGAGCGAGACGAGGACGATCGCCGCGCCGATGAACGCCGCGGTCGAGGTCTCCTCGCCGAGGATGAACACCGCACCGAGGAACCCGGTGACCGGGATGAGGGCGAGGAACTGCGCGGTCGTCCCCGGGCTCACGTGGCGCAACGAGGTGAGGTACAGCCAGAACGTGAGCGACGAGGTGGCGATCCCGATGATTGGTACGGCGAGCCAGGTCGTACCCGCGTCCGCGGTGCCGACCCCGCCGACGGCCGTGACGATGAGCAGCGGCGGCGCGATGACCGCGTACGCGAAGAGTTGCTGGAGGAACGTGACCGCCAAGGGTGCGTGGTCCGCCACGAACCGGCTGCTCCCGACGGCGTAGAGGGACGCGAACACGAAGCCGAGCGCGACCGCGGCGTCACCGAGCCAGGTGGCACCGCTCGAGTCGGCGTTCGCGGTCACCACGATGACGGTACCGATGAGCGCCGTGCCCATGGGCAGGAACAGGCGGACCGGCAGCGGTGATCGGATGAGCACCCACGCGAGCAGGGCGATCATGAGTGGCTCGGTCGCACCGATCAGCGACGCGTGGGTGACCGAGGTGTGGGCGAGACCCCAGTTCATGACCAGGTAGGTGAGGCCCGGTTCGAGCACGCCGAGCAGTCCGATCCGCCAGTGCTCGCGGGGTGACAACCATCCGGTGCGCAGGATCCGGCACATGGTGGCGAGGAACACGACGCTCGTGCCGATCTCGATGAGCGTGAACGCCGCCACCGAGACGCCGCGCTCAAGCACCACGTGGGTCGCGATGTTGCCGGAACCCCAGAGCACGGCCGCGCCGGCGGCGGTCACGACGCCGACGGTCGCCGATCGGGTCGGACCGGCTGCGCTGCTGCCGGGGTGCGAGGTCACCCGGCGACGGTAGCCGTTGCGTTCACGCGCCCCGGGCGATCTCCGGGGGGAGCGTGCAGTCCGGGCTCCCCCCGGGCAGGCGGTGGCGGTTGCGGGCCACCAACGCGTACCCGGATCGTGCTGCGGTCCGGATGCCGGGGAGCGCAAGCAGCAGGCCGACCAGGCGCGTCCCGCCGGTGGCCGCTCGCAGCGCCGCGGCCACGGCGAGTTCGCCCCGGTGGGCGGAGCCGTCGGCCGCGATCCACCACGCAGCGGCCTCCACGTCGGCCCGGGTGAGGCCGTGGGAAGCGAGTTCCCGGTCCTCGAACGATCCCGAGGGGCGGATGCGGGCGACACCGGGGCGCCAGCGTCGCTCGATCCACCGGGCCGATCGTGTGCAGAACGCACAGTCGGCGTCGTAGACGAGGGTCGGGATCACGATGTGCACGTTACGTCGGCGACTCGACGGGCCGCCCTCCGACCCCGCCCCGGGGCGGGGTCGGGCCGCAGGTGGGAGAGCGCCGCCTACGCTCGGGCCGTGCTGTCCGGAACGCTGTGGAGCCTCGTCGCGGTCGCGGTGACGATCACCGTCGCCTTCGTCGTGGGTCGGGTCCGTCATCGCTACCGGGACATCGACGTCTTCTGGCCCCTCGGGTTCGTCGCGGTCGGCGTCGCCGGGTTCCTGTCCACCGCGGGGACCGACGCGGACACGCTGCAGCGGTGCCTCCTGCTCGGGACCGTCACGCTCTGGGGCGGTCGGCTCGCGACCCACCTCGCGTGGCGCAGCCGCGGACAGGGCGAGGACCCTCGCTACGAGGCGATCATGCGCTCGTCGCAGGGTCCCGGTGAACCGTGGGCTGCGATCCGCAAGGTGTACCTGCTCCAGGCCGGGCTGCTGTGGTTCGTCTCCCTCCCCATCACCGTCGGGATTCGGGCGGGCGCGCCGCTGCGCTGGGTGCAGGTCGTCGGGGTCGCGGTCTGGTTCGTCGGCTGGGTGATCGAGGGCGTCGCGGACAAGCAGCTGACCGACTTCCTCTCGGCTCCGTCGAACCGTTCCCGGGTGCTCGACACCGGGCTGTGGTCGTGGTCCCGGCACCCCAACTACTTCGGGGACGCGACGGCCTGGTGGGGCATGTTCCTCATCGCGTCCGCCGGAGGGTGGGCGCTGCTGACCGTCCTCTCGCCGCTGCTCATGACCCGCCTGCTCACGAGTGTCTCGGGCAAGCCGATGCTCGAACACCGCTTGCGGCGGACCCGCGCCGGGTACGAGGAGTACGTCGCACGCACCTCCGGGTTCGTGCCGCGCCCACCGCGCCGCCGCGCGTAGCCTCGCAGCGTCCGACGAGCAGGAGGCGGTCCGGGATGGTGGCGACGCGACGGCTGGGTGACCTCGAGGTCTCGGCGATCGGCTTCGGGTGCATGTCGCTCTCCGGCACCTACGGCGCGGCTGACGACGAGGAGAGCCGACGAACACTCCGTGGTGCGATCGACCTCGGGGTGACCTTCTTCGACACGGCCGACGTCTACGGCCTCGGGCACAACGAGGAATTGGTCGGCGCCACGCTGCGCGGGATCCGGGACGAGGTCGTGATCGCCACGAAGTTCGGCTTCACGAGCGCGCCCGGGAGCCCGAAGGTCTCGATCCGGGGCGATGCGCCGTACGTCCGTGAGGCCTGCGACGCGTCGTTGCGGAGACTCGGCATCGAGACGATCGATCTCTACTACGCGCACCGTATCGACTCCTCGGTGCCGATCGAGGAGACCGTCGGCGCGATGGGCGAACTCGTGGCGGCGGGCAAGGTGCGCCACCTCGGCCTCTCGGAGGCCGCACCGGCGACGATCCGGCGTGCGCACGCGGTCCATCCGATCGCCGCGATCCAGAGCGAGTACTCACTCATCACGCGTTGGGCCGAGGACGAGCTCATCGGCACCCTCGCCGAACTCGGCATCGGGTTCGTGCCCTACAGCCCGTTGGGTCGCGGGCTGCTGACCGCGGACTTCGAGGTGCTGCCGGAGGGCGACTTCCGCAAGGTCATGCCGCGATTCAGCGCCGAGAACCTCGACGCGAACCGCGAGCTGGTCGGCCGGTTCGCGGCGATCGCCGCCGCGAAGGGCTGCGCCCCGGGTCAGCTCGCGCTCGCATGGGTACTGGCCCAGGAGCCGCCGATGGTCCCGATCCCGGGCACCCGACGGCTCGAGCGCCTGGCCGAGAACGTCACCGCGCTCGAGGTCGAACTCACCGCAGACGACCTCGCCGCGATCGAGGAACTCGGCCTCGCCGACGCGATCGCCGGACCACGCTTCCCCGACGCGCTCGCGGAGCTCACCGGGCGCTGAGGGCGCGGCGCGGCGTCCGACCCCACCTCTATCCTCGGCGTGGACGGGGGAGCACGGAGACCCCGCGGGGCAGGGGGTCATCCGATGACGGAGTTCACGTTGCAGTCCGGACCGAACGCACGCGTCGACGCCGCGGTCGACTGGGTGGAGCAGCGGTTCGGAGCGAAGACGACCAAGGGGCGCGTGCCGCGCCCGTACACCGTGCACCTCTACGAGGTCGCTCGGATCGTGGAGGCGCATGGGGGCGACGAGGACCAGATCGTCGCTGCGCTGCTCCACGATGCCGTCGAGGACGCCGGCGGAGCGAAGGCACTCCGCGACATCGAGCGTGATTTCGGCCTCCGCGTCGCGCTCATCGTCGACGCCTGCACCGACTCCTGGGTCGCCGATCCGGCCAACAAGGAGGCCTGGTGGCCGCGCAAGGTCCGCTACATCGAGGAGATCGAGGATGCGGCTGCCGGCGCGCATCTCGTGTGCGCCGCTGACAAGTTCGCCAACGTGAGGTCGTGCCGTCGCGACTACGCCGAAGAGGGCGACGCGTTCTTCGGCCACTTCAACAGTTCCAGCGGTCGTGATGGGCAACTCTGGTACTACCGGCGGGTGACGGCGGAACTCGTCGCCGCCGGTAGTGCCACCGGGGGTCTCGTCGAGGCGCTCGACGCCGAGGTGTCGGCGTGGGTCGGCGAGGTGGCCGCAGGCACGAGTGGGCCGCCGCTCGAGCCCGAGTTCGCGCAGTGGTGCGCGAGGGAGGAGCGCGACGCGCCGACCGTCGGGCCGGCGCCGGAGCGTCCTACGCTTCGACCACGGCCCTGATCCGTTCGAGGGTCTGGCGCATGCCGCGCTCGTTCGTGCGCCCGCGGGCCCGGCCGAGCACCAGCCAGTAGGCGCGGGTCATCGGGTTGTCGGGGAGTGCGAACGACTCGGTGACGTCCGCACCGTCGGCGGTCGGGGTGATCTCGTACCGCCACGAGTTCATGGGGCGCTCCGCGGTCCCGACGGCGAAGCCGAAGGTGCGGCCGGGTTCGCACTCGGTGACCTCGCAGGGTGCCCAGTACACGGGCCCGACCCCGTTGCGCTTCACGTGACCACGGAACTTCGCGCCCACCGCCGGGCCGGTCGCGCCCTCGAGCCACTCGGCCTCGAAGGTCTCCGGGCTGAACTCGCCGATGCGGGTGACGTCGGCGACGAGGTCCCAGATCGCCTCGGGCGTCGCGCGCATGTGGATGGTGACGGATCCGCTCATCGACATGGTCGGCAACCTACCCCACCGGCGACGCGGGGCCGCCGGAACGGCGCCCTCAGACGCTGCGGATGATGCGGGCGATGAGCACCACGAGCACGACGAGCGACAGCGAGGTCTGCAGCATCATGAGTGCCTTGGCCGGTCGGGTCTTGACGCTCTCGAGCGTGGGGCCGAAGGTCGAGTTCGTGTAGAAGCTCAACGACAGGTAGTCGAACCAGCGGGGCGGCTGCTCCGGGTGCGCGGCGTTCGGCGGGAACTCGAAGGCTCCCCCCGGCAGGTACACGTCGGCGAGTTGGTACCAGAGTGAGAACACGAGGGTCGTCGACGCGTACAGCAGCGCGAGGTCGCCGATGAGTTCCGGCTGGCTCGACCCTCGGAGCGATGGCGACACGACGAGCGTCGCGATATTCATGAGCACGTTCAGCGAGGCCGCGGCGAGGAAGGCGATCATCGACGCGAGGACCCACCCGGGGGTGTCGTCGCGGGTGAAGGGCCGTCGCCGACGCGCCACGAGCGCGCCGAGCACGACGAGCAGGGCGAGGCAGACGAGCGTCGCGCCGCCGGCGGCCAGGTTCGCAGCGTCCCGGAAGGCCCGGCCGTCCTCGGTCTTGAAGCGGTCGATCCGGCCGTCGAGGACGAGGTCGAAGGCCTGCACGACGAGGACGACGAGCATGAAGACCCCACCGCGCAGGGTGTGGCGGCTGGCGGGGGTGGTCGGGGCCGTCACCGGGCCTCGATCCGGAAGTCGGTCACCTGGGTGTCGTCGGCGCCGAGGTCGGTGAAGTTGTCGTAGGCCCGGGCCGCCATGAACTCGCGCCACGGGAATGGCCGGTACCGCGGGCCCGCCGCGCTGAGGGCCGGGATCGGTTCGACCACCGCGTCGCGGTGCGGGTTCGAGAAGTAGGGGATCGAGAACCGGCGGGTCGCCGTCATCGGCAGCACGCGGTGCACCGCGGCGCGGTACCGGTCGTTGCTCCAGGCCTGCATGCAGTCCCCGAGGTTCACGACCACGGTGCCGGGCCGCGGCGGGACGTCGATCCACGTGCCGTCGGCGGTCTCGGCCTGGAGGCCGCCGGTGTCGTCCTGGAGCAGGAGGGTCAGGACGCCGGGGTCGGTGTGGTACCCGAGCGCCGTCGGGCCGAGGTCGGCGAGTCCGCCGCGTTCGTTGGCCGGGACCGGATCGCCCACGGTGTAGTGGTTGAGCCGGACCGTGCTCGTGTGGCGATCGCACGCGCTCGACGCGCGCTCGTCAGCCGCGAGGCCCAGCGCTTCGTGGACCAGCGACAGCGTGCGCACCGCGAGATCGCTGCACGCGTCGAAGTGCCGGACCATCGCGTCCCGGAACCCGCGCAGCGAGTCCGGCCACCGGTTCCGGGCGTCGAGCGCCGGGATCGTCGGATCGATGAGGTCGAACACCTCCTTGTGGTCGCGACGGCGCTTGGTGAGCTCGCGGTCGTAGTACCCGAGCGGGTTCGCCTCCGTGCGCACGACGGCCGTGCGCACGGACCGGTCGGCGTCGAAGAACCGCCGGGTCCAGTCCCAGGTGCCCTCGATCACCTCGTCGATCCCGTGCCCGGTGAGGAGGAAGAAGCCGTGGTCCCGGCACGCGGCGTCGATCGCGGCGAGCGAGGTCGCCGAGGGATCGGAGATGTCGACGGTCGGGACCAGCTCCACGCCCGTGATGCTGCCACACCGGCCCGGGACGGTGGCCCTACGGCTCGACGATGGGGAAGTTCGTCATGAAGGTGTCGAGGTTGGCGAAGATCCGGTCCGCCGCTGCGGGATCGCCGTCAGCGGTGATCGCACCCTCCTCGATGCCGGCGGTCACGGTGAGCGTCCGCTCCGCCAGTGCGAGCAGCGTCGCGCGGTCGAGTCGCAGGGTCGCGTCGGCGGCCGGGTCCTGACGCCCGGTCACTGCGTGCAGCGTGCGGTTGGACAGGCCGAGCACCCAGACCTCACCGGTGTCGCCGACGTCGAGGTTGATCGTCGCCCGCAGCCCACCGACGTCCTCGGAGCGCAGCGACACCGCGAGCGTCTCGAGGATCTGCTCCACGCTCATCGCGACGAGCACCCCGCCTCGGCGGCCCGGACGGGCCGGGAGCGGTCCGTTGCGGAGTTCCTGGGCTCCCTGCAGGTAGGCGTTGCGGAACGTCGCCGACTCCGACTGGTACCCGAGTTGCTCGAGCGCATCGGCCTGCAGTTCCCGGGCCGCGCCGTTCGAGGGGTCGGCGAACACGAGGTGGTTCACGACCTCGACCACCCATCGGTAGTCGCCGGCCTCGAACGCCGCCCGGCCGCGGGCCAGCAGTGCGTCGGGACCGCCGGCGAGATCCACGTAGCGCGCGCCGGCCTCGGTCGGCGGGAGGCGCCAGAGGTTGGCCGGGTTCGCGTCGTACCAGGAGAGGTACCGCTGGTAGACGGCCTTGGCGTTGTGCACCAGCGCGCCGTAGTAGCCGATCGTGTGCGCCTCGGCCCGGAACTCCGGCGGCAACTCCAGGATCTCGGCGATCTCGACCGCGGTGTGGCCGTGGTTGGCCATGCGCATCGTCTGGTCGTGGATCCACCGGTACAGGTCCCGCTGCAGGACGAGGTAGCCGAGGACGTCCTCCCGGCCCCAGCGCGGCCAGTGGTGGGAGGCGAACATCAACGTGGTGTGGGCGCCGAACAGCTCGATCATCTCGTCGATGTACTTCGACCACTTGAGCGCGTCGCGAACGTGGGCGCCGCGGATAGGCACGAGGTTGTGCATGGTGTGGGTGCAGTTCTCGGCGGTGCACAGCCAGCCCCGATCCGGGAAGAAGAAGTTCATCTCGGCCGGGGCCTCGGCCTCCGGGGTGAGCTGGAACACGATCCGGACGCCGTCGACCACCAGCTCCTGCCCGGTGGCCGTGATCTCCTCGGTCGGGGCGATGAGGTCCGAGGGCCAGAACGGGACCGCCTTGCCGAGGCCGCAGTCGACGTGACCCTTCGGTCCGGCCGGGAGCAACGGTCCGAACTGGTAGGCCGCACGACGCAGCATGGCGAAGCCCGCGATGACGTTCTCCTCGATCGTCTCCCGCATGAAGTGCTCGGGTGCGATGACCCGGCACCGGCCCGCGGCGACGTCCTCGCGGCTGGTCACGCCGAGCACGCCGCCGAAGTGGTCGGCGTGCGAGTGGGTGTAGATCACGGCGACCACGGGACGCTCGCCGAGGTGCTCGTTCGCGAGGTCGAGGCACGCCCGCGCCGTGTACTCGGCGGTGAGCGGGTCGATGACGATCCACCCGGTGTCGCCGGCGATGAAGGTGACGTTCGAGATGTCGTACCCGCGTGCCTGCCAGATACCCGGTGCGACCTCGAACAGACCGTGGATGGCGTTGAGCTGGGCCTGGCGCCACAGGCTCGGGTGCACGGTGTCCGGGTTGGTGCTCCGGCGCACGACGAACTCGTGCCGCCCGGTGTCCCAGACCGGCCCGAACGCCGAGGAGATGACGCCGGTCGCGTGCGTGGCGACGAGGCCGCGGCTGGCCCGCTCGAAGTCGGCCGGGTCGAACCCGAGGTC
>JBJTOY010000113.1:0-9503 GCA_046074845.1 Actinomycetes bacterium | reverse complement strand
ACGGACCGTGCACCCACCGTCGACCCGGCGCCGCAGCGTGCGTGTCCCGTCGCCGGCTCGGGCCAGGCTCCCCTGCGGCACACGGGAGGATCCGCTGAGAGCTGCTTCCTTCCGGACCTGACTCGGTTCACGGGAACCCGTTGCGCAGGACCCGGCCTTCGACACCACGTGCGAGGCGCTCCCACTGCGGCGGATCGGGCCTCGGATGGGAGTTCAGCCCCCCGTACGTGGATCTGGGGTACAGGGCACCACGAGCTCCCCGCCTAGCACGGTCCGCTCGCTCACCGTACCAGCCGGTCCGCCCGCTACCATCGGCGACCCCGGGAGGGGTGCGAGAGCGGCCGAATCGGCACGCTTGGAAAGCGTGTGAACGAGAGTTCCGTGGGTTCGAATCCCACCCCCTCCGCCACGACGACCCCGTTGGGGGGCGTCCCGCCGGTCGGATCCCGCCCGGACCGCCGCCCGGCATCAGCCGGCGAGGGCCGCGGCCTCCATGGCGATCTGCGCGAACCCGTACCGGGCCGCGATGGCCGCCGCCTCGGCGGCGAGACCCGCCGCCCGCTGCGGATCCCGGTCGCGCCCGAGACGGGCGAGGGCCAGCATGGTCTGGGCCCGGTAGTGCGGCGATTCGAGGCGCGTGTTGCGCTCGAGCGCGTCGACGAGATCCGCCTCCGCCCGCTCGAGGTCGCCCAGCGTCATCCGCAGCAGCCCGAGGTGGTGGGAGACCGCCCCCACGTTGGCCGAGAGCGTCTGCACCCCGATGCGGTCCCCGTAGGGCTCGAGCCGCGGGAGGAGCACCGTCGCCGCAGCACCGTCGTCGAGCAGGTGCGCCGTGTGCGCCGCGAGCGTCGTGGCGGTCATCCACACCTGGTCCTCGGGGAACGAGAACGCCGTGGCCGCGAGTTCGGCGAACCGCGACCGCGCGAGGTCGAGGTCGCCCGAGCGGGCTGCGGCGAACGCGAGCACGCTGCGGAACCCCGGGATCCGCGGGTAGGTGACGACCGCCTGCTCGATGAGCGGGAGCAGTTCGGCGGTGCGCCCCTGCTGGAGCCGGATCGACATGAGCTGGGATCCCGTGTAGAGCATCCCGTCCTGTCGACCCGCGTCCAGCGAGAGCGCGAAGGCCTCGTTGGTCAACCGTTCCGCCTCGGCGAGGTCCCCCGTCGTGGTCGCGATCTGCACGGCCCAGAGCGTGGCGATCCACCGGGTCTGCGGATTGCCGAGCCGGGTCGCGGCCGTCATGAGTTCGGCCGCCGCCGACCGCGCCGCGTGGATGTCGCCGATCGTCAACCACGTGGTGAGGACCTGCACGAGCGCCCAGAACCGGCGCATCGGATCGTCGTACCCCTCCGTGAGCCGCATGACCTCCTCGGCCACCGCCCGTCGCTCGTCGAACGACGCCGGGGTGTCGAGCGAACTCCACGCGAGCACGTCGACGAGCGTCGCCCGGTCACCGGTGCGCCGGGCGACGGCGATGGATTCGCGGGACCGGTCCACGTAGGTCGGGTCCCCGCTGAACCGCAGCTCGGACGCGATCGCCGCGACGAGGCGTGCCCGGGCCGGTGAGTCCTCCTCGCCCACCACGGCGAGCGCACCCTCGAGCAGCGCCAACTGCTCGGGGTCGACCTCGGCGCCCGAGATCTGGAACCCGCGGTAGCGCGCGAGGGCCGCGGCCACCAGGAGGTCGTTCCGGCCGAGCGCGCGCGCCTCGGCCGCGGCCGCGATCAACCGCGGCAGGAACTCGAGGTCGTCGGCCCGCCGTTCCGCGTTGCCGAGCCGGATCTCGAGGTCGCAGCGCTCGGCCCGATCGGCCTCCGGCCCGAGCAGGTCGAGCGCCGCCCGGTACCACCGCACGCCGTCGACGGCGGCGAGTCCCTCGACCGCGTCGTCGCCAGCCCGGATCGCGTAGGGCACGGCCCGGGCGCGGTCCTCCGGGCGACCGGCCGCGAGCAGGTGCCGGGCGACCTCGGCCGAACGGCTTACGGCGTCCGGTTCGGCGGCGATCGCATCGGCGATCGCGGCGTGGAGTCGGGCCCGCCGGGTCGGCGAGAGCTCGGCGCCGAGCGCCTGCTGCACGAGGGCGTGCGCGAACGTGAAACGCTCGGCCCGGGTCGGCACCTCGGCGACGAGACCGGCGGCGACCGCGGCCTCGAACGCGTCGAGCACGTCGTCCTCGGGCCGGTCGACCACCCAAGCGACCGTCCGCAGGTCGAAGTCGCGTCCGCACACCGCTGCGGCGGTGAGGCACTGGCCGGCGACCTCGCCGAGACGCCGGACCCGGGCGACGACGACCTCGCGCACGCTCTGGGGCATGCCGACCGCGGCGAGATTGATCGTCGCGCCCCACCGCCCGGCGGCGTCCTGGGCGATGGCCCCGGACTCCACGAGGTGCCGCAGCATCTCCACGACGAAGAAGGGGTTGCCGTTCGTCTCCGCCCGCAGCGTGCGGGCCAGCGCGTCGCCGTCGGCGCCGAGGTCGTGACCGGCGGTGACGGCGAGCAGGTCCCCGAGGTCGGACTCGGCCAACCCCTCGAGGGTGATGCGACTCACACCGTCCTCACGGTGGAGCGCGGCCAGGGTCCCGGCCAGCAGACCCTCGGGATCGACGTCGGTGTCGCGGAAGGTGCCGAGGATGAGGATGCGCTCGGCCGCGGTCGCCCCGACGACGTGGCGGAGCAGGAGCAGGGTGCCCCGGTCCGCCCAGTGCAGATCAACGAGGACGACGACCACCGGCGCGATGGTCGCCACCCGCGTGAGGAGGTCGGTCACCGCGGCGAACACCACGAACTCGTCGGCGGTGCTGCCGTCGGTGGCCCCGGCCTCGCCGACGCGGGACCGCAGCCCCGGCGCCACGCGCACGAGCGCGCGCAGGTCGAGGCCCTCGAGGTGCTCGGGCGCGACGTGGGCACCGAGGAACTCGATGGCCTCCGCCCACGGCGCGTACTGGCGGACGAGGTCCTCCTCGCAGCGTCCGTAGAGCACGAGCGCGCCCTCGGTGTGTGCCGCCCGCGCGCACTCGGCGACGAGGCGGTTCTTGCCCTGACCCGCCTCCCCCGAGGTGAGGACGATGCGGCGGGAGCCCGCGGCCGCGGCCCGCGCCGCCGCCGCGATGGACGCGCGCTCCGCGTCGCGCCCCGCGTAGGGCAGCGCCGCCCGGCCCGCGAGCCGGGCGGGCAACGGCACCGGGACGTCGGTGGCGGTGTCGGGGGCCGCCCAGACGACCGTGACGGTGGTGACGGGATCGGGGAGCCCCTTGAGCGCGCGCTCCCCCGCGTCGACGAACTCGTGGCGACCCCGCGGCGCGAGGAGTCGGACGAAGTCGGGAGCGAGGATCTCGCCCGGCTCGGCCTCGCCACAGAGGCGGGCGGCCACGGTGGGCGGTTCGCCGAAGTAGTCGCCGTCCTCCTCCGTGCAGTCGCCGGTCCCGATCCCCACCCGGATCTCGAGCGGTTCGGTCGCGCCGACGTTGCGCCGCGCGCAGGCCTGCTGCATCGCGACCGAGGCGTCGAGCGCCGCCCCGACCCCGCCGAAGGCCGCCATGATCCCGTCGCCGGTGTTCTTGACCTCGCGACCGCCCGCCGCCTCGATCGCCGCGCGCAGCAGGGCGAAGTGCTCGCGCCGCAGCCGGTCGATCTCCTCCGCGCCGACCCGCGTGGTGAGCGCCGTCGAACCGACGAGGTCCGTGATCACGATGGTGACGCCGACGGTGGTCATGACTCGCCCGTTGCCTCCATCCCGCCGGCCCGAGCCGGGCGGGTCCATCGGGTCCGGGCGCCATCGTACGCACCGGTCCCGGGGGCGGGCGCCGGGGTCTCACCTACGCTCACCCGCCATGAGGACCGACGACCCCCGGCTCCACGACTGGATGGGCCGTGCGCTCGAGGAGGCGGCCGCCGCCGCGGCGCACGGTGACGTCCCGGTCGGCGCGATCGTCGTCCACCGGGAACGGGGCGACGTGCTCGCCGCTCGTCACAACGAACGCGAACTCACCGGCGATCCGACGGCGCACGCCGAGGTGCTGGCCCTGCGCGACGCCGCGGCGGCACTGGGCACGTGGCGGCTCGACGAGTGCGTGCTCGTCGTGACCCTCGAGCCCTGCCCGATGTGTGCGGGTGCGAGCGTGAACGCCCGGGTCGCCTCGGTCGTGTTCGGGGCCGCCGATCCCAAGGCCGGCGCGACGGGGAGCCTCTACCACCTCACCGCCGACCCGCGCCTCAACCACGAGATCCCGGTCGTGCACGGTGTGCGGTCCGAGGAGGCTGCGGCCCTGCTCATCGGGTTCTTCGCCGAGCGCCGCTGAGCCTCGGCTGGTCGCACCCCTCGGGCCGCCCACTACGATGCGCTCGCTCCGGAGGGGTGCGAGAGCGGCCGAATCGGATGGTCTCGAAAACCATTGTGGGGCAACCCACCGTGGGTTCAAATCCCACCCCCTCCGCTCGTCGACGGCGCCCCACGGGGCGCCGTCCTCGCGTCCGCCTACAGGCCCAGCGCGGCGTGGATCTCGCGGGTCGCGGTCGAACGGTTGAGCGTGAAGAAGTGGAGCCCCGGGGCGCCACCGTCGAGCAGCTCGCGGCACAGGCGCGTCGCCTCGGTCACTCCCACGGCGTGCACCGCCTCGGGACCGTCGGGCTCGGCGGCCTCGAGCTTCGCCGCGAGGGCGGTCGGGAACTCGCTGCCCTGGAGCTGGGCCATGCGGGTGATGGAACGGATCGAGGTCGCGGGCATGATCCCCGGAATCACCGGCTTGTCGACGCCGAGTGCGCGCAGGTCCTCGACCAGGCCGAAGTAGTGGCGCGCGTCGAAGAAGAACTGGGTGATCGCGAAGTCGGCCGCCGCCAACTTCTCGGCGGTGCGTCGCCGATCCTCCTCGAGGCTCGGGCTGTGCGGGTGGGGTTCGGGATGCGCCGCCACCCCGATCGAGAAGTCGCCGGTGCGGCGGATGAGCTCGACCAGTTCGCTCGCGTAGGTGAGTTCGCCGGGCCCCAGGTCGGAGTCGACCGGCGGATCGCCGCCGAGGGCGAGGATGTTCTCGATCCCTGCGTCGCGGTAGCGCGCCACGATGTCGACGAGTTCGGCCCGGGTGTGGCAGGCGCAGGTGAGGTGCGCCATCGGCGTGATCCCGGTGTCGGCGAGGATCTGCACGACGAGGTCGTGGGTGCGCTCCCGGGTCGAGCCACCGGCACCGTAGGTGACCGACACGTACGCGGGCGAGAGCGGCGCGAGTTCCCGGATCGCCTCGGCGAGGATGCGTTCGCCCTCCTCGCTGCGCGGCGGGAAGAACTCGAACGAGAAGCAGGGGCCCACTCGGAGGGCGTCGGCGATCTTCATGGGATCCCGGAGATTACGACACGCCATCGGGGCACCGGAACCGATGACCCGGCTCGGGTCCCGCACTGTGCCAACCTCAGGCTCGTGGACTTCCAGCTCGACCAACGTTTCACCGCCGATCCGCTCGCCGTCGCGTCGGCGCTCATCGATCCCGACCTCCTCGAGCGCATGACCGACCTGCCGAACGTCGGCGGTGCGCAGGTGCTCTCGACCGCGCGCACCGGCGATGTGGTGCGCCAGGAGGTCCGGTACCGGTTCGAGGCGCAACTCTCCGGGGCGGTCCGCAAGTTCGTCGACCCCGCCCAGCTCACCTGGGTCGAGGTCGCCGAGCACGACCTCGCCCGGGGTGAGTCGCGGTTCCTCATCCGCCCGGACCACTACGCCGAACTGCTCGAGGGACGGTACGCGGCGCGCGTGGTCGGCAAGGACAGCACGACGGACCGGACCGTACGGGGCCAGCTCAAGGTGAAGGTGCCCCTGCTCGGCGGCAAGGTCGAGCACGCCATCGTCGACGGCCTACGCGACATCGCGCGGGCCCAGCAGGGCATGGTCCAGGAGTTCCTCAGCGCCTCGGGGTGAACCGCCGCAGGCGCAGCGAGTTCGACACCACGAACACGCTCGAGAACCCCATCGCCCCGGCGGCGATCGCCGGGTTCAGGATGCCGAGCGCGGCGAGCGGGATCGCGGCGACGTTGTAGGCGAACGCCCAGAACAGGTTCCCCTTGATCGTCGTGAGCGTGCGCCGGGCGAGGGCGATGGCGTCGCCGGCCCCACGCGGGTCGCCGGACACGAGCGTGAGGTCGCTCGCCTCGAGCGCGACGTCGGTGCCCGTGCCGATGGCGATCCCGAGATCCGCCGCCGCGAGCGCGGGTGCGTCGTTCACGCCGTCGCCCACCACCGCCACCGTGCGACCCTCCGCCTGGAGCGCCCGCACGACGTCCACCTTCCCGGAGGGGAGCACCCCGGCGACCACCCGGTCGATGCCGACCTCCCGGGCGACCCATCGGGCGGGCGCCTCGCGGTCGCCGGTCACGAGCACGGTCGCGATGCCGAGGTCGTGCAGGGCGCGCACCGCGGCCGCGGCCTCGGGCTTGACCGTGTCGGCGACGACGAGCGCACCCCGCACCGCACCGTCCCAGCCCGCGAACACGACGCTGGCCCCGCGGGCGTCGGCCGCGTCGATCGCGGCGGTGAGGGCGTCCGGCACCTCGCCGACCCACTCCGCCCGCCCGACCCTCGTCTCGATCCCGTCGACCGTGCCGGCGACGCCGACACCGGGCTCGTTGCGGAACCCTTCGGGCACACCGATCCCGACGCCGTGGGCACGGGCGCCGGCGGCGATCGCACGGGCAATGGGGTGCTCGCTCGCGTCCTCGAGGGTTCCGGCCCGGCGCAGCAGCACGCCCGGGTCGACCCCCGTCACCGGGACCACCTCCACGAGCGCCATGCGACCGGTCGTGATCGTCCCGGTCTTGTCGAGCACGGCGGCGTCGACCGCACGCGTCGCCTCGAGCACCTCGCCGCCCTTGATGAGGATGCCGAGCTGGGCGCCGCGTCCGGTGCCGACCATGATGGCGGTCGGGGTCGCGAGGCCGAGCGCGCACGGGCAGGCGATGATGAGCACCGCGACCGCTGCGGTGAACGCGTCGTCCGCCGAACCCCCGAGCACGAGCCAGACCGCGAGCGTTCCGAGGGCGATGAGCAGCACGATCGGCACGAAGACCGCGGCCACGCGGTCCGCGAGGCGCTGCACCGCGGCCTTGGAACCCTGGGCCTCCTCGACGAGCCGCGCGATCTGGGCGAGCGCGGTGTCGGCACCGACCCGCGTCGCCTCCACGACGAGCCGACCCTCGGTGTTGATCGTGGCACCGATCACCTCGTCGCCCACACCCACCTCCTCCGGGACGGGTTCGCCGGTGAGCATCGAGACGTCGACCGCCGAGGCCCCCTCCACGATGCGCCCGTCGGTCGCGATTCGTTCCCCGGGCCGCACGATGAAGGTGTCGCCGACTGCGAGCCGCTCCACCGGGATCTCGCGCCCGTCGAGGAGCGTCGCGGTCCGCGCACCGAGCGAGAGCAGCGCGCGCAGCGCATCACCCGACCGACGCTTGGCCCGGTGCTCGAACCACCGGCCGAGCAGGATGAGCGTGACGATGACGGCGCCCGTCTCGAAGTAGAGGTGGAGGTCCGAGGTCGACCCCATGTCCATGCCGCTCATCGCATCGCGGCCCGCACCGCGCGCCAGGGCCACGACCGACCAGACCCAGGCCGCGGTGGTCCCGAGCGACACGAGCGTGTCCATCGACGCGTCGAGGTGTCGGGCCTGACGGAGCGCGGCGCGGTGGAACGGCCACGCGCACCAGAGCCACACCGGCGTCGCGAGCACGAACGCGACCCAACCCCAGCCGTCGAACTGCAACGCCGGGACCATCGAGATCGCGGTGAGCGGCACGGTGAGCACTGCCGCGACCACGAGCCGGGCCGAGAGCGGATCGCGGGCCGGGGCCGCGACCGCTGCGGGCGCGTCCTCGGCGACCTCGGGAACCTCGTACCCCGTCTCGACGATGGCCCGGACGAGGTCCCCGCGATCGGCGACCCCCGGCTCCACGTAGACCGTGGCCCGCTCGGTGGCCAGGTTCACCGTGGCGAGATGGACTCCGGGCACCCTGGCGAGGCCCTTCTCGACCCGGGCGACGCAGGATGCGCAGGTCATGCCGGCCACGGGCAGGTCGATGCGCAGGCCCGCCGGTGCCTCGGTGATGACGGCCCCGGGCTCCGGGCCGAGCCCGATCGGGATCTCCTGCGGTCGGTCACCCACGGCACACCTCCGGGTCCTCACCAGTGTGACCGGCGGGGGGAGTGCCCGTCCGGCCGGGGGTGATACCATACCCCCCTACCCCATAACGCGCCAGCTCGGCGCTCGGTTCCCAACGGAGGTCACCGGTGCAGCACGGCTACACCCTCGACAAGGACGACCACCGACGGCGCCTCGCCCGGATCGAGGGACAGGTCCGCGGGCTCCAACGCATGATCGACGAGGACACCTACTGCATCGACGTGCTCACCCAGATCGCCTCGGTGACCAAGGCCCTCCAGGGCGTGGCCCTCGGCCTGCTCGACCAGCACATCGCCCACTGCGTGGTGAGCGCCGCCGGACGCAGCGAGGAGGAGGGCGCGGCCACCGTCGCCGAGGCGGTGCGAGCCGTGGAGCGCATGCTGCGGACCTGATCGGAGCGTCGAGACAGCCCCGATCCGGCCCTCGGGCCGCGCCGCGGCCCGCGTGGCAGACTCCCCCGCATGCCGCCCGAGAAGTTCTCCTGGAAGCACCTCTACAGCGAGGTCGTCACCACCGGTCTGTGCACCGGATGCGCGGGGTGCGTGATCGCCTGCCCGCACGACGTCCTCGACTACGACGACACGAACGGCCGCTACAAGCCGATCCAGATCGAGGACTTCGGCGGACCCGGCGACTGCTCCCACGGCGACAAGGCCTGCACCTCGTGCACCCGGGCCTGCCCCCGCTTCCGTGACTGGGAGACCGAGATCGATGAGTTCATGTTCGGGCGCGCCCGCGCCGAGGACGAGCTCTCCGGCGTCTACAAGGACATCGTCCTCGCCCGCGCCGCGGACCCGGTGCTCCACGAGGTCGGCCAGGACGGCGGGCTCGTGTCGGCGATCCTCCTGCACTGCCTCGACGAGGGCATCATCGACGCCGCGCTCGTCTCGTACCTCGAGGGCGACGGGACGACGTGGAAGGCCAAGCCCGGCGTGGCCCGGAACCGCGAGGACATCATCGCCTCGGCCGGCAGCCGCTACACCTACTCCTCGAACACCCTCGCGTACGACGAGGCGGTCGAGGGCGGCGCCGAGAACATCGCGCTCGTCGGGATGGGATGCCAATCCTCGATCCCCGGCGTCATGAAGGTCCGCAAGGCGGGCAAGGTCGCGCGTCGCATCACGCTCAGCATCGGCCTGCTCTGCTCGAAGACCTTCGACGACGCGATCTTCGAGGAGCTGTTCGAGGCCAAGTACGGCCTCAAGAAGTCCGAGATGCGCAAGATGAACATCAAGGGCGTCTTCCAGATCTGGATGAAGAACGGCGACTACCACGAGATCCCGCTCAAGGAGTGCCACGGCTGGACCCGTGAGGGCTGCAACCACTGCCCCGACTTCGC
>JBJTOY010000112.1:0-6263 GCA_046074845.1 Actinomycetes bacterium | reverse complement strand
GGCGCCGACCTCGAGGCCGACGACCGCATCGATCTCGGTGTTCTTGGCCGTCACCATGATGATCGGCGTGCGGGACGTGGTCCGGATCTCCCGGCACACGTCGACCCCGGACATCCGCGGCAGCATCACGTCGAGGAGCACCAGATCCGGGCGCGAGGCCTCGAAGCGCTCGAGCGCCTCGACGCCGTCGGCCGCGGTGTCGACCGCGAAGCCCTCCCGTTGGAGTGCGACCGAGAGCGCGTCCCGATAGGAGGGCTCATCGTCCACGACGAGGATGAGTTGAGGGTCAGGCACGTTGGGTTCCTCCGGTCGTCGGTGCGCCATCGAAGAGGTTCGTCGCACCCGAGGTATGCATCGGGATGCGGAACCGGAAGGTCGAACCGACGCCCTCAGTCGACTCGACCGTCACCTCCCCACCGTGGGCCTGTGCGACGTGGCGCACGATGGAGAGACCGAGACCGGTGCCGCCGGTCGCGCGACTGCGCGCCCGGTCGACCCGGTAGAACCGTTCGAAGATCCGCTCGAGGTCACGCGAAGGGATCCCGATGCCCTGGTCGGCCACGGAGATCTCTGCGAGGTCACCGGTGACCACTGCGGTGCTCACCGTGACCCGTGCTCCGGGTTCGGAGTACTTCACCGCGTTGTCGACGAGGTTCGTGAGTGCGCTCACCACCTGCCGGCGGTCGCAGATGGCGACCAGGGTCCGCGGGACCACGACGACCTCGACCGGGACGCCCATCGCCTCCGCACCCGCCCGGGCGCGCTCGACCGCCTGGTCGACGAGCATCGCGATCGGGACCGCCTCGCGCTCGGGCGCCTCCTGCGCTTCGATGATGCTGAGGTCGAGGAGATCGTCGATGATCTGCGCAAGCCGGTCCGCCTCGCGTCCGATCCGCTCCGCGAGTTGTCGGGTGACCGCCTCATCACCTCCGGCCGCGATGGTGTCGGCGAGCAGCCCGAGCGCCCCGACCGGGGTCTTGAGCTCGTGGCTGACGTTGGCGACGAAGTCCCGCCGGACCTCGTCGGTACGCCGGGTCTCGGTCATGTCGCGGATCACCACCATCGCACCGACCAGGCGGCCCGCCTCCACCAAGGGCTCCGCCGAGAGGGTCAGGACCTCGCGCGGCGGGCCGTAGAGCTGGAGCTCCCGGGCCGACGACTCCCCGTGACACGCGTCGGCGAGCATCTCAGCGATCGCCGCCTCTGCGATCGCGTCGGCGTGACGGGCGCCGACGAACCGGTCGGCCGATGCCGAGCGCATGACCTCTCGCCCCTCGTCGTCGACCACGACGACGGCGTCGGGCAGCAGGCGCAGGGCGGCGATGAGCCGGTCGAGCCCCGGACTCGGCTGCGGCGCCGGATCCGGTGTCGGGTCGACCCGGCGCGGGCTCACCCGAAGCGTCCGGTGATGTACCCCTCGGTGCGGGGGTCGCTCGGTTGGGTGAAGATCTTCTGCGTGCGGTCGTACTCGACGAGTCGACCCGTGCGGCTCCCGCCCTCGGTGACCTCGGTGGTGAGGAACGCGGTCATGTCGGAGACACGGGCCGCCTGCTGCATGTTGTGGGTCACGATCACGATCGTGAAGTCGCGCTTGAGTTCGACCATGAGGTCCTCGATCCGGGCGGTCGCGATCGGGTCGAGGGCCGAGCACGGCTCGTCCATGAGCAGCACGTCGGGCTTCACCGCGAGCGCCCGGGCGATGCAGAGCCGCTGCTGCTGGCCGCCAGACAGCGCGAACGCGCTCTTCTTGAGCTTGTCCTTCACCTCGTCCCAGAGCGCGGCCTTGGTGAGCGCCTCCTCGACGATGGTCGGGAGGTCGGCCTTCATGCGGTTGATGCGGGGGCCGTAGGCGACGTTGTCGAAGATCGACTTCGGGAACGGGTTCGGCTTCTGGAACACCATGCCGATCCGTCGGCGCACCTCCGCTGCGTCCACGTCGTCGCCGTAGAGGTCCTCGCCGTGGTAGCGGATCTTGCCCTCCACCCGGGCGCCGGGGACGAAGTCGTTCATCCGGTTGAAGCACCGCAGCAGGGTGGACTTCCCGCACCCCGAGGGCCCGATGATCGCGGTGATGTCCCGTTCGGCGATGTCGAGGTCCACGTCCGCGACCGCGAGGTGCGCGCCATAGGAGACGTGGAGGTCCCGCGCCGTGAAGACCATCTCCCGGGTCCCGGGGGCGGCGGGTTCGACGGTCAGGTCCACGTGGGTGACGTTATCGGCCGCGGCCACGGTCGGCCCCTCCGGACGGTGCTCCGAGACGATGCTCATGCGTGGTGCTTCCTCGAGAAGACGGCCGAGACGGCCCGGGCGATCACGGTGAAGATGACGACGATCCCGATGAGGGCGAGCGCAGCACCCCAGGCCCGCTCCTGCGGTCCGGGGAACACCTGCTGGGCGTTGCGGAAGATCTGCACCGAGAGGGCCGTGTTCGCCCCGTTGAAGAGATCGGTGTTCACCGTGTTCACGGTGAGGATCGTGAAGAGGAGCGGCGCGGTCTCCCCCGCCGCCCGGGCGATCGCGAGCAGCACACCGCTGATGATCCCGGGAGCCGCCGCGGGCAGGACCACCCGCACGATCGTGCCGGCCCGCCGACCTCCGAGCGCGTACGCCGACTGCCGCTGGTCGAGCGGCACGAGCCGGAGCATCTCCTCGGTGGTGCGGATGATGACCGGGAGCATGAGGCAGGCGAGGGCGAGGGCCCCGGCGAACCCGGACACCCCGAAGGCCAGCACCCAGGTCGTGTAGATGAACAGGCCCATCACGATCGAGGGCACGCCGGTCATGACCTCGGAGAGGAACCGGATGATCCGGGCCCGGGTGGACCCGCCGCCGTACTCGTGGAGGTAGATGCCGCCGAGCACCCCGAGCGGGATCGCCATGAGCGCCGCCGCACCGGTGATGAGCAGGGTGCCCACCACCGCCGGCCCCATACCCCCGCCCGGCGCGCGCGAGACGATCGGGATGTCGGTGGTCAGGAACGACCACGACATCACCTTCATCCCCCGTGCCACGACGTACCCGAGGATGAGGCCGAGCGGGATGACGGTGACGATGAACGCGATCACCATGAGTGCGAGCGCGAGGTGGTTCGCCGCGTGCCGCCGCCGGCTCGCGCTCGAGCGCGTCAGCGAGGGGCGCGGCGTCGGGACGGTCACGGCGCTCATGCGCTCGCCGTCCCGATGCGGCGCTCCGCCCGGTGGATGACCCCGCGGGCGATCATCGAGATCACGAGGGTGAGGGCGAAGAGCAGCACGCCCATGCCGATGAGGGCGGCCTGGTAGGTCCCGGTCGACTCGCCGAACTGGTTCGCGATCACCGCCGAGAGCGCGTCGCCCGAGTTGAACAGCCGAGCGGTGATCTGCGGGGACGACCCGATCACGAGTGCGACCGCGATCGTCTCCCCGATCGCCCGACCGAATCCGAGCAGGACCCCGGCGACGATGCCGCTGCGGCTGTGCGGGAACACCGCACCGCGGATCATCTCCCACCGGGTCGCACCGAGCGCGAACGCTCCGTCCTTCTGGGCCCGCGGCACCGTCGCGAACGTCTCACGGGTGATCGAGGTGATGATCGGCGTGATCATGATCGCAAGGATCAGCCCGGCGGTGAAGAACGACCGCCCGCTGATCGGATCACCGCTCAGGAGCGTGCCGAGGACGGGGATGCCGGACACCGCGTCGGCCACGTTCGTGTAGGTCCCCGTCAACGCGGGGGCCAGCACGAGGATCCCCCAGAGGCCGAAGACCACCGAGGGGATCGCGGCGAGCAGGTCGATGACGAACACGACCGCCCGGCGGGCCCGGTCCGGCACCAGTTCGGTCACGAACAGCGCCACCCCGAGGCTCACCGGCACCGCGATGAGCAGCGCGATCAACGAGATCACGAGGGTGCCGTAGGTGAAGGCGAGCGTCCCGAAGGTCCCCTGCACCACGTCCCAGGTGCTCGAGGTGAGGAACGACAGTCCCTGATCCGCGAACGCCGGCCACGCGTTGCGGGTCGTGGTGATGAGGATCGCGGCGAGGATGAGGAGCACGAGGGCCCCGCCGGCGGCCGCGAACACGCGGAAGGTGCCGTCGACCACCCGGCCCGGGGGCCGGTGGCCGCCGAGCGGTTCGGGTGCGATCGGGTCGGTGGGTTCGGACATGGCACCTCGCGGACGACGCCCGCCCCGGGGCACGGGCCCCGGGGCGGAGGTCGTCAGGACGGGATCGGGATCAGCCGACCGTGACCTTCTCGAGCTGGGCGATCGCCCGAGCCGCCAGCGCGGCCGGGAGCTTCGCGAACCCGACCTCGGCGGCGAGGGACTGACCGCCGGTGAGGATGTACTCGACGAAGCCCTTGACCGCGGCACCCTTCGCCGCATCCGTGTAGGTCGTCGAGATCAGCAGGTAGGTCGGAGCGGTGATCGGGTAGGCGGTGGCACCCTTGGCATCCAGCGGGTCGTAGGTCAGATCCGCGTTGATCGTCGCCCCGTTCACCGCGGCCGACGCGCCCTTGAGCGAGGCCGTGACGAACGTACCGGCCGCGTTCTTCACCGAGGCGTACGAGAGCCCGGAGAACTCGGCGTCCGAGAAGTCCACGTACCCGATCGCACCGTTGGTCGACTTCACGATCTGGGCGACGCCGGCGTTGCCGTTGCCCGCCTGCTGGCCGGCCGGCCAGTTCACGACCTTGTCGGTTCCGAGGGTCCAGGCCGTCGGGGCCGCCTTCGTGAGGTACTTCGTGAAGTTGGCCGTCGTACCCGAACCGTCGGCGCGGTGGACCACGACGATGGCGGTGGACGGCAGGTCGGCCTTCGGGTTGTCGGCTGCGATCGCGGCGTCGTCCCACTTCGTGATCGTCCCGCCGAAGATGCCGGCGATCGTGTCGGCCGACAGGCGCAGCGCCTTCACGCCCGAGAGGTTGTACGACACCGTGATCGGCGCGGCCACGGTCGGGAAGTAGAGGAACGGCGTCTGGAACTTCGCTGCGTCCTCCGGCTTCACGACGCTGTCCGAGCCCGCCCAGTCCACGAGACCGGCCGCGAGGTCGGTCTGGCCCTTGCCGGATCCGCCGCCCGCGTACGTCACGGTCACCGCCGATTGCTCAGCCTTGAATGCCTCGATCGCGGTCTCGTAGAACGCCTGCGGGAAGGTCGCGCCCGAGCCGTTGATGGTGGCGGCGGCGAGTTCCGAACCGCCGGTCGTCGAGGTGGTCTTGCCACCGTCGTCCGAGGAGCCGCCGCAGGCGGTGACGCCGAGGGCGATCGTGAGGGCCAGCGCCGGCCAGGCCAGGCGTCGGGATGCGGTCCGGGATCGGATCATGGGTTCGGGTTCCTCCCGCGAGGGTTCGTCGATACGCCCGGGGTGCCCCGGGCTCGGACGGACCGTAAGCACGCCGCGTGGCGCACCCGTGGACCTCAGGTGTCGTGGAGGTGAACAGCACTCGAACGAAGGGGTAACGCCTGCCCGAAACGGGCGACCGAGCCCCTCAGGACATCTCCCGGCAACCTGTGCCACAACGGGAGGGTGAACAGACGGTGAATCACCCGCGGCACACCGCACGACCCGACCGTGTGGAACGATGCGATCCGACCGCCGACCCCGACGAGCGGAGAGCGCCGTGCCCGACCAGACCAGCCCGACCGAGCCCGAGGCACGCCGGACGCTCCAGGAGGAGCTCGCCGACGTCCGCACCGACATCATCCGGCTCGCCGCGCTCACGACCGAGGCGATCACCGCCGGCACCCAGGCCTTCCTCGACGGTGACGTCACCGCGGCCGAAGCGGTCATCGATGGGGACGACGCGATCGACGACCTCTACCACCACATCGACGACCGCCTCCTCCTCGTCCTCGCCACCCAGTCCCCGGTCGCGGCGGATCTGCGCGCCGTGATCACCACGATGCGGGTGAGCCACGAACTCGAGCGCACCGCCGACCTCGTCGTGAACGTCGCCAAGGCGACCCGGCGCATCTACCCCCACACGCTCGAGCCGAAGGTGCGCGGGATCATCGACCAGATGGGCCAGCAGGCGGTCAACCAGACCCGCGTGGCCATCGACGCGTTCGCGGATCGCGATCCGTCGTGGGCCGACGTCCTCACCGACATGGACGACGCGATGGACGACCTGACCAAGAGCCTGTTCCGCCACATCCTCGCCGGCTCGAGCGGTGACGAGGCCGCGGTGCTGCGTGCGGTGCAGGTCGCGCTCGTGGGTCGGCACTACGAGCGCATGGCCGACCATGCGGTCACCATCGCCGAGCGCGTGCAGTTCATGGTCAC
>JBJTOY010000111.1:0-11874 GCA_046074845.1 Actinomycetes bacterium | reverse complement strand
CCGCCGGTCCCGCCCTCGGCCCGGTAGTACCCCACGACGTCGATGATGACGTCGACGCTCCCGGTCAGGTTGAACACCTTCACCGCGCCGGTCGTCGACAGTCCGACGGTGACCTGGTTCGGCGTGGGCGGGGCACCGGCGGTCCAGTTGAGGTTCGACGCGGTGGGTCGCGTCGCGTCTGCCGGGAACACCGTCAGGTAGGACGCGGCGGTCGTGTTCACGGTGGTGACGTTCGACGCGATCGCCGTGGCGCCCGCCGGCAGCGTGCAGTTGCCGTTCGTTCCGGTGACCTGGAACGTCACGGTCTGTCCGGGCCCGATCGGCAGGAAGCGCGGTCCGACCTGGGAGCTCGCGCGCGTGTCGATGAGCCGGCACGGGGCGATCGGCACGAGCACCGAGGCGGTGCCACTGTCGGCAGCCCCGAGCGCTATCGCGCCGACGCCGCCGGCACACACGAAGAGCGCGAGCGCGATGGCGTGGGGCTTGCGGAGCCGGAACACTGGCTTCTCCTCCGACGGTGTCGGACCCCCCGTCCGACCGAACAGGAAGGTACGCGAGTCGCCGACTCGGGGCAATCGCCGCGACCGGTCAGCGCTCCGCCGCCTCCCGGGCCACTTCGGCCGAGGGCCGCGGTTCGCGATCCCGGGTGAAGAGTCCGTACGGCACCGAGGAACCCTGCAGCCATTCGTACGCGTCGACGCCGGTCCGGTGGAACAGCCCGCGGAGGTCGATGCCGTCGGCGATCGCCTCGTCGACGACGTCGAAGCACTCGCGCAGGTACGCGGCGCGCCACGCGTCGTCTTCGGTGCCGAGGCCGAGCCCACCCAGCAGGAGGGGGCGGCCGTCGAGCTCCTCGTGCAGGCGTCGCAGCACCAGGGCGAGCCCCTCCGGCCACGGCACCGACCCCAGCGTGGTCGTCCGACGGTGGGACGGGTACGGCGCGGTCGAGCCGTCGCGGGTGATGCCGAGCGCGGAGGAGTGGGTGAAGCCGACGAGGTCACCCGAGTCGCGCAGGTCCGGCACCTCGACCTCGGGGAGGCCCGGCACCACGAGCAGTCCGTCACGCAGCGCTCGCACCCACGTGGTCCAGATCACCGCCTCGGTGGCCCGGGCGTGTCGCGCCGCCGGGACCGAGTCGTCGGTCGGGAACACGGGGGCGAGGTCGAGCGCCGTCGCGACCGGGGGACCGCCGCGCAGTTCGCGCCACGCGTCGCGCCAGGCCAGCACCATGCCGCGCAGGGCCTGGGCGAAGTGCTCGGGGTCGCGCTCGCCGGGTGGCATCGCGCCGGTCAGGTACGCGCCGGTCGCGTACGCGGTCGGCTCGTGGATCGGCTGCCAGCCGGCCGCGAGGTCGCCGAAGGTCTCCGCGCAGAACGCGACGTGGCGGGCCCAGTGGTACGAGCGGGCCCGGTCATCACGGAACGCCCCCTCGCCGAGTTCGGTGAACCAGCCGGGCAGGGAGACGTGGTGGAGGCAGAGCCACGGCGCGACGCCCGCCTCGCGGGCGGCCTCGAGCACGGCCCGTTGGTGCTCGATCGCGGCGTCGTCCCGACGCCCCTCGGCCGGCTCGATCCGCGCCCACTCGATCGAGAGCCGGTGGTGGGTCAGCCCGTGGGCGGCGTACAGGCGGAAGTCCTCGGCGAAGTGGGTGGCGAACCCGTTGCCGTCGCCGGATCGTGGGGCCAGGCCTCGGCGCTCCCAGTCGGCCCAGTCGCTCTCGGGCGCCGCCCCCTCGCACTGCGTGGACGAGGAGTTGGTGCCCCAGATGAACCCCTCGGGCGCGCCCACCCGGCTCAGATGCCGCCGCGACGGTCGTACACGCCGCAGCCCTGCGAGTACCGGCGGTTCACCCGCGTGACGGCGTCACGGACCTCCGGGGAGTCGACGGCCGCCTCGTCGCCCGCCTGCACCCGCACCAGCGCGTCGAGGAAGGTGGCGGTGTCCTCGGCCACGTCGGGCGGGGCCGCCGCGTCCATGCGACGCACGAGGCGCACCTGGGCGTCGATCGGCACCCTGCGACCGGAGGTGATGCGCTCCTCGTAGGTCTTCCCGGCTCGGCAGAAGTCGGCCGGGGGCTTCGGGAGGTCGGTCATCTCGTTGCCGCGCGAGCACCCGCCGATCGCGACGGCGCCGATGCAGAGGCCGAGGAGGGCGGCGATGCGGCGGATCGAAGGACGGGACGCCATGACGTCATCGTCGCGCCGCGACCCCGGGGGCGCCGAGTCGGGTGGGGGCGTAGGGTGCGGCCATGGCACGGCGAGGGTTCTCCTACTCCCGGTGGGACGGGACGCAACGGGGCTTCGACCTCGACGCCGACTCCCTGCTCGAGGAGATGGCCGACGACCTCACCTACCACGGCGACCTCAACGCCGCCCTCCGCCGGTTGCTGCAGCAGGGGATGCGCGACCGCAACGGCGAGCAACTCATGGGGCTGCGCGAGATGCTCGAGCGGCTGCGGGAACGTCGCCGTCAGGAGGTCGAGTCGAAGGATCTCGGCGGACCGTTCGCCGAGATCGCCGAGCGCCTGCGGGAGATCCTCGACGAGGAGCGGGCGGGCATCGAACGGCGGCTCGACCAGGCCCGCGAGAGCGGTGACCAGCGGCGTCAGGAGATCGTCGAGGACCTCGCGACGCAGCGCAACCTCGAGCTCGACCTCATGCCACCGGACCTCGGCGGGATGGTGCAGTCGCTCCAGCAGTACGACTTCATGGACGACGCGGCCAGACAGCACTTCGAGGAGCTCATGGATGAGCTGCGGTCCCAACTCCTCCAGAACACCTTCAACCGCCTGTCGGAGGGGATGGCGAACGTCACCCCCGAGCAGATGGCCCGCATGAAGGACATGCTCGCCGAGCTCAACCAGATGCTCGAGGCGCGCGAGCGGGGCGAGGAGCCGAACTTCCGCGAGTTCATGGACAAGTACGGGGACTTCTTCCCCGGCGACCCGCAGACGCTGGATGAGCTGCTCGAGCAGATGGCCATGTCGATGGCCGCGATGCAGCAGCTCATGAACTCGATGACGCCGGAGCAGCGCGCGCAGTTGCAGCAACTCTCCGATGCGCTGCTCGACGACATGGATCTGCGCTGGCAGATGGATGAGCTCGGGCGGAACCTGCAGAACGCCTTCCCCGATCTGGGGTGGCAGCAGTCGATGCGGATGCAGGGTGACCAACCGATGGGGTTCGGCGACATGTCGCAGATGCTCCAGACCCTCGGCGACCTGGACCAGCTCGAGCAGTTCCTCCAGAACGCGACCCAGCCCGGGCAACTCGCGGAGGTCGATCTCGACCGCGCCGCGGAGCTGCTCGGGGACGACGCGGCCCGCTCCCTCGAACGCCTGCGCGAGATGACCCGGATCCTCCAGGAGGCCGGGCTGATCGACCAGCGGGAGGGCCGCCTCGAACTCACGCCGCGGGCGGTGCGGGCGCTGGGCCAGAAGGCGCTCGGCGACCTCTACCGCAAGCTGCTCGCCGACCGTGCGGGCCGCCACGAGGTGGAGCGCACGGGGGTCGGGCACGAGCGGGCCTACGAGCACAAGCCCTACGAGTACGGCGATCCGTTCAACCTCAACGTGGAGCAGACGATCCGCAACGCGGTGTTCCGCAGCGGGGCCGGGACCCCGGTGCGCCTGCTCCCGGAGGACTTCGAGGTCGAGCGGACCGAGCACGTGACGCGCTCGGCCACGGTGTTGCTCCTGGACGTTTCGATGTCGATGCCGATGCGCGACAACTTCCTCCCGGCCAAGAAGGTCGCGATGGCGCTGCACGCACTCATCAGTTCACAGTTCCCGCGCGATCACTTCGGACTCGTCGCGTTCGGTCGTGTGGCCCGTGAGGTGAAGCCGGAACTGCTGCCCGAACTGTCCTGGGACTTCGAGTGGGGCACGAACATGCAGCACGCCATGATGCTGGCGCGCAAGCAACTGGCCGGGCAGAGCGGGACCAAGCAGATCCTCATGGTCACGGACGGCGAACCGACCTCGCACCTCGAGGGTGGGGAGGCGTACTTCCAGTACCCGGCCTCGCCGGTGACGGTGGAGGAGACCCTGCGCGAGGTCGCGCGCTGCACCCGCGAGGGCATCCGCATCAACACCTTCATGCTCGATGCCGACTGGGGACTGCGCCACTTCGTCGAGCAGATGACACGGCTCAACCGCGGACGTGCGTTCTTCACCACCCCCGACACCCTCGGCGACTACGTCCTCGTCGACTTCCTGGAGCACCGCCGGATGCGCCGGGCCGGTTGACGGGACCGCTCCCTCTGGGCCCTTGGGCCCATCCCTCGGGCGGCGGGCTGCGAAGTTCCCTCCAGATGGGGTCAAGGTCGCTCGCCGCCGGGCCGATAGGCCCCATGCGACACGAGGTCGCAGGTCGGGCTGACGAGAGGCGGTACGGGAGATGGACAGGCTCCCGGGAGAGATCAACCAGCGGATCCGGCGGGAGGCGCGGGGCGCGGGCATGTCCCGCCGCACGGCCCCCACCTTGGATTCCATCGAGAAGCGGCGGATGCAGCTGTGGTTGCTGACCGCAGTCGTGATCGTGGCGCTCGCCGGTGCCTCCGCGCTCGCGGCGATGGCGGACAGCAACGCGCTGCTCGGTTCGAGCCAGTGGGTGCTGTGGGCCGCGGTGGCGGTGCTCGGCATCGGATTCGTGCTCTACGCGGTGGAGAAGGAACTGCACCTGCACCGTCTCCTGCGGATGCTCACCGACGAGCGCGTGCTCAACGCCGCCTACTCCAAGCGCCTCGACATGAACCGCGCCCTGAGCGCGGCCGGCAAGGCGCTGAACTCGGCGCTCGAACTCGACGAGGTGCTCGACGCGATCCTCGCCAACGCCCTCGGGCTGCTCGGTGCCCGCAGCGGCTCGGTGATGTTGCTCGACGACGACGGCTACCTGCGGGTGGTGGCGGTCCGCGGTGGGCACCTCTACCGCGACGCCCGGGTGCGGGTGGGCGAGTCGGTGGCGGGCCGCGTGGCCCAGACCCGTGAGCCCCTGCTGGTCAACGGTGACGCGGCGACCCTCGGCCTCCGGGAGGCGGACGATCGCGAGTCGCCGACGACGAGCGCGATGTCGGTCCCGCTCGTGAACCGCGGGACCCTGCTCGGGGTGCTCAACGTGAACGCCGGCGACCCGGCGATCTTCGACGACTACGACTTGCAGACCTTCAGCCTGTTCGCCGAGCCGGTCGCCGCGGCGATCGCCAAGGCCGGGCTCTACGAGGCCGAGAAGGCCCACGTCGCCCAACTCGTCGAGGCCGACCGGATGAAGAGCCAGTTCGTGGCGTCGGTGAGCCACGAGCTCCGCACCCCGCTCACCTCGATCCGGGGTGCGGTGGCGGCGTCCCGCCTGGTCGAGGATGCGGCCCAGCGCGCCGAACTCATCGACGTCATCGAACGGCAGGCGCTGCGCCTCCAGGGCATGGTGGAGGAGATCCTCGCCTCGGCCCGCATGGAGCGTGAGCAGGCCGCGGCCGGGGCCGCCGAGGAACCCCCGCTGCTCCGCAAGGTCGACCTCGGGGCCCTCGTGCGCCTCGCGGCGCTCGACGCGCAGCTCTCGGGCCACCCGGTCACGGTGGACGCGCCCGAGCACTACGAGGTGCGGGCCGACCCGGAGGGACTGCGTCGGGTGGTCGGGAACCTCATCGAGAACGCGCACAAGTACGGGTCGGCGCCGGTGACGGTCACGCTGGCCCAGGAGCAGGAGCACGTGATCCTCTCGGTCATCGACCGGGGACCGGGTGTGCCGGTCGAGGATCGTGAGCGCATCTTCGAGCGCTTCTACCGAGCGGACCCCAACGGGGTGCAGCCGGGTCTCGGCCTCGGCCTGTCGATCGTGCGCGGGGTCGTTGAGTCCAGCGGTGGTCACGTGTGGGTCGACGATGCGCCGGGCGGCGGTGCCGCCTTCCGGGTCGCCCTGCACGTGCCCGCCGACGAGTGGCGGGAGGCCGCAGATGTCCGTTAGGCCGAAGGTGCTCATCGTCGACGACGAACCGGACGTGCTGCTGTCGCTGCGCGTCATCCTCGAGGCCGCCGGCTTCGAGCCCTCCCTTGCGGCCGACGGGGAGACCGCGCTGCGACGCATCGACGAGGAGCACCCCGACGTGGTCCTCCTCGACATCATGATGCCGGTGCTCGACGGCTGGTTCGTGCTCTCCGAGGTCGGCCTGCGGCCGCGACGGCCCCGCATCATCGTCTGCTCGGCCAAGACCGCAGCGGCCGACCAGGATCGGGCCCGGGACCTCGGAGCCGATCGGTACGTCACGAAGCCGTACGCCCCGGACCACCTGGTCGCCCAGATCCGCGAGGTCCTCGCCCTCCCCGAGGCCCGGGTCCGGGTCTGACCGGATTCCAGGGGGTGCCGTACCTCCTGTGGCGGGTGTGGTTAGTGTGGCTCGAGTGGGGTATCCGCGTTTCCCGCTCGTGGAGCCGCGAGACTCCCACCTTGCCAGCCGGGGTTCCCGTCGGGCAGAGTGACACGTCTGTAATTACATCGGCGTCGAGAGCGAGGGGGACGGCCGGTGCGCGAGGTATCCATGATCACGCAGTTGGTGAACGCCGCGGACGGTGCGGATCGTCGTTGGCAGGAGCGCGCCAACTGCCTGGGCGTCGACCCCGACCTCTTCTTCCCCGAGCGTGGTGCGTCGACCCGTGAGGCCAAGGCCGTGTGCGGTGGCTGTGAGGTGAAGGCCGACTGCCTCGAGTACGCGCTCGAGAACGGTGAGAAGTTCGGCATCTGGGGCGGGCTCTCCGAACGGGAGCGCCGACGTCTCCGGCGCCAGCGGGCCCTGGCCCGACGCGCCGCCGCCTCCGCGGTCTGAGCCCACGCGCCGCGCCGCGGCGCCGTCATCCCGGGGTCATCCGGTCCGTCGATCACGGGCGCCGTCGCGCCCGCGCCTCGATCGTGCGCCCGACCCCGATCCCGCTCCGTTCGAGGAACGCCTCGCTGCAGGCGTCCCGCGCTGCGGCGGGGACGAGGCCGACGAGCTCGATCCTGCGGACGCGACCGCCCGCCGCGCCGATCCGTCGTTCGACCTCGGAGCAGGCCGCCTCGATGCCGGTGCGTTCGAGGTCGACGAGGTTCATGCTCACCTGGGTGGTGCCGGCGTCCGGCAGCTCGAGGCCGAGGGCCCGCACCCCGGGCAGCCCGCCGTCCCGCTCGCGCACCTCGTGGGCCACCCGCCGCACGAGGCCGAGGTCCGAGCCCTCCACCTCCACGTTGATCGCGACGAGGGGCGCACGAGCGCCGACCGCGACCGCACCGAGGTGCGGATGCGGCTCGGCCGGACCGAGGTCGGGGGCGCGGTCGACGAACGCGTCGCGCCGGGTCTCCGGCAACGTCCGACCGGCCGGGGCGGCCGACCCGTAGAGGAAGACCGGGATCGCATGGGTGGCGACGACCCAGCGCGCGTACTCCCGTGCCGCGGTGACCGCCGCGTCGTCGGGGGTGGGTGCGAGCGCAACGAACGGGACGACGTCGATCGCACCGAGGCGGGGGTGCACGCCCCGGTGCCGCGCGAGGTCGAGACGTGCCGCCGCGGCGTCGGTGAGAGCGCGGGCCGCACGGGGCGCATCCGCGGCGTCCGGCCCGCACAGCGTGAGGACGCTGCGGTGGTGGTCGGCATCGGTGTGCACGTCGAGCAACGTGGTGCCGCACGCGGCGACGAGCGCGGTGATGACGTCGGGATCGCGTCCCTCCGAGATGTTCACGACGCACTCCAGCACGCCCCTGAGGCTACGGCGCCCCCGGGCGGCCCGGCATCGCTGGCCTAGGCTCGCGGCGTGCGCATCGGATTCGCCCTGCCCCAGCACGACTTCTCGATCGCGGGCGAGTCGCCGATCACCTACGCGACCCTCCTCGCCTCGGCCCGGCATGCGGCCGGCATCGGCGTCGACTCGCTCTGGCTCGCGGACCACCTCGTGTGGGATGTGGCCAAGTACGGCGGGCCCACCGAACCGGGCGGCATGTTCGAGCCGGTCGTGACCCTCGGCGCCCTCGCCCGCGATGTGCCCGACGTCCGACTCGGCACGCTCGTGCTCCTCGAGGCGCTGCGCCCGGCGACCCTGCTCGCGAAGTCGGTCGCCACGCTCGATCGCATCAGCGGCGGTCGGATCGACATCGGACTCGGCGCGGGCTGGTACGAACCGGACTACACCGGCATCGGCATGACCATGCCCCGGCCGGGCGAGCGCCTCGCCCGTCTCGCCGAGTGCGTGCAGGTGCTGCGCGGGTTGCTGGGCCCGACCGGCGGACCGCTCACCTTCGACGGTCGCTTCCACCGGGCCGACGGCGCCCGCGTGCTCCCCTCGGCGGTGCAGACCCCGAACCCGCCGATCTTCGTCGGAGGCAAGGGCGATCGGCTCCTCGCACTCGTCGCCGCGCACGCCGACGGGTGGAACACCTGCTGGCAGTGGACGCCCGAGGCCTACCGCGAGCGGCTCGACGTGCTCGAGCGCGCGTGCGCCGCGGTCGACCGCGACCCGGCCTCGGTCTGGCGCAGCCTCGGCCTCTACGCGCTCGTCGGGGAGGACCGGGCCGACCTCGAGCGACGGTACGAGCGACTGCGGTCGCTGTCGCCCCCCGGCGTGCTCGACGCGGTGAGCCTCGAGGAGTGGCGCACCGGTCGGCTCGTCGGCACGGTCGCCGAGGTGCAGGACCAGATCGGGGCGTGGCGCGAACTCGGGATCGAGACCCTCATCCTCAACACCGGCGCGGTGCCGTTCGCGACCGGGCCCGACGACGACCTCGAACTGGCCGTCCGGACCATCCGCTCGGCCTGAGGGGCCGGCCGGACGGATCCTGGGGCGGACCCGGGCGGCCCGGCGGCGCGGTACCCTGAGGGTCTCGACCGTCGTCAGGAGAACCCCATGTTCGGTCTCGGAGCCCCGGAACTCCTCATCGTGCTCGCCGTCATCCTCGTGGTGTTCGGCGGCAGCCAGGTGCCCAAGCTCGCCCGGAACCTGGGGCAGGCCCAGAAGGAGTTCAAGAAGGGCCTCGACGAGGGTGGCAAGGCCGATCCGGCCGAGGCCGACGAGGCACCGAAGGCCGACTGAGCGCCGTCCGCGACCGCTGACACCGCCGCCCAGCCCGCCTCGGGAACCCGATCCGCCCCCGCGTCGTTCCTGTGACGCCCGAAGGAGTGCCCACCTGGGAGGAGATCGCCCGTGACCACGGGCGGTTCCTCTACGCGGTGGCGTACCGCCTGACCGGCGACCGAGAGGACGCGCGCGACATCGTGCAGGAATCGCTCCTGCGCGTGCGCCGTGGCCTCGAGACGTACACACCAGGAAATCTCGAGGGTTGGTTGGCCCGCATCGTGACGAACGTGTTCCTCGACGACGTGCGCCGGCGCCGACGGCGTCCGACCTCCGCGCTGCCCGACGATCCCGACCTCGTCGTGCCGCCGAGCGCGGGCGCGGACGAGGTCGCCGCCGCGGCCGGGCTCGGCCCCGACATCCAGCGCGCCATCGACGCGCTGCCGGAGGAGTTCCGCGTGCCCGTCGTGCTCTGCGACGTCGCGGACCGCTCCTACGAGGAGATCTCGACGACCCTCGGGATCCCGGTCGGCACGGTCCGATCGCGGATCCACCGGGGTCGTCGCCTGCTTCGCACCGCGCTCATCGAGGCGGGAGTGGTCGCATGAACGAAGGGGGAGGCCAGATGTCATCGGATGACGCGCCGTCGGTGCTGTCGGCGTACCTCGACGGGGAGTGCGGGCCCGAGGAACGCGCCGGGATCGACGCGCACCTCGCGACGTCCGCGACGTGGCAGCGGGATCTCGCCGAGGTGCGGGAGGTCCGGGACCTCCTCCGGGCCCACGCTGCGGTGACCCCGCCGCCGGGCCTCCTCGACGGGATCGTCGCCGAGGTCGCCGCCATGGACGTGGTCGAACCGGCCGGCGCCCCGCCGGCCCCGGTGGCGGACCTCGCCACCAAGCGCCGATCGAAGGGTCGCGTCGCGGCCTGGGTCGGGGGGATGGCGGCGGCCGCAGCCGTCGGGGTCGCGGTCATCGTGCCGACCCAGCCGGTCGTCAACCCGCCGGTCGCCGCGGTCGTGCGCACGCACGCCGCCCGCTCCTCGGTCGATGGGGTCCCGACCGATCGACTCGCGCAGTCCTCGATCCGAGCCGGGTTCCTGAAGTGACACTCCGTCGTGCGCTCGGCGCGTTCACCTGCGGCGCACTCGCCGGTGCGCTCGGCGTCACCGCGGTCGCGGCCGCCGCGACGATCGATCCGCGTGATCCGCTCGCCACCGCCACGGCGGCGGCGCGGGACCACGCGTACGACGGCACGCTCACCGTGAGCTGGCGCGCCGACGGCGTCCTGCGCTCGCGCTCGGTCACCGTGCAGTCGGATGCCGGCAGCGTGGCCGTGACCGGTGATCGTCGACTCAGCGCGGTCGGTGCCCGACGGGCCATGCGATCGGGCGGCGTGTGGCACCTGCTCTGGAGCCGCGACGACGCCCGGGACGCTCCGCCCATCGCGGCCAAGTACCTCGTCACCGTCGAGCCGGGCGTCCTCGTGGCCGGGCGGACCACGGATCGCGTGCGCATCACCGACCCGCGTGGGCGGGTGCGGGAGTTGCTCGATCTCGACCGCGAGACCGGCCTGCTGCTCCGCCGCGAGCAGCGCAACGAGCAGGGCGCGGTCATGCGCATCACCGGGTTCGAGGAGGTCGTGATCGCGGCCACCCCGACGGCCGGCGAGCCGGCCGAGGTCGGGCCGCGCGCCCCGAAGGGATCCGGACCGGCGCCGGTGGTCGTGGCCGCCCCGTTCCGGTCGCTCGCCCGCCTGCCCGGTGGCTTCGTGCGCGTCGGCTCGTACCGGGCCGCCGGAGGCGGCCGGGAGCAGTACTTCTCCGACGGACTCGTCGGTGTGTCGGTGTTCGAGTGGGGTGGCTCGCTCAAGCCGGGCAGCCTCCCCACGGGTGGTTCGTACGGCGCCGCCGGGCGGGCCGATGCCCGCCTCTACGAGTCGCCGGTCGGCTCGGTCGCCGTGTGGGACACGGACGGTCGTACCTTCGCCGTCGTGAGCGAGGCGACCCCGATCGAGACGGCCCGGATCATCGCCGCGCTCCCCGCGGAGGGCACCGACGACGGACCGACCCGCGTGGGCCGGTTCCTCATCGGCCCGTTCACCTGGCGCTGACCGACCGGCCCGGCGCCCGGACGTCGGGCTGCAGCGTTCGTCCGATGCGGCCGGACGCGACACGACGCAGCGCCCGGGTCCGCCGACATCGGAGGGCAGGTGCGATGTCGACGGGCCTCGACGCTGCGTCGAGCGGGCGGTCCCGAACCGTCAGGCGGGGGAGTTCGCCGCCGCCTCGAGCCGGCGGCTGCGCAGGATGCGGCGTCGCTCGCGCTCCGAGGCCCCACCCCACACGCCGTGCTCGATGCGGTAGAGCAGCGCGTACTCGAGGCACTGGCTCTGCACCGGGCACTCCGCACAGATGCGCCGGGCCCGATCGACGCCCACGCCGTCGGACGGGAAGAACACCGACGGGTGGTGCTCCCGGCAGAGGCCGTCGGCCATCCAGGGCTGGGTGCTTTTTCATGTATGGTTTCGATACGAGCATTCAATGTGTTGGTTCTGAATCCAGTTAAATCGTTCCCGTTGTACCAATGTGGCACCAAGCCCCAATTGGCTTGTATAATGTGTTCAGATGATGTGACAATTCGCCACAACGGAAAATCAAATCCGCTAGCGAAAAACAACGGTGGTGTTTCAGGTAAATTTTCGACTGCCCGCTTGTAGTGTTTACCTAATTGAACATTCGTTGAGGTGGAAGCGTTACTGTAACACATTTGTATTGTGATTTAGACTCTAATTTACACACAATTAATTGTTCATTATCCGATTTATTCCGTAAATTTGCCGAC
>JBJTOY010000110.1:0-15636 GCA_046074845.1 Actinomycetes bacterium | reverse complement strand
GGATTCGGGAGGAGGCGGTCCGGAGGACCGCCTACGGTTCCCGTCGTTCACGGGTAGGCCCGGGCATTCGCCCGGGCCTTTCTCGTTGGACCTCGGAGGGTTGCCGGGATTCGGGTGGAGTGGGTCCGACGGCCCGGTTCGGGATCTGGCCCGTGAGGTTCCGGTGGGGTCCGTGCACCGGTACGATGACGCTCAGTCGTTCGGAGACCGCAGTCCGTGGTCGCAGTGTCCCAAGGGGGAGCACCACATGCGCTTTGCCTACCTCGATGCTTCCAGCACGGGAATGCTGGCGAGTGGCGTTGCGGCCATCTTCGCCGGGGTGGTCGTCTTCGTGAAGATGCGTTGGCACCAGATCGTGGGGCTGTTTCGGCGGCGGAGCGGCACCGCGCGTGAGGCGGCTGCCCCCGATGATGTCGAAGACTGATCCCCGCGGCCGCGCGCTCGGACGCCGGGACGACGTTGCGGCGGGGTCTGTCCGCGTGACTCGGCGGGCACGCTCGGCGACTGCTGCACTCAACGCCGGATTGGGTCGTTCGCGTTCCGGGGCTGACCTGTCTCCTCAGCACCACCCTCGGACCCGATCCGTCGCAAATCACGACTCCTGCGGCCGTCCATCGGCCGTGCGGGGTGCACGCATCGCGTGATGAGCGCACGTCGTTCAGGTCGGTAGCGTTGGGTTCAGCCGTATCGCTCGTAGACATCGCTGCTGCCCGAGATGTCCTCGTCGTCCTGGGAGCCGGCCGAGCGTTCAATCGGCCGCTGCCGTCTGCGGTCGTCGAGGTCGATGAGCGTGGGCGCGTGCTCGACTGGATCCTGGGCGCCTTCGACGGTCTCGTCGACGTCGAGATGTGGTTCGTCGGCGGGTTCCGTGTTGAGGAGGTCGTCACTCGGTATCCAGGCCTCCGAACGGTGCTCAACCCGGACTGGGACACGACGGGTCCGGCGCATTCGCTCGGTCTGGTGCCGTCGACGGGCCGTACGACGTGGGTGGCCTATGCCGACGTCGTCTTCCGTCGGTCGGTCGTTGAGGCGCTGGCGGCGATGTCCGGCGACATCGTGCTGGCGGTCGACACGAGCTGGCGCGAGCGGTACGACGGGCGAGGCCGTACAGACCTCGCCCGGGCCGAGAAGGTCCGCTGGGACGGCAGACAAGTTGTCGCGGTCGGCACTGAGGTCGCGATCGACACTGCGCAAGCCGAATTCGCAGGGGTGCTACGCCTCGGTCCCCGTGCGGCCGCACTCGCGTCATCGGTCCTGTGCGACGGGAGTCTCCCTCCGACTGCGTCGATTCCTGAACTCGTCGAGGTGCTGGCGGGTGCCGGGCTTGAGGTGACGGGCGTCGACGTTGCCGGCGAGTGGGCGGAACTCGACGCCAAACAGGATCTCGCACGGTTCGTACTCGGAACGAAGGCGGAGTCACTCGACCGTCTCCGACCGTTGCTGCAGGGCGCACAGATCGGACACCTCGTATCGTTCACTGCTGAACAGTGGGCCGAGGAACGAGACGGGCTGGTCGACCGAATCCTGTCCGAGTTCGCTGGGGTGACGCTGATCGTGCGCAGTAGCGCGCTCTCGGAGGACGGTTGGTCCGCATCAGCGGCTGGTCTCCACGAGACCGTTCTGGGCGTCGCCGCGGAGGCGTCGGCGGTGTCCGCCGCGGTCGACACAGTGCTCGCTTCGTATTCGACGACCGATGCTCGGAACCAGGTACTGGTTCAAGCGATGCTCGACGCCGTCGCCATGAGCGGGGTCGTGATGACGCGGACGCACGCCACGGGGGCGCCCTACTACGTCATCAACTTCGACGATCGAACCCATCGCACGGATTCCGTCACGGGAGGAAGGGATGCGCGAACGATCTTCGTGCACCGCGATGCGGCCGTGTCAGCGGCGTTGCCGAGTCCCATTGATGCCGTGGTCTCTGCTGTCAAGCAGCTTGAGGCACTCGTCGGTCACGATTCCCTCGACATCGAATTTGCGGCGGCGGATGATGGCACCGTCCACGTGCTCCAGGTGCGTCCTATCGCGGTGACGCATGTGCCGACCTCGGTGGATGACGATGCGGTCGCCGAAGCGTTGGTCGCGGCTGATGCCTTCCTCAACGTGCATTCGCAGCCGGGCCTGAACGTTGTGGGCAGCCGTGCGATCTACAGCGTGATGTCTGACTGGAATCCCGCCGAGATCATCGGGACCCATCCGCGGCGACTGGCAACGTCGTTGTACCGAACGCTGGTGACGGATGAGGTGTGGGCTCGTCAGCGAGCCGAGTATGGCTACCGGGATGTGCGCCCATGTGCGCTCCTCGTTGAGATCGCCACTCAGCCATACATCGATGTTCGTGCATCGTTCAATTCATTCGTTCCTGTGTCGCTGTCAGATGGTCTGGCGACTCGCCTCGTCGAGCATGCGATCGATCACCTCTCTGCGCACCCTCACCTCCACGACAAGGTCGAGTTCGAGGTGGCGTTCACATGCACGACTCTCGACTGGGAGTCTCGATCTTCCCGCCTCCTGGCTGCCGGATTCACTCGCACTGAAGTGGATGAGCTTCGTGCTGCGCTCGCAGAACTCACATGCTCGGGGATCGCCCGCCTGCCGGCTGACCTGGACGGATTGATCGCAATCGACGCGACGATCGACGCCATCGAGTCCAGCGCGCTCAGCCCGCTGGACAAAGCGTTTCACTTGCTCGAGTGCGTGCGCAGCGAGGGGACGCTCCGGTTCGCACACTTGGCGCGAGCGGCGTTCGTCGCCACTGCGTTGCTCCGGTCCGCCGTTGCGAGCGGAGCGGTTTCGGCGCAGACGGTTGATGGCTTCTTGGGTTCGATCGAAACGGTACTCAGTCGGATGCGCCGTGACGGCGGACGAGTCGCGGAAGGGGAGATGCCATGGCAAGACTTCGTCGAGCGCTACGGGCACCTTCGGCCTGGAACGTACGACGTGACATCACTCTGCTATCGGTCGGCGCCGGACGAGTACCTCCGTGCGCTCGTCGTTCAGGACGGCAGGGCGCCGTCCGAGCCGCCCTCCCTGCCCGACCCTGACGGACGGTTGGCCGGTGCACTTGAAGCAGCCGGACTCCCAAGCGAGGTCGCTGCATTTGCGCGGTTCGCGCGCGACGCCATCTCTGGCCGGGAAGAAGGGAAGTTCATCTTCACTCGTGCGCTCAGCCTTGCGCTTGAGCACTTGGTTGTGTTCGCCGAGGGCCTCGGCATCTCGCGAGAGGAGATCGCGCATGTGGACCTCCATGATCTTGCGATGTGTCGGGATGCCTTCGGCGATCAGGCGAGCTTCCTACGAACTCGGATTCGTGAGCACCGCGAACGGTACGTGATCGGACAGGCCGTGTACCTCCCGAGCCTCATCACGGGTATGGACGACCTCAGATGGTTCGAACAGGAAGCGGCAGTCGCGAACTTCGTCACCGCGAAGACCATCGAAGCACCTGCCCTTGGTCACGGTCTGGGACCTCACTCGCCGGTTGACGGCTCGATCGTGTGCATTCCGAATGCTGACCCAGGTTATGACTGGCTCCTCGCACGACCGATCGCCGGGTTGATCACGATGTACGGTGGCGCAAACTCGCATATGGCAGTTCGCGCAGCCGAATTGGGGCTCCCGGCAGCAATCGGGGTCGGAGAGACTCGCTTCTCGGCCCTCAGCGGAGCTTCGATGATCCGCCTCGACTGTTCGACTCGCACGATCTCGGTATTGCACTGATGGCACGGCGACGAATTGCGATCACGCAACGTGTCGTGACCAGCCGAGATGAGCGGCGAGATGCGCTGGATCAGCGCTGGACTTCGCTGGCTGATCGGCTCGATGCACTTGTGGTTCCGGTTCCGAACGTTCTCTCGGACCATGAATCCTGGCTCGATGCAGTGAATCCGGATCTCGTGGTGCTTTCGGGCGGGAATGACCTCGCATCGGTGTCGGACGGGCCGGACGTCGCCCCCGAACGCGATGCGCTCGAGCGCGCCCTGATCGATCGCGCCGTCGCCGACGGTCTTCCCGTGCTCGGGGTGTGTCGCGGCATGCAGATGTTGGTGGTGCATTTCGGGGGCCATGTGGAGGCCGTCCCGAACCATGCGGGAACGCAACACTCGATCACGGTGGCACTGGGTGATGAACGGCCGCGAACGAGGACGGTGGCGTCTCACCACAGATGGGGCGTGCCGCTTGGCGGGCTTCCACCATCATTCGGAGTGGTGGCGACAGCAGGGGATGGCACGATCGAAGGCATCATGCACTCGGCGCATCCGTTGTTCGGCATGATGTGGCACCCGGAGCGGGGAGCACTGCACGACGAGGACGTGTCCTTCCTGCGGTCGCTTCTCGCGGGAGTGTGGTAATGCGCGCACTCATCTTGGCTGCCGGTCAGGGTACGCGCCTGCGGCCGCTCACCGATGACCGTCCGAAGTGCCTCGTGCCCCTGCTCGGACGATCCCTGCTCTCGTGGCAGATCGAAGCTCTCCGGGTTGCGGGCATCGAGGACGTGAGCGTCGTTACCGGGTATCGAGCGGACCAGATCGAGGCGCTGGGAGTGGCTGTGATCCACAACGAGAGGTTCGCTTCGACGAACATGGTTGCGAGCCTCATGGTGGCGCGCGGCCTGCTGCTGTCGGGTGACGACATCCTGATCGCATACGGCGACCTGGTGTACGAGCCACGGATCATTGCGGCGCTCGCGGACGCTCCACACGACCTTGCGATCGCCGTCGACCTCGAGTGGCGCCGCCTCTGGGATCTGCGGATGGCGGACCCTCTGGACGATGCGGAGACGATGCGCATCGACGCAGCGGGATTCGTGCGCGAACTCGGGCGGCGCCCGCGCGACTACAACGAGATCGAGGGCCAGTTCATGGGCCTTGTGCTGCTTCGCGCAGCAGCGGCGCGCCACGTGGTGGATGTCTACGATGCACTCGATCCGAGCGCGGCATTCGAGGGCAATGATCGAGACACCATGTTCATGACGGCGTTCCTCCAACACCTCGTGGATCTGGGGACTCCGCTCGGTACGGTTCCGGTGGCGGGCGGCTGGCTCGAGATCGATAGCACGGAGGACCTTGATCGTTATGAGGACCTCGCGACCCGAGGCGACCTCGACGCCCAATGGGCGGCACGGGGGTGGTGTTGATGGGAAGGTTCCGCCGTACGCGGTCGGACACGCGATCCGGACGTAAGGCCTTCAATGAGTCGCCCATCCGATCACGGGCGATCACGTTCTACGCAGAGGACGGTGATTCCTGGCCACACTTCGAGGGAATCGTGCGGGAACTGACCGGGTCGTACGGCCACGAGGTGTGTTACCTGACGTCGAGCGCTGACGATCCGATCCTCGATGATCCGGACCCGCGCCTCCACGCGTTCCTGATCGGCAGTGGAGCGGGACGCGCCTACTTCTTCAAGAGCCTCGCCGCGGGGGTCGTCGTATCGACGGTTCCTCGCCTCGGTGTGGCGCAGCTGCCGCGTTCTGAGTACGCAGCGCGATTCGGCATGGAATATGCCTATGTGTTCCATTCCATGGCGAGCACTCACGTGATCTACGACGCCGACGCATTCGACCGCTATGACGCAGTGCTGTGCGTGGGGCCATACATGGTCGATGAGATTCGTCGGCGAGAGGAATTGCAGCGGCTCCCGGCAAAAGAATTGGTCCTCCACGGATACGGGCGTCTCGACGCCATCATTGCGTCGAACGCAGGGTCCGCCGTGCGACGTGGCGGCAGCACGGTCGTGCTCGTCGCTCCAAGCTGGGGTCCGACATGCCTATTCGAGACATGCGGAGTGGAGCTCGTCGGGCGTCTCCTCGATGCCGGTTTCGAGGTCATAGCCCGGCCGCATCCGATGACGCGGAAGCACTCGCCGAAGGCGATCGAGGCGCTGCATGAACGGTTCGGTACGAGAGCTGGGTTCACGTTGGATACCGATATCGCCGGCCAGGATTCTTTGGTCCGCAGCGACGTGATGGTGAGCGACTGGTCAGGGGCCGCCCTGGAGTATGCCTTCGGCCTCGAGCGCCCAGTGCTGTTCGTTGACGTCCCGCGCAAAGTGAACAATGCAGCGTGGGCTGACGTCGGGATCGAGCCGCTCGAGTCGAGGGTCAGGCAGCGCATCGGCACCGTCATTGATCCGGAGGCACTCGACGCTGCCCCGGACGCGCTGACGACACTCGTGCGCGATCGCACAGCGTACGTGGCTGGAATCCGTGAGCAGCGGGCCGAGCACGTCTCGAACGTCGGCACGAGCGGAGCGGTCGGCGCAGCGTGGATCGCTTCGAAGGCCGACGCCTTCCTCCAGAGACTGGACCAGATGTGACCCTCAGCTCGGTCTTCGCAGATCTCGGCGGTCGCGACGATGGAGAACCCGATTCATCCCCGACCGCTGCGATCGAAGTCGCCGGCCTCGTTCGCCGATGGCTCGAAGAGGGGCCCACGGTGTTCGAAGCGGGTTCAGCCGACTGCAGCGCTCTCGATGCGCTCTGTCGGCAGATCGACGTCCGGGGCCGCGTGTCGGCCGCATACGGTGACGGCTGGACACGCCTCGGTGACGAGGAACCAGCGGCACCGACTGTGGCGGCCGGTGTTGTCGCTGTGCTGCTTGCGAACGCCGCTCGGGTCGGAGTCAACGGCAACGACGGCTGGGGTCTCAAGTGTTGCAATTCGGCGTTCAAAGCACTCGACCTCTGGCCCGAACTTCCTGAGCGGAGTCGGCTTCTCGCAGCCGCCCTCGAGGTGCTCGACCGTGTTGTGGACGGGACGGGCCTTCGATGAGTTCCGTAATGCCGCTCCCCATCACCGTTCTGGCCTGGGAAGGGCCCCAAGCTCGCGCCTACCTCGAACGAATGCGCGCCGCCGGGTTGCGACCCGCCCGAGTCGTTCTCATCGTACGGCCGAGAGGGTCACTGCGTGGGCGCCCCGGACCGGGGCGTCACCCGCTGTTCCTGCGGCGGGCACAACGACTGCAGGATGCCTCCCACAACCATCACCCGTATGCGATCAAGCGCCGCAACCCTGCGCTCGTCGCTGCGATCGCCGAGGCGATGACCGGGATCACTCGTGATCCGGCGGCAACATTCGATGCGATGTTCAGCGGCTTTTCCTACGAGGACCACGCCGACGAATTCGTACGTGTGGTCGCCGATTCGTACAAGGATCCACGCCTCGGTACTGCACTCGCAGACCTCGGAGTCACCGATGTGCTCTTCACCGGAGGCGGCATTGTGCCGCCTTCGATATTCGCGATCGATGGCATACGGTTGTTCCACGTCCACACTGGGTTGTTGCCGTACGTCCGTGGGGCGGACGTGCTGCTGTGGTCGCTACTCACTCGGGGGCGTCCGGCGGTGTCCGCGTTCGTGATGACGCCAGGACTCGACGACGGCGACGTGCTCGCGGTGAAGGAACTCCCTCCTCTCGCCGTCAGCCTGCCCCCGGGGCCGCGACCCGACGACGACACGCTCTACCGGGCGATGTTCTCGTTCATCGATCCGTTGATCCGAGCAGAGCTGCTGGTGGAGGACGTGCTCGTTCCGGCAGCTGGGGATCTTGGGTCGATGGTGACGATGCCACAGGACCTCGGTGTCGGCATCACGTATCACTTCATGCACCCGACGCTCCGAGCTCGCGCACTGCGGATGCTCTACACGCAGGCCGAAGTGCACGGGTACAGCGCCATGACCGGTACCGACGATGTGGCCAACGTGGGCGCCTCGGCGAACCCCCGGGTTGGCTCGCCGGCCGGGTATCAGCGCTTCTACGACGAATTGTCGGCCCGAGCGCCACTCACCTTCGAGCGCGACGCTCGGCGTGCCGAGTCGAACGTGCGCGCGACCAGTATCCGCAATCGGCGGCAGGATTACGCGCGTCTGGCCGGTGACCCAGCGTTGGCGTCACTCCATGCTGCAATGAACCGCCAGCTCGCGATGCAGGACGAGCAATGGGACAGCTACGACTATGGGGAAGGCTGGTTCTACCAATCCTCGGGCCGGCTCGGCATCTCGGGGCTCCGCGATACCGACGGGCGCATCGTCGCGCTGGACCTCGCTGAACTGGTGCGCGGTCGCCGACTGCTCGAAATCGGCTGTAACTCTGGGTTCCTCACCCTCGAGCTCGCCCGAACCGCTGCGCACATCACGGCAATCGAACTCAATCCGCATCTTGTGGAGATCGCGCGTCTCGCCGCCGATTATTGCGGCGTGACGAACGTCGCGTACTCGGTTTCAGCGTTCGAGGAGTTTGAAGCGGCGGCCGTGTTCGAAGACGTGGTGTCTTTCGCGAATCATTCCACGTACGATGGCAATACGCAGCAGAGTCTCGAGGACTACTTCGCACGCTGTCATCGGTACACTGCGCCGGGCGGAAGACTCATATTCGAATCCCATCCGCCGGAACTGGAGGGCGACGGATTCCCGCGCACGCTTGCGATCATCGAGCGTTTCTATGACGTCGAGCAGTCGTTCGTCCCCGATTACGGCACCGCACTCGACAAGCGTCGGCGCGTCATCGTCGGGCGCCGCCGTGAAGCGGTGGGTCCGGCGGGGCAATGAGGACGGTCGTCGTCGGGGCCCGGTCCGCCCGATCGGCGCGTGCGTGGTCGGCCGGTCCGATGGGGAGTCAGCGGTCGTGGTCCACCTCCGCCGGGCTGTGCATCGCAGCCCGGCGGAGGCCGACTGCTATCGAGCGACGGTGCTACCCGGAGCAGCACGAGGTGGCAGAATGGACTGTGTTCCGAGCGGTCTTCGGAACCCGATGAGGAGTGAGTGTGAGTCGATTCCCGTTCCCGCACCCGTACGGCTGGTTCCAGGTCGCGTACCCGGATGAACTCGAGCCCGGTGGGGTCAAGGCCCTGCGCTTCTGGAGCACCGAACTCGTGCTGTGGCGCGACGAGGCGGGGGACTACCACCTGCAGGACGCGTTCTGTCCCCACCTCGGCGCGCACTTCGGGGTCGGTGGCCACGTGCAGGACGGCGCGATCACGTGCCCGTTCCACGGCTGGCGCTTCGACGGATCGGGTTCGTGCCTCGAGATCCCGTACTCCACCAAGATCAACCGCAAGGCTCGCCTCCGCACCTACCCGGTGGTGAACCGCAACGGTTTCGTCCTCGCGTGGCGACACCCGGACGAGACGGTGGCGCCGATGTGGGAGGTCGACGAGTTGGACGAGTACGGGGATGAGGGCTGGTCAACCTACTACACCTCGGAGTACGAGATCCGTACGGTCCCGCAGGAGATGATGGAGAACTCCGCCGATCCGGCGCACTTCATGTTCGTGCACGGAACCGAGACGGTCGCCGAGGTCGAGGAGTACAACACCGACGGTCCCTGCTCGGTGATGCTGTCCAAGCAGAGCTACGTGACCCCGCGGGGCACGACATGGGGGCGCATCGACGTCTACAACTTCGGTCCCGGGTACTCGAAGGTGTGGTTCTCGGGGATCGTCGACGCGATCAACATCGCCACGACCACCCCGATCGACGAGGAGACCTGCGTGGTCCGGTTCAACTTCATGGTGCGCAAGTTCGAGGACGAGCGCATGACCTCCACTGTGGCTGAGGCGTTCGTGAAGGAGATCAACAAGCAGATCGTCGAGGACAAGCCGATCTGGGAGCACAAGACCTTCCTCCCGGTGCCGGCTCTCGCCGATACCGACGGACCGATCCTGAAGTTCCGGAAGTGGTACTCGCAGTTCTACGCGGAGGGCGTGCCGGCCGGCGCATGAGGCCGACGCCGCCTCACTCCTCGTAGAGCAGGTCGTCGACCAGCTTCTCGCCGAGGAAGGCCCCGGCCGGGTCGAACCGGTAGGACGAGAAGTCCTTCGTGAACTCGAGGTGCATGTCCGCGCGGCCGCTCCGGTTCTTCTCCACGCTCATGACCACCTGCCGCTGGAACTGCTCGGCGCGCGCCGTGTTGTACGCAGTGGCGACCTTGGAGACGGCGAGCATCTTCTCGTTCAGGGTGATCGCGACGTCGCACTCGTGGGCCAGTGCGGCCGAACCCCGCAGGTTCCCCATGCGCAGACGGCGTGCCCCGATCCCCGCATGGTCCCCGGCTGCGGTCGCGACGACGGCCACGTCGTGGCGCAGCGCGATGTCCTTGAGTCCCTCGGCGACCGCCAGGGTGCGTTCTTCGTCGGAGCCCCGGTACTCGGGGAGCGGCACCTTCTGCAGGTAGTCCACGACGAGGACCGCGCCGGATCCGAGTTCCTCGGCCATGCGCTCGATGTCGGCGAGGTCCGTGGACCGCCCGGCGGTCCCGGCGATGTGGAGGTGCTGACCCCAGTGGGTCGCCCGTCGGATCGCCTCGTCGGCCAGTGGGTGCTCGGCGGCGGTGCCGAGCGGCTCGCCCGCGAGGATGACGCGCCGCACGAGTTCGCGGGCCGCGTCGACGAGGACCTGCTCGTCGTCGCGCGCCGAGACCCGCACCTCGATCGCGAGGAGGCGTTCGGTCACCTCCCGCGGGGGGTGTTCGTAGCAGACGACGCCGGTGGGGACGCCGGCGAGCGCGAAAGTACGGGCCCACTGCAGCACGAGGATCGTCTTGCCGATGCCCGGCCGACCGCCGACGAGGGTGAGCTGGCCGGTGCGGACACCACCCATGAGGACCTGATCGAGCGGCGAGAAGCCGGTCGGGACGGCGACGTCGGGCGCGCCGAGCGATCCGGCATCGATGCCCTCGAGGAGCGCGCGCAGGCTGTCGCCCGATGCGGTACTCACGTGGTCGAGAAGGATTCGGCGACGCGGATCGCAGCGGGACCGGCGACCACGACGAACAGTGCGGGCAGGATGCAGAGCACGACCGGGAACACGAGCTTCACCGGCAGCTTGAGGGCCCGTTCCTCCGCCCGCTGGCGACGCTTGGTGCGGATCTCGGTCGATTGGATCCGGAGGATCTGGGCGATCGGGATGCCGTACTTCTCCGCCTGGTTGAACGCGTGGACGAAGGACCGGAGGTCGGAGACGTCGGTACGGTCGAGCAGTCGCTCGAGCGCCGCCGAACGCGTCATCCCGAGTTGGACGTCCTGGAGGGTGCGGCCGAGTTCCTCGGGGAGCGGGCCGGAACCGCGGGCCACCCGGAGCACGGCGTTGTCGAAGGACAGGCCGGCCTCCACGCACACCGTGATCTGGTCGAGCACGTCCGCGAGTTGGTTCTCGATGACCTGCTGCCGGTCGGCGCCCTTGGACTGGAGGCGGACGTCCGGCAGGAAGAAGAGCAGCGCGGTGACGGCGATCCCGATGATGAGGACCTTGAGGCTGGGGGTCAGGACCATGAGCAGGAACGTGATCGCAGCGCCGACGAGTCCGAGGACGGCCTTCGAGGCGAAGATGCGGTCCGGCGTCCAGTCCTCGCCGAGGCCCGCGAGCTGGATGCGTTGCTCGATGGAGTTGCGGAGCCCGCTCGGCGTCCACCGTCTGGCCCTGCCGGCGAGCCCGGACATCATGGGAGACAGGACCCGGTCCTGGGCCGATTCGGCGAGACGGGCCTCGCGCAGGTTCGTGGTCGAGGGCGTACCCATCCGGAGGTTGTCCGTGGCCTGCGCGCGTTCGGTTCGGGGACCGGACAGGGCCCACCACGCGAGCGGGAGCGAACAGCCGATGGCGAGAGCTCCGAGGATGACGATGGGGGACACGTGCACTCCTAGTAGTCGAGGCGCAACATGCGCTTGATCCACACGCCACCGACGGCGAGCAGTCCGAGCCCGAAGAGGATCATGACCCAGCCCGCCGTGGACTGGGTCAGGGTGCCGAGGTACCCGGGGTTCGCGAGTTGGATCACGAGGGCCGTGCCGAACGGCATGACGAAGAGCACGATCGCGGAGAGCTTGCCCTCGCCGGACAGCGCCTGGATCTGGCGACGCACGCCGTTGCGGTCGCGGATCGTCGCGTAGACGTTGTCGAGGACCTCCGCGAGGTCCCCACCGACCATCCGGTGGATCTCGATCGCCTGGACGACCCACCGGAAGTCCTCGCTGTCGACGCGCTCGGCGAGAGCACCGAGCGCCTCGTCGGTGTCGCGTCCCAGGCGGGTCTCGACCACCACCCGTCGGAACTCCGAGGCCGTGGGCTCGTCGGATTCGCGTGCCACGGCGTCGATCGCCTGGGTGACACTGAATCCGGCCCGGAGCGAGCCGGCCATGAGGGGCAGGGTCTGCTCGAGCTGGTCCGCGAACGCCTCCTGCCGCTTGGAGATTCGCCGGGTCACGAGCAGGTAGGCGAGGACCACCGCGACGACGGCGAACGCGAGGCCCACCACGATGCCCGAGATCACGATGCCGAAGAGCAGTGCACCGAGGGCGGTCGCGCCGGTGGCGAGGACGAACTCGCCCGGGCGCATGTCCATCCCCGCTCGCTCGAGCGTGCGGTCGAGACCGGCTTCGCGCGCACCTCGGTCGAGGTTCCGGTCGATGAGTTCCGTGGCACCGCGTCGGAGCTCACCGATCGTCGAACCCATCGATCGGCCGGCGCCCGCGAGTTGGCTGCGGTCGGCCTCAGGCCGGAACACGAACCATCCGAGTGTCCCGAGTCCCACGACCGCCAGCAGCACCCCGATCCAGAGTGCTGCGGTCGACTGGAGGATCCCGTCCGATCCAGCGATCTCGCCCGCTGGGATCGTCGGGGTCGGCAGTGCGGCCTCGGCCCCCGCATCGGTCGCTGCGGCCGGCAGGCTGAACCGGGTCGAACCCGACTGCACGCCATCGGGGGTGCGCACGCGGACGGTGAAGCCGGTCGAACCGGATCCGGTCGCGGTGAAGCGCAGTTGGTACTGCGAGGCGATCTGCGAGCCGATCGTGTCGAAGATGCCGTCGAGTGCCTGAGGATCGTCGGCCCGGGCGACGCTGCCGCCGGAGGGCGCTGCGATCGCCCGGAGTCCGGCCGGGTCCGAATCCGAGGTCGCGAGCTCCACCCCGTAGACACTCGCGTTCGCCGCCGTCGCGGCGGTGGCCGCCTGCTCTGTGGTTGCGCCGCTCACGGTGTCGCGACCGTCGGTGAGCACGACCATCGTGCGACGCGGCTGGGTGAACGATCGTGCGGCTTGCACCACGGCGTCGTTCAATGCGGTCTCACCGGTCGCAGTCAGCGCGGCGATCGCCCGCCGGGTGACGGTGCGGTCCGCGGTGAACGGGCTCGCGAGGTACGGGCGGTCCCCGAATCCGATCAGGCCGACCGAGGCGCCGTCCGGCAGGCCGTCGAGGAGCGTGTTCGCCGCCGACTTCGCACCGGCGAGCCCGGAGCCCGCCATGCTGCCGGAGGTGTCCATGACGAGGATGACCTGCAGGGGGTCGCTCGGGACGCCCACGACCTCGGCCTGGCGGCGGCGTCCGGTCTCGAGGACCGTGAAGGCCGAGGCCGGCAACGGCTCGGTGGGGGATGTGCCCGGCACGGACACCGACATGGTCACCCGCGGCGCCGCCGAGGTGTCGACGTTCGTCACCGTGACCTCACCGGCGGCCGAGACCGCGGTGGTCGGCAGGACGAGGGCAAGTCCGGCGAGCGTGAACGCCGCGACGGCCCGCAGGGCGTTCGCGGGTCTCACCGGTCGTACGCCCCAGCCGAGGTGAAGACGGTGTCGGGGATGACGATGCCCTGGTCGGCGAGGCGTTGGAGGAACCGCGGCCGCAACCCGGTCGGCACCGGGACGCCCCGGAACCTTCCCTCCTCGTCGATGCCGGCACTGAAATCGAAGGAGAAGAGGTCGGTCAGGGTGATCGTCTCCCCCTCCATGCCCGCGACCTCGACCATCTGGGTCACCCGGCGAGTTCCGTCGCGCAGCCGGCTGATGTGCACGATCACGTCGATGGCAGAAGCCGCCTGTTCACGGATCGCCCGGACCGGCAGTTCGACCCCGGCCATGAGGGTCATGGTCTCGAGGCGGGATAGCGCATCCCGGGGTGAGTTGGCGTGCAGGGTGGACAGCGACCCCTCGTGGCCGGTGTTCATGGCCTGCAGCATGTCGAGCGCCTCGGCGCCTCGGACCTCCCCGACGATGATGCGGTCGGGCCGCATCCGCAGCGCGTTGCGCACCAGATCGCGGATCGTGACCTCACCGCGACCCTCGATGTTCGGCGGGCGGCTCTCGAGGCGGATCACGTGGGGCTGGGACAGGCGCAGCTCGGCGGCATCCTCGACCGTCACGAGTCGCTCGTCGTCGGGGATGCAGGCCGACAGCGCGTTGAGCAGGGTCGTCTTCCCGGTGCCGGTACCGCCGGAGACGAGGATGTTGAGCCGGCCCTCGACGCACGCGCCGATGAGTTCGACCAACGTCGGAGTCACGGTGTCGAGACCGACGAGGTCAGGCAGCGTGAGGGCTCGCTGGGAGAACTTCCGGATGGTGAGCACCGGACCGTCGATCGCCAGCGGCGGGATCACCGCGTTGACCCGGCTGCCATCGGGCAGGCGGGCGTCCACCATCGGGGAGGACTCGTCGATGCGCCGACCGACCCGCGACACGATCCGCTCGATCACCTGGCGGAGGTGATCGTCGGACAGGTACCGCTCCTGGGTCCGGTACAGGCGACCGTTGCGCTCGACGAAGATCGCGTCGAGCGAGTTCACCATCACCTCGGTCACGTCCGGGTCCGCGAGGTGTTTCTCGATCGCGCCGTACCCGAGCACGTCGTCCATGAGGCTGGCGACGATGCGGGCCCGCTCCGCCGGAGTGAGCGGCACCTGCTCCTGGTCGATCACCTTGGACAGTTCCTGGAGCACGTACGCATCGAGTTGGTGCTCGTCCATCGAGGAGTCGTAGAGGCGCGAACCCAGACGGGCGAAGAGCGCGTCCTGGGCCCGGCGCTTGATCGCGGCGAACGGATCGGCGGGCATGGTCGTCGCCGTGGCGGTCTGTTCCCGGAGGGCCGTGAGGCGTGAGGGCTCAGGGTCCGGCGTGGGTTCGGCGGCCTCGGCGGACGGGTCGGACTGGCGGAGACGGTCCCGGAGGCTCATCGGAGCTCCTTGCGACGACGAAATCGGGCGACGTTCTGGGCGGTCGACTGCGGCGCCTCGACGGGGGGCGCCCCCACGTTGAGGAACCGGTTGACCAGTTCCCCGTAGGCGCGGGCCACGGGGGAGCGGGGCTGGGATTCGAGGATCGGCGAGCCCTGGTTCATGCTGAGCGGCACGGTGCGGGAGGACGGGATCTGGACATCCACCTCGAGGCCGACCGTCCCCTCGATGTCGCGGATCTCGAGGCCGACGCGGGCATCCGCCCGGTTGAGCGCGAAGTGGCGGCGCTGGAGGGTCAGCCCGATCTGGTCGAACGCGTCGACCTCCTTGCGCATGCTGCGGATGCTCGCGACATCGGTGCCGCACACGAGAATGAGGTCGGTCGCGCTCTCCATGGCGGTGAGGGTGATCTCGTCGAGGCCGGCCGGGGTGTCCAGGATCACGTACTCGAACTCGCGGGCGAGGATCTCGATGATCCGGGTGATCTGGTTCGGTCGGACGTCCTCGGCCTCCGCCGGGGACTCCGGGGCGGAGAGCACGAACAGTCCACTCGGATGGTTCGTGAGGGACGCCTTCACGACGGCCGGATCGGGGTCGCCGCCCTGAGCGACGATGTCGGTCAACGTGTGCTCGGGCAGGAGTCGGAGCGCATGCCCGACGTCGCCGAACTGCACGTCGAGGTCGACGACGACCACCCG
>JBJTOY010000109.1:0-5917 GCA_046074845.1 Actinomycetes bacterium | reverse complement strand
ACTCCTCACCGCCCGCGGCCACCTCGAGGCCGCACTCGCCGCGGCCGAGGCCGGTGACGGCGCGGCCGCCGCAGTGGGCCTGCGCGACGCGGCGGAGCACGCCGCCGCGGTCGACGGTGCACTGCACGGGGTGCCGGGCGCCACGGCACTGCTCGCCGATCGGGCTGGCGCGACCCGGGTGCGCGACGAGGCCGACGCGCTCGGTCCACTGCTGGTCCGGATCGAGGCCGCCCTCGACGCGGGTTCCGTCGATGCCGACCACGTGGAGCCGGTCAACGAGGCGCTCGTCGCGGCCAAGGACGCCGTGTGGGCCGTGGACCGGGACCGGTTGCGCACCGCGGAGGCCATCCACGGTCTGCTCGGCGGCCTCGACCCGGCCTCCCACCACGCGGCGGTCGCAGGACTGCACTCGGTGCAGGTCGCGCTCAGCGCCATCGACCGGCTCGAGGTGCGCGGCCGCGACTCGGCCGGTCTGCAGCTGCACGTGCGCGGCCACGGGCTCGACCTCGCGGACCCGGCGGTCCGGCGTCGGGTCGAGGGTCGCTCCGCCGACCCGCTGCTCCGCAACCGCTCGGTGCGGGCGGTCGGCGACGCGCTCGCCTTCGTCTACAAGGCGGCGGCCGAGATCGGTGAACTCGGCGACAACGTCGCCGCGCTGCGCGCCGCGATCACCGAGGACGACCTCCTGCACCTGGCGCTGGCCGGCTCCCACTCGGAGGTCGTGGTGCTCGGCCACACCCGGTGGGCGAGCGTCGGCATCATCTCGGAGGCGAACGCGCACCCGCTGAACCACGAGGAGACCGCGGCCCCGGGTGGTCCCTACGTGGCCGCCGCGCTCAACGGCGACGTGGACAACCACCTCGAACTCGTGGCCCGCCACGGCCTCGGCATCGCACCCGAGATCACCACGGACGCCAAGGTGATCCCGACCCTCGTGTCGCGATCGCTCGCGGAAGGGCAGGGTCTCGTCGAGGCGTTCCGGTCCACCGTGGCCTCCTTCGAGGGGAGCGTGGCCATCGCGGCCCATGCGGACGCCGCGCCCGACCGCCTGCTGCTCGCGCTGCGCGGCAGTGGTCAGGCCGTCTACGTCGGCCTCGCCGACGACGCCTACATCGTGGCGAGCGAGCCGTACGGCGTGGTCGAGGAGACCGACACCTACCTCCGCCTCGATGGGGAGACCCCGGGCAACCCGGACAACCCCGGCGCGAGCCGGGGCCAGATTGTGGTGCTCGACGCGGCCGGCGCCGGCGGCACCCTCGGGATCGAACGGTTCGCCTACGACGGAACGCCGCTGCCGGTGGACGCCGACGAACTCCAGCACGCGCAGATCACCACCCGCGACATCGACCGGGGCGATCACCCGCACTACCTGCTCAAGGAGATCTCGGAGTCGCCGGCCTCGTTCCGCAAGACCCTGCGGTCGAAGTTGCTCGAGCACGACGGCCGCCTCACGGTCGACATCGGACACGACGCGCTGCCCGACGCCGTGCGGACCCGGCTCGTCCACGGTGCGATCCGTCGGGTCCTCGTCGTCGGGCAGGGCACCGCGGCGGTCGCGGGTCAGAGCCTGGCCGCGGCGCTCAACGATCTCGTCGGACCCGGGGCGGTCCTCACGGCCGAGGCCCTGGTGGCCACCGAACTCTCGGGCTTCCGCCTCGTGCCCGACATGTCGGACACCCTCGTGGTCGCCATCAGCCAGAGCGGTACCACCACCGACACGAACCGCACCGTCGACCTCGTGCGCGGGCGCGGGGCGGCGGTCATCGCGATCGTGAACCGACGCAACAGCGACCTCACCGATCGCAGCGACGGGGTCCTGTACACCTCGGACGGTCGCGACGTGGAGATGAGCGTGGCCTCCACCAAGGCGTTCTACGCGCAGATCGCGGCGGGGTTCCTGCTGGCGTTCGCGATCGCCGAGGCGAGCGGGGCCGCCCTCGCCGATCGGCAGGACCTGCTCGCGGCGCTGCGCGACCTGCCCACCGCGATGGACGGGGTCCTCGCCCGCCGGGAGGTCGCGGCTCGCATCGCCGGCTCGCTCGCGCCGACCCGACGCTCCTGGGCGGTGGTCGGCAACGGACGCAACCGCATCGCCGCTGCCGAGGTCCGGATCAAGCTCTCCGAGCTCTGCTACAAGTCGATCGCGTGTGACGCCACCGAGGACAAGAAGCACATCGACCTCTCGGCCGAGCCGATGATCCTCGTGTGCGCCGCCGGCCTGCGCGGCTCGATCGCCGACGACGTTGCCAAGGAACTCGCGATCTACGGCGCGCACAAGGCGGCGACCATCGCCATCGTCGACGAGGGCGAGGACCGGTTCGGTGCGGCGCACGAGGTCCTCGAGGTCCCGGCGACGCACCCCGACCTCGCCTTCGTGCTCGCTGCGATGGCCGGCCACCTGTTCGGCTACGAGGCCGCGCTCGCGATCGATGCGTCGGCCCGACCGCTGCGCGAGGCTCGGGCCGCGATCGAGGCGACCTTCCTCGGGGGTTCGACCGACCCGACGGCGGCGGCCGCGGCCCTCGCCGATCGGCTCGCCCCGCTGGCCGAGCGGTTCGCGGCCGGACTGCGGGTCGGCGGCTACGACGGGTCGCTCGAGGCGGGCACCGCCGTGCGCACCGCCTCGCTGCTGCGGTACGCGACCGGCACGGTCCCCCTCGACGCCTACGCCATCGAGTGGGGCAAGGTCGGTACACCGCTCACCGTCGTCGAGGACCTCACCGCCGCGCTCACCCGGGCGATCGAGGAACTCACCCGTCCGGTCGATGCGATCAAGCACCAGGCCAAGACGGTCACCGTCGGCATCTCGCGTTCCGACGACACGCTCCTGCAGAGCGAACTCGTCCAGGCGGTGCTCGGCGCCGGGGTGCCCCGCGACAACCTCGGGTACCGGATCCTGCGCACCCTCGTGGCCCTCGACCCCGCGATCGCCGCGGTCATCGGCACGATCCGCTACCGCATCGACGGCGATCCGGCCACCGACGACGCCACGATCACGGTGCTCGACCGCTCGGGCATCGGGGCCACGTACCCGTCGCGCACCGAGACCGATCGGCGGCTGCGCGGCACGAAGCAACTCACGGCGGCCGAGCGCGAGGTGACGGTGGCCATCGGACGCCGGGACGGCCGCACCGTCGTGCTCGTGCCCGAGGTGAAGGGCGCCCAGACCGTCGGCATCACGCTGCTGCACGTCGATCTCGAGGAGCACCTCGCCCCGGCGATCACCCGCGCCGTGCTCGACGGGTACCGGAACCGGTTCGCCGCGGTCCGCAGCGCGGTGACCGAGACCGAGCCGACCTTCGACGACGCCCGCCTCGCCGACTTCACCACCACCGAACTGCTCACGACCCCGGTGTACGTGCTGGCCGACCGGTGGCGGTCCGCGTGAACGGCGCCGGGGTCGTCGGCCTGGGGACGGACCTCGTGGAGATCGGGCGGTTCCGCGCGGTGCTCGACCGTCGCCCCCGGATCGCGGACCGGGTCTTCGAGGCACGCGAGCGTGCCGCGCTCGCCGGTCGCCGTGACCCGGTGCCCGGGCTCGCGGCGCGCTTCGCGGCCAAGGAGGCGGTGATGAAGGCGCTCGGTGTGGGCCTCGGGGCGTTCGCGCTCGCCCAGGTCGAGGTCGAGCGCGGCGCCGACGGCGCGCCGACGCTGCGCCTCCACGGGCGCGCCGCGGCTCTCGCTGCCGATCGGGGGGTGCGCGAGTGGCGGCTGTCGTTGTCGCACTCGGACACCACCGCGATGGCGGTGGCGCTCGCGCTGGGCTGAGCCGCATGGAGCCGATCCTCACGCCCGCCGAGATGGCCGAGGCCGACCGGCGGACGATCGCGGAGGGCACCGCGTTCGAGACGCTGGTGGGCCGGGCCGGGCGCGCGGTGGCCCGGGCGGTCCTCGACGAACTCGGTGGCGCCTACGGCCGGCGCGTCGTGCTCGCGTGCGGCACGGGGAACAACGGCGCCGACGGGCGGGTGGCGGCCGACGCGCTCTCGGCCCGCGGCGTCCGGTGCACGGTGCTCGACGTCGCGGGCGGGTTCGACCGCGCCGTGGCGGAACGGGCGATCCGACGTGCCGATGCGCTCGTCGACGCCATGTACGGGACGGGGTTCCGCGGCGCGCTCGAGGGCGACGCCGCTTGGTTCGCCGAACGCACGGCGACGGTCGCGGTCCCCGTGGTCGCGATCGACATCCCGAGCGGCATCGACGGCACGACGGGGGCGGCCGCGGGTCCGGTGGTGCACGCGACCCGCACGGTCACCTTCGCCGCATGGAAACCGGGCCTGCTCGCGGAGCTGGGTCGCACCTGCGCCGGGGCGGTGAGTGTGGTCGACATCGGCATCGACCTCGGACCGACCGCCGCGGACCCGCAGGCCGCGCTCGTCACCGGTGCGGACGTCGCGGCCTGGTGGCCGACCCGTGACGCGGACGCCCACAAGTGGAGCGCCGGACCGCTGCTCGTGGTCGGTGGCTCGCCCGGGATGCAGGGCGCGCCGATCCTCGCCGCCGCGGCGGCCCTGCGCGCGGGCAGCGGCATCGTCTGGGCCGCGACCCCGACCACCGACCCCGAGCCTCGCCGCGACGAGGGCACCGGGGCGCCCCTCGAACTGCAGAGTTCGGTCACGGGGACGGGCGCGGGTGCCGATGCGGGCGTCCCGTTCGGAGTCGAGGTCGTGCGCCGACCGCTGCCGTCGGCGCCCGACGGTCCATCCGCCGGTTCCCTCGACGACGCCGGGGTCGACGCGCTGCTCGCGGCGGCCGGTCGGTTCGGTGCGCTCGTGGTCGGTCCGGGCCTCGGCACCGCGCCCTCGGTCGGCCCGGCGGTGCGCCGCCTCATCGCCGAGTGCGAACGCCCGCTCCTCCTCGACGCCGACGCCCTCACCGCCCTCGCCGGTGACCCGGCCCCGCTGCGGGCCCGCGCCGAGGCGGGCGGCGCGCCCGTGCTGCTGACCCCGCACGAGGGCGAGTTCGCCCGACTCGACGCGCCGGTCGGCCCCGACCGCCTCGCCGCGGCTCGGCGGCTCGCTGCGGCCACCGGTGCGACCGTCCTCCTCAAGGGTCCGACCACCGTCGTGGCCGATCCGCAGGGGCGGGTGCTCGTCGCGGACACCGGCGGGCCCTGGCTCGCCACCGCCGGCACGGGCGACGTGCTGTCCGGGATCGCGGGCTCCTTGCTCGCGGCGGGGCTGCCGCCGATCCGGGCCGGAGCGGCCGCGGCCTGGCTCCACGGCGGCGCGGCCGACCTCGCGGGGCATACTTGCCTGGTGGCCGGCGACCTCGTCGCCGCACTGGCCGAGGCCGTCCGGCTCCTCACGGACCGGCGGGTCCCGAGCCGGGCACCCCGAACCGACGACCCAACCCCCTGAACCAGGAGCGAACCATGGCGACCGTCCGCGACGTGATGACCACCGAGGTCACCACCGTCCACCCCGAGATGGGAATCGCCGAGGTCGCGGACCTGCTCGCGGACACCGGCTTCGGTGCGGTCCCCGTGGTCGGGGCCGGCGACGTCTACGAGGGACTGCTGCGCGATGAGGACCTCGTGCTGCGCGAGTCGGGCATCCACGTGCCGACCACGATCGCGATCCTCCCCGGCATCGAGTTCACCCTGCCCGGTCAGCTCAAGCGCTACGACGAGGACCTGCGGCGCGCCGCTGCAGCGACCGTGGCCGACCTCATGGCCACCGACGCGCCGACGATCCGGGCCGAGGCGACGGTCGAGGAACTCGCGACCCTCATGCACGACGCTCAGGTGAGCCACGTGCCGGTGCTCGACGCCGCCGGCAAGGTGGTGGGCATCGTCGCCCGTGGTGACCTCGTCCGCCACCTCGCGCGGACCACGTGACCCCACGCTTCCGCCCGGCGCACGTCGGGGTGGACCTGGGCGCGATCCGCGCCAACGTGGCCGAGCTCCGGCGCCGTG